>CALHCJ010000042.1 GCA_937936275.1 uncultured Flavobacteriaceae bacterium
CTATATTTTCATCAATATCAGAAATGATTTCTTCTATTTCTTCTGACTTATCTTTTTCACTCATTGGATACTACAATTTTAACATCGTTTTTCAGATGGCAAAAGTACTGCCAAATCTTTAAAAATGTCAAAATGTCACAACAAAAAAAAAGGTGCCTTCAATAGCGAGCTCTATTTCAAGAATAAATGAATGCGAAGTGCAACGCAAATGCGAACCTAGGATAATGTTAAAAATAGATCGTACTAAACGTACTCCTTGATATCTATTGTTTCAATACGCTGATCGGAAGACTTTCCTAGATAGATGCCTTCTAGAGCACGGCAGATATTTTGATATTGAAACACAAAGCCCTTGTCTTCAATTTTTTTACTGCTAACACGTTGGCTTGCGAATAAAATATAAGACATCTCACCCAATATTACTTTCATGGGAAACTTAGGAATATTAGGCAATAAAAGGGGCTTTTCTAGCACTTTAGCAATCTCCTTGACCAATTTTGTATTGGTCACAGGGTTCGGTCCAACTCCATTATAAACACCCACCAATTGGTGTTTTACTGCGAATAAAAACATTCTGGCCAAATCGGTAATGTGTATCCAAGATTGCCATTGTTCTCCACTACCAAATGCCGCTCCCACATACATTTTGATAGGTTTTGCCATTTCTACCAAGGCACCTCCATCTTTAGACATGACCAAGCCAATACGAATTTTTGAAAGATTGAAATCAAAATTTCTCAAGGTATCTGCTTCATTTTCCCAAGCCTCAACTACTTCACCTAAAAAACTATCATCTACCCTTTTTTCGTCTTCTTCGTAAAAATTGGATAAGGAATGCGGATAAATACCAATGGCAGAAGCTGAAACGAACGAAGAAATAGCATTTGAATCGATCTTTTCTAAGCCGATACGCAATGTTTGAAGTGTATTAATTCTACTAGAGAGCACCACTTTTTTATAAGCTGATGTCCATCTTTTTGAAATACTAGCACCAGCCAAATTAATGATCGCAGATACTCCATCGAAACAACTAATATCTATTTCACTTTCATCCGGATTCCAATAAAAACCTTTGTAACCTGGCTCTGAAACAATCTTATCTTTGCTAGTAGTTAGATAATGAACCAAAATATTTTCTTGAGAGCATAGCCGAACTATCTCGCTTCCAATTAACCCTGTTGCCCCAGTTATCAAAATTTTCATACCTCAAAGATATTGGTTTTGATCATCGAAAGCTTCCTCTTTAATTTCGATTTAACACTCTTGTTTAAGTCTATCCACAATGAGCTAAGCACGAGAAAGAAGTGGAAATCATAAATTTTAAATCATTGCAGGTTTTCGAGCCCTAAGCATTTCTCTTTTACCAGGGGGACCGGGAAGGCGTTCTACAATAAAACCTACCTCTTGCATTGCCCTACGTACACTGCCTTTTGCTGCATAGGTAACTAAAAAACCACCACTTTTTAATGCTTTAAACATTTTCATAAAAATAGTTGTCGTCCATAACTCAGGCTGCACTCGAGCTCCAAAGGCATCAAAATACACAAGGTTAAACATATTCTCATCTGTAATATCTACAAAGTTCTTTTGCTGCTTGTACAAGGTAAAAGCATTATCAAAAACGACCTGTTCTTCCCAAGGACATTCGTGCATCTTCAAAAATTCTTCTTGAAAATTTTCAGCTCTTAGTTCAGCAATATAATTGAGTTGTTCCAATTCTTTTGGGCTTATAGGGTAGGCTTCAACTCCAGTGTAGCGAACATCAAGTGCCAACTTCTTAGACTCAATGCGCGTTACTAGCGCATTTAAACCTGTACCAAAACCGACTTCTAAAATAGATAAAGATGTATTTTTAAAAAGAGAAAGCCCTGACTTAATAAAAACATGATATGCCTCTTGAATTGCACCATGCTTTGAATGATAGTATTCGTCCAAATCCACAAGGTGTATCGTTTTAGATCCGTCAGAAGTGGTGATGATTTTCCGTTTCAAACTATTCCTTTAACAAAACTCCATCTGCAGTAAAACCAAATGATCTTTTTGGTGTTTTTATCTGACGAAGTTCGTTTTCAGATTTACCAGCATCTTTGGCATAATGCTGTTGATCTGCAACACTCATTTCTTCTACAAAAGCTGAACCCTTTACAATAACCTCTTTACCTTGAATATCTTTTGGCATGAAGAAACCATAATTTTTGAAACGAACCATAGTCTCGTTTCCATTCTCTAATTGAACTTTCATCCAACATCCTTTTGACTGACAAACTTCTGTAACCGTACCCGAAAATTTAGAAGAAATGGTATCAGAAACTGCTAATTGAGCATACTTTTTTGACATTTCTTGTGAACTTATCACGTTATTTTGGTCAATTTGTTGTCCAAAAGTGGACATTGTAGTCTTAGCAGTCTTCTCATTTTGCGAATCTTGAGCATAAACCCCGCTAAAGGTGAGAAAAAACACAAGGAAAATGTTAATTTTTTTCATAATATTCGAAATTTGAATCTCCTCTGCAAAATTGGTCATTTTTGACGAAAAAACCCCATCCGATCGGGATATTTCATTAATTTTATTTTTTAAAATCATTTGAAATGGATAGCACCTTGAAGACACCAATACCTATAGAAAGAGCCAAAAGCTCTAAAATCGATCAAGTAGATTTTGACAATTTAGCTTTTGGAAGCGTTTTTGCTGACCATATGCTGGTCTGCGATTATAAGAATGGTGCATGGGAAACTCCTAAAATCATGCCTTACGGACCTTTAAGTTTGGAACCTTCCGCAAAAATTTTTCATTACGGCCAGTCTATTTTTGAAGGTATGAAAGCTTATAAGGATGAAAACAATGATATTTTTCTATTTAGACCTGAAGATAATTACAAGCGATTGAATATTTCAGCAGGCCGGATGTCCATTCCTGAACTCCCAAAAGAGGTATTTATGGATGGATTGAAAACATTATTGAAACTTGATGAAAAGTGGATTCCTCAAACACCAGGAAGCGCTATGTACATAAGACCTTTCATATTCGCTTCTGGAAAAGGGTTTCACGCCTCGCCAGCAGACGAGTATAAATTTTTAATTTGTTTAGCTCCTTCGGGGCCATATTTTTCTGGAAAAGTTAAAGTTTTAATAGAGGAAAAGTATTCACGCTCTGCCAACGGTGGTGTGGGCTATGCAAAAGCTGGAGGAAATTACGCAGGGCAGTTTTATCCAACCCAGTTGGCGGTTAAAAAGGGTTATAATCAAGTAATCTGGACGGACGATAACACTCACGAAAATATTGAGGAAGCTGGCGCAATGAACATTTTCGTTCGTATTGGTGATACTTTAATCACAGGTCCGACAAGTGATCGTATTTTAGATGGAATTACACGAAAGAGTGTTCTTGAAATCGCGGCAGCAGAGGGTATTAAAGCGGAGGTGCGTACACTTACCGTAACAGAAGTTGTGGCAGCTGCCAAAGATGGAAGCTTGAAAGAAATGTTTGGAGCAGGCACTGCTGCAGTCATTTCACCAATTGCAGCTTTCGGCTTCAGAGATGTGGACTATAACTTGCCTGAATTAAAGCACAGTTATGCTAGCATGTTTAAAAAACGTATCACAGATATTCAATACAATCGTGCTGAAGATAATTTCGGTTGGCGAATGAAAATCTAAACAACCTTCACGTGCCTGTATTTTGGATATTTTTGAGTCCCACACAACAATATAAAAGACTCTATAATTCAATCTCAAATCTCACCTATGCCTCTAAAATACCTTTAATATCAGGCTTGAAATAGTTTGGCCCCTTAAGCACCTTACCATCTTCACGATAAATAGGTTTACCATCAGCACCAAGCTTACTCATGTTGCTACGTTGTATTTCTTCAAAGACTTCTTCTATCTTGTATTGCATGCCATGCTCAAGAATGGTTCCACATAAAATATATAGCATATCGCCTAAGGCATCAGCAACCTCGACCATATCATTGTTTTGAGCAGCTTCTAAATATTCTTTGTTTTCCTCATCCATTAGATTAAAGCGGAGCATATTTTTTCGTTCACCAAGGCTTGCATTTTGAACTTCAGATACACCAAGTCCAAATGATTTATGAAATAATTCTACTGCTTTGATCTTATCTTTCATAATTATTGGGTTTTGAATTAGCTTTGCGTAAAAATAGAAAAATATGTTCAGCACCGGACAATTGGTTTTTGCCGCTCTTTTTGCAGTAAGCTTTCTAATAATTATCATCTTTTCGTACCAAAAAGATAAAAAACTTCACCTTAAAAATTATAAAGGTGTTAAATGGGTGGCGTTTTCATTTCTGATTTTTCTAATATTATTATTCATTATTAAGTATTCTCTTAAAAATTAACAATAATTTTGAGCATACGATAATTCTTACATTTTCGACGACAAATTTACCTTTTATCGCGTATTATATACCAAACAACGTAATTTTGCGTTGTATAGCTATTAAAGGGGCAAAACAATGACGACTTTTTTTATCATTCTTTTTATTGTAATTGGTGTCAACATAGCAATGATGTTTTTTAGTCTTTGGAATACCAACCAAAAGACGAAGGAAAACTCTACTTCTAAACTAGTTGATTCACCTTCTGGTGTACGTTCGATTGATTTAGCATCTTCTGACTATAAGAAAGCGGTATAGTTTTATACCTTTGGGTATGAAGCAATTATTACTTGTTTTTCTTGGTGGAGGTTTAGGCAGTATGCTTCGCTATGTTATTTCTAAAAATCTCAATACTCATTTTCAAAACTTTTTTCTCGGTACCTTTACAGTCAATATTGTAGGTTGTCTTTTAATTGGTATCATTTTGGGCTTCTCATTAAAAAATGACTACTTATCACAGAACCAAACCTTATTATTATCTACAGGCTTTTGTGGTGGCTTCACCACATTTTCAACTTTTGCTTTTGAAAAACACTCCTTATTAAGAACTGGTGATCTCATGAATTTTTCAATCTACACCATAGCCAGTATCGTTGTGGGAATCATTGCAATCGCATTAGGTCTATGGATTTCAAAATTGTTATAAATATAACAGTAGAATAAAATTTCCTTTAATTTTATTAGAAAGCATGATTTTTGGTGCTTTTTTTCCACAATTCATAAGAAATTACCTTTTCGACTACTATTTGTTGATTTTTTTCTCAAATCTGAGCACTTCCAGACAGCACTATTGTCGAATATCTTATAGTTAAATAACAATACCCTCAAATTTTTAGGGTCTATTTTATCATATATATAAAAATACAGCTTGCACCCTTCAAAAAAGAGGGGTGTTAATTTTTTTAACATACATTTGACGCATCAACTAATACAAGTATTATGAAACAAATCGAGGCAATTATTAGAAAATCAAAATTCGATGACGTCAAAAAAGCTTTGCACACCATCGAGGTTAATTTCTTCAGTTACTGGGACGTAACAGGGGTAGGAAACGAAAAACAAGGACACGTATATCGTGGAATCTCGTATAGCACAACAGACATTCAAAGACGCTATTTGTCAATAGTAGTATCTGATGAATTTTTAGAGAAAACGGTAAATACCATACTAGAGTCTGCCTATACCGGCAACGTTGGAGATGGTAAAATCTTTGTTTCAGAGGTAAAAGAAGCTTATAGAATACGAACTAAAGAGAGCGGCCAAGCCGGAATCAACTAACTAAACAACCCACTAAACATTAAAGAAAATGGACGCAGGATTATTTACAGCGAATAACGTATGGATGATGTTGGCTACCGCATTGGTATTCTTCATGCATACAGGTTTTGCTTTCCTTGAAATAGGATTAACAAGATCAAAAAATACAATTAACATATTATTCAAAAACATATTTATCATCACAGTAGGCTTACTACTGTATTACGCATGGGGCTTCAATTTAATGTATCCAGGTTTTGAAGAAGGTTCATCAGGAATTTTCGCTTTCGCCGGATTTGGTATTGATGCTCCTGCAAATGGAATGACTCCAGATTATGCAGATGGCGGTTATACCTGGTGGACAGATTTCTTATTTCAAGGAATGTTCGCGGCTACAGCGGCGACTATCGTTTCAGGGGCCGTTGCAGAACGCATGAAAATTGGCGCCTTTATGATTTTCACAGTTATATACGTAGGGTTAGTATACCCAATCGTAGGTGCTTGGAAATGGGGTGGTGGTTTCTTGGATGCCTGGGGATTCTATGATTTCGCGGGTTCTACTTTAGTGCATTCTGTTGGAGGTTGGGCGGCACTTGTTGCTATTGCTCTGCTTGGATCTAGAATTGGAAAATTTGGTGAAGATGGAAAACCAAAAGCGATTCCGGGACACAGCATTCCTTTAGCCACGGCAGGTGTATTAATCTTATGGTTAGGATGGTTTGGATTTAACGGAGGCTCTGTTCTTTCGGCTGATCCAGCTTTAACATCATTAGTTCTTGTTACTACAAGTTTATCTGCTGCTGCAGGTGGTGTTGCTGCTATGATCTTGAGTTTCATTCTTTATAAGAATTTAGACCTTACCATGTTCCTAAATGGTATTTTGGGTGGTCTAGTTGGTATAACTGCTGGGGCAGATTTAATGTCTCCTAATGAAGCCGTCATTATCGGGCTACTGTCCGGTATCATTATCGTGCTAGGAGTTGCCTTAGTAGATAAATTAAAGTTAGACGATCCGGTTGGTGCCGTTGCAGTCCATTTAATCTGTGGTATTTGGGGAACACTAGCTGTAGGTATTTTTGGAAGCATGGCCGGGGGTGGTCAATTCATGACCCAGTTATACGGAGTACTCATTATCGGGGCATTTTGTATAATCACTTCAGGCATCATTATAGGCGCACTCAAAGCTACCGTAGGTATTCGAGTATCGAAAGAAGAAGAAGTAGAAGGTCTTGACCTTCACGAGCACGGTATGGATGCGTACCCAGATTTTACAAACGATTAATTAAAATAAAAAGGAAACGGAGCGTTTTGCAGAACGCTCCGTTAAATAACCTTTTCACAGTCTAAATCAGTCAAAATAAGATTCCCTTTTTGGGCATATTAAAAATTCAAACTTATGAACATGATTACATTTACAAATTTCGGAAAAAAAATAACGCTAGCAGCTTTTATGTTTTTAGCAACTATTAGCACATTTGCCCAAGACGAAGAAGAAAGCACCGAACCTAAATTCACACTAAGTGGAAGCGTTGATGCGTATTACAGAGCTAATTTAAACTCTGCAAATTCAGGACCTAACTACTCCGCTCCCGGAAGTTCATTTGCAAATTTACCAGGATTTGCTCTCGGTATGGCTAACGTAATCGTTGGTTATGAAGGAGAAAAAGTAGGTTTTGTCGCTGATTTGGTTTTCGGTCCTCGAGGAACGGATGCTATTTTTGCCTCTCCTTTATATTCTGCTACAGGTAATATTGTAAACCAGTTATATGCTTACTGGAATGTTAGCGAATCGGTTAAGCTTACTTTTGGAAATTTCAACACCTTCTTAGGTTATGAAGTTATTTCACCTGTAGCCAATTTTAACTACAGTACTTCCTATTTGTTCTCTTATGGTCCATTTTCTCATACTGGTTTAAAAGCTGACTTCGCATTATCAGAAGATTTTAGTTTGATGCTAGCAGTAATGAATCAAACTGATTTAACGGAATTCAATCCAACAGGACTCTATGCATACGGCGCTCAACTTGGGTATAGTGGTCAATACCTTAATTTTTTAGCTGATAACGGTTCATTCGAAGTAGATTTTACGGGTGGCTTTGATCTTTCTGATTCTTTTTTCCTAGGAATAAACGCTGCGTACTTTAGTGGAGATGAAGAAGATGGTATTGGAGATTTTGCAGGGGTAGCTATTTATCCGCAATTAGCAACATCAGAGAATTTCACCATTGGACTTAGAGGCGAATATTTTGCTGAAACCGATAATTTTGGAGCAATTGGAGCAAACGATGCAAACGGAGATGCTAGTGTTCTAGCTCTAACCTTAACTGGCAGTGCTACCATTGGAGATTTAATTCTTAAGCCAGAATTTCGTTTAGATAATGCTTCAGAAGATGCCTTTTTAGATTCTGATGGAAACCCCATTGGAAGTCTTTCATCTTTCGTACTAGCAGCAGTTTACTCCTTCTAAAAAAGTAATAGAGTTGATAACATTGGTTGAGTAGTATAAAAAGTCTAGCACGAAAGTGCTGGACTTTTTCTTTGCTTAATTTTTCACGAAAGCCTTAACTCCAGCCAAAACCTTAGTGTTTAAGTGATTTACATTCGGTACAATCGGACAAGAGTATTTCTTATTGTAAGCACAATAAGGATTATAAGCTCGATTGAAATCAATCGTAATTTCGTCTGTTCTCGGAATTCTTAAATCAATATAACGTCCACCGCCATAGGTTTCTTCATCATTTGTCAAATCTGTAAAAGGAAGAAACAAATAATCTTCATAACCCTCTTCAAGCATAAGCTCTTTATTTTGATAAATCTCTAGCTGTCGCTTTCGTCCGTTTAACTCAAAGTGTACGATACCATAAACGACTTCAGTAGAATTTTCGCCAGTAGTAGTTGGCATCAGAAAAGGTTTCGCATTGGGCGTACGAACCAACTTCGCCTGTACGACATAAGTCGTGTCGGGTTCAAAAAAGTCAAGACCTTCAAAATTCTTTCGATACTTATCTGGTAATGGCGATGTTTCAGGATTTTTAAACTCTTTGTCTTTTTCAAGCTGATAACTCAAAATTTCTTGAAGAACTTTCGTTGACGCTATTGCTTCCTTTTTAGCAACATCGTGGTACTTTTTTTTCTCTTTGCACCCAAAGGGCAGCAATAGAATTACACTTATTGATAACCAAATGATACTATGCTTCATTACTTTAATTAATTGTGTAAAAATACAATTTAAAGTACTCGCGTTTTTAAGATAGTATCGTACTTTGTACACTTAAACCCTATTTTAATGAAAACTATTCTTCGTTTAGTGATCATTCTATTGCTCACTATTTCTTGCCATCAAGATAAAAAGTCAGAAACTGGCGTATCCATTAAAAAGCGAGTTTTACCCAAACTAGAACCAAATCGTTATAACGTCGCTTTTCTTATTATGGATGGCACATACAATACCGAATTTACCGCACCGTTCGATATTTTTCAACACACCCAGTATCGCAAGAATATTAAGGCTATGAATACGTTCACCGTGGCAAATACTCTAGAACCTATTAGCACTTTTGAAGGTGTTAGAATACTACCTGATTTCGATTACACCACTGATGAACTTCCGGCGATTGATATTCTTGTTGTTCCGAGCGCAGAACACCACCTTGATAGTGATTTAGACGATGTAGCCCTGATCAATTTTATCAAAGAAGTAGATAAGGATGCACTTTTTATGACCAGTCATTGTGATGGCGCATTCGTTTTGGCTAAAGCAGCTGTTTTAAATGATGTGGTATCGACCACTTTTCCTAGTGATATTGATACCTACAAAACCATGTTTCCACATCTTAAGGTCAAAGACAGTGTTCTTTTTGTTCATGATGGAAAGTATATTACCTCAGCTGGAGGTGCTAAAAGCTTTGAGGCGGCACTTTACTTATGTGAACATCTATATGGAAAAGAGATAGCCGAGTCCTTAGCGGGCGGCTTAGTCATTGATTGGAAACTTAGCGAGGTGCCTAAACTGATTGTAAGTCCTTTACCCTAGGATTAAGGAGCATCTTCAAAATACTTCTTCATCAGTTTGTTAAATTCTGGAGTAATTCGAAGCAGCGCGGTATGATTCAATTCGTACAGTTCAGTTTTATTACTGTATCCCATTTTCAGAAGTTCTTCAAGATAAAAAAGAGCGGTGCCAAAATCTTCAACTCTTGAACTATTTGAAATTACCTTGAGATAAGGTTTTGGGTTCTGAGCATCGGTAATTGTATTCACCATCCATAGAAAAGTCAAAGCCTCTTCGTCTACAATAGAGGTTGCCTTGATAGCGTCAATATTATCTGCAATTAAGGCATTCAAAAAGCTTTTCAAGCGCGCCGCCATCTGCTTCTCAAAAATATTCTTACCCTTTTCGTATTTGGTGAGTTCTTCCATTTGAAATTTCCACCAACCCAGATTATTATAATTATAAGTAATTACATCTTCCTCTAGATAATATACATAATCCTCTTTGATCAAATTTTCTTTAAAAAATGCAGCATTTTGACTTCTAGTATAAGTCTTAAATAATTTGGTTTTTCGAAGCGTTTTTAAACTCGATTTGAGAGAATCAACATTCTTAAAAGGACGAAAAATATTCATGGTCTCCAGTAACAATGCTTGTGCCATAAGCGGCTTATTTTCAGTGACCAATACATTTGTTTCCCCTAAACTTTTGAGATAGGCGGTATCGATTAATTCCTCATTTCTAGGTTCGTCTCCCTTGGCCATTGCGGCTAAGGTGAAAACGTTCAAAGCTTTTTTTAAATAATCGGACGATGGCCATTCTACACCACCTTCAAAAATCAAAAGTTGGTGGGGAAATTTTAAATTATTTAGAAGCTTTCTCGAAGATAGCATGGTTCTGTAATTATAGTCCTCTTTACCTACAATTCCTATAAAATGAAATGGTCTTTTACTACTGAGCACCTCTGCATTGGCTAACGCTGAACCGCATGAGATAACACCTCTAATTTCCTTTATGAAAGTGGGTAGTAAAGAAGCCATTCTGGCTCCGGCCCCAAAGCCCCCTGTATAAATTCTACTCTTTTTGATTGGTAAAATAGAATAAACCCGATTTAACATTCTACTCGAAATCAACACGTTTTTGGAAAGCGCTAAAGTGTCTTGAATATTATTGGATGCTGCCAAAATATAACCTTCTTTTTCCGCCGCTTCTCTAAACATACTGACCACTCGCTTACCGCGACCTTGCATATCAAAGACAAGAACCACTGGCCATTCTTTGGTCATGTCAAAATCGGTTGGAAGATAAAGCGAAAAGCTTTCTTTGATGGAGTCATTAACTGCAACTTCATCAATAACACTTCCCTTTTTAAGCGTCAATTGCTGTGCAAAACCACAAAACGAAAAAGACAGGAAAAGAAGTACTAATTTATTTTTCATATGACAAACAAACATCAAAAATCTAGCCAAACATTGAGCTATGATAAAGTTACCCATTTAAACCCGGCTAAAAGATGACTTATAGTAACGATTTATCAGAAAATCATTCTCCGATTGCCCCCATTTCGACACCTTCAGAATAGGCAACCTTAATATTGTTAGCGTTAAATGCTTTCTTAATTACTTTGTTCGATTCAAAAACTACAGCCCAATAATCATCAGGCTCAACGTAGGGTCGAACTAAAAGTTGAACATTATGGCTATCAAAATTCTCAATTCCAACATCAGGTATGGGATCTTTTAAAACTTTTGGAAGTTCAAGTAATGCATCAATGATAATCTGTTTTACTCTCGGAAAACTTTCATCGTATGGCATGGTCACCGACAACTCTAGACGAATTTTGCCTTTTTCAGAAAAATTCGTCACAACTGATTCAGTAATCATCGAATTAGGAATAATTAATATTTTGTTGCCTGGTGTGAGTACATCTGTGCTGAAAATTCCTATCTCTTCTACACGTCCGAACTTCTCATCTAACTGAATCCAATCTCCAATTTTATATGGTTTTAATGTTAAAATCAATATTCCAGATGCAAAATTACCAAGGCTGCCCTGAAGTGCCATTCCGATGGCAAAACCTGCTGCTGCCAAAATTGCAACTAAACCTGTAAGATCTGCACCAATGATTGAAGCAATCGCAAAAAGTACAGCTCCTTTTAAAATTACGGTAGCAGTTGAACCAATGAAGGGTCTTAACGTTTCGGAGAAACCTGATTTTTCCAAAGCTAAACCCAATAATTTTACTAACTTTTTAACAATCTTAAATCCAATCCAAAGTATAACTCCGGCAAGTAAAATTTTAGGCAAGAAGAATACCATTTTGTCAATGGCGATTTGAAGATACTCGTTGAGTTTATCCATTTCCATACCCTAAATAAAGAATAAAATCTTTTAACTACAAATCAGGATGGGCATTTTAAGACTGTGACTTAATAGCTTTTTTATATTTCAATAACTCTTCTTTCACTTTCGATAAAAGTAAAAATAGACCAATCATATTGGGTACTAGCATCGCGAAAATCATAGCATCTGAAAAGAGTGTAACAGAGTCTAAAGTAGCGGCTGCACCTATAACCACAAAGAGACAGAATATAATTTTATAGACATACTCGGTCTTCTTACCTCTTCCGAAAAGAAATGACCACGCCTGATGACCATAATAAGACCACGATATCATTGAAGAAAAAGCAAATAAAATTACTGCAAATGAGAGTAAATACGGAAACCAAGAAATACCACTTCTAAGCGCATTGGAGGTTAGCACTACCCCTTGTGCATCATTGATTTGAGCTCCTATCACTATCTGACCTGTGATGATTAAAACCAAGGCCGTCATAGTACAAATTACCACAGTATCGATAAAGGGTTCAAGTAAAGCCACTAAACCTTCGCTAGCTGCATATTTTGTTTTTACTGCAGAATGCGCAATTGAAGCAGAGCCAATGCCAGCTTCGTTAGAGAAAGCGGCTCTCTTAAAACCTTGAATAAGAACCCCGATAAAACCACCAGCGATTCCTTCGGGTTTGAATGCACCTTCATATATAGCTATGAAAGCATCTGGGATACTTTGAAAATTGATACCTAATATAGTTAATACCGCTAAGACATATAGTAGTACCATTGCGGGTACAATCTTGTCTGTAACTTTGGCAATCTTTTTGATGCCTCCAATAATTACAACTCCAACTAAAATTGACATTATCAAACCAAAAAGCCAACCTTTGCCATGTACAAAACTATGTTCCTCACCCGTCACATATTCGAAAAGTTGAAAAGCTTGATTTACTTGAAACATATTTCCTCCTCCAAAAGATCCACCAATGCACATCATAGCAAAAACTATGGCTAATACCTTCCCAAGTTTTTTTAATCCCTTTTCTTCAAGCCCTTTGGAGAGATAATACATCGGCCCTCCAAAAACCCGTCCATTATCATCAATTTCACGGTATTTTACTCCCAAAGTACATTCGACAAACTTTGATGCCATTCCCAAAAAACCAACAAGAATCATCCAAAATGTAGCACCAGCACCTCCAATCGACAATGCGATGGCAACTCCAGCAATATTACCCAAACCAACCGTTGCAGATAAAGCAGCGGTAAGCGCTTGAAAATGAGTCACCTCACCATCTGTATCTTCTTTTCTAGTGGTATCAACGTCTTCTTTTTGTGAAGTGTTTTCCTCAATCATGTTTGAAGATGGCAAGGCTTCTAGGTGATCATATTTTCCTTGAACAATGCGTATAGCAGTTTTAAAACCTGTGAAGTTTATGCCCCTAAAATAAATAGTAAAAATACTGGCTCCTGTAATCAAAACAATTAATACCCAAGGAACACCAACATCATTCGTAATAGGAATTTGCGCAAAAATCGCATCCACAAACCAACCTGTTGCCCTTTCAAATTTTTCATTTATTTGATCATCTAGAGAATATTGTTTTTGTAAAAGATTTGTGAATAGAAAAAAGATTAAGAACCGAACCATTTTAGTTTTAATCCTCAATATCTCTGCTATTTTATAAATTCAAAAGCTTACGTATTGGTTAAAATTTCTATCGGTCTAGTGAACCATAAACTTAAATTTACTTTTTGCTAGTGGGTTTTACCGTAGCGTATTTTAATAGATCATTCTCAATTGCATATTGAATCAATTGATTCTTTCCGGCTGATCCGCTAATATGCAGTGCCTTTTTAATTTGGTAAATATGCGTTTGAAAACCATCAACGCTAATATGCATCGACTCAGCTATTTCTGTATAAGACTTTTCATTTCCAAAAATTCCTAAATTTCCTAAAACTTCCTTCTGTCGCTCAGAGAGTTCTATTTTGCTTGCTTCTGTTAATGCATTATTTTCTAGTGTCAATCTTGAAATAGTATCTAAATGACTATCATTTGCAAGCTGCAACCTTGTTCTTTCTTCTTCTAGTTTGGTCTTGGCAATTAAAATCTCTTCCAATAAAGATTGCTTCTCCTCTTTTTCAGATAAAAACTTCCAACTATACAATAGGATAGAGAATAACAGAATAAATAAAAATTTAAATGAAATTGCACTGATAGTACCCAAAAGGATCCAGGTAGGCTGCGATATAAAATTTGGTATGTGTTCAATAGGCACAATTCTATGTGTTACCGCACTTACAATAAGCACAAAAAGTGCAAAACAAGGTAGAATCATAAAACGCATACTCCTACTGTTAAAGGCCTTATTTAAAGCACTGAGCAACTCAAACGCAACTACAATTGAAATGGGAATATCGATGAGCCAAATCAAAGAATTGTTTATACGAGTATTGGTGTACGAGGTAGCGAAAAACACGAACACTAGCATACCCATTACTCCCATGTAGATATAAATAAATTGTCTTTCGGAAAATCGATCGACTATTTGAATAATCAGTGATCGTCGACCTTTATATTCTATGGATGGTAATGAGAGTATAATAAAAAGAGAATTCAAGAGGGAAACTAGTACCCCTGAATAAATCAAAAACCTACTATCAGGAGACCCTTTAAAGTAGCCAACCACTATTAAATTTAAAAACGCCCCAAGGCCCCAAATGAAAATAGCGAAACCGAACCACATGATACCATTGATCTCAGTTACTCTCGCTACGTGTTTTTTTTCTTTTTTATAAATACGTTGAATGACAATAGCGGTAATCAAACAAACGATTGCTGTTATAGCGTATTCTAAAATAATTTGCATCTCCTCTAGTTATCGTTTTAAAATTAATTAAAATTCGGTCGATACTATTACTTAAGCAATGCTTAACTAGAGAGCATTCTAAGATTAAAAGAACAATGTTAATCTACCTTACACAATTACTTATGTCATTTCTTTAAGAATAGGAGCATTTGAAACCACATTCGATAAAATGATGTGGGTTCTTGTCTCGCCATATTGAATAAGCTTGTCAATGAACTTTTCTAAATGAAACTGATCTTTTAAAACAACCTCCATAATAATATTCTCATTCCCAGTAATACGATAGCAATTTATTACTTCTTTGAAGGTGACTACGGTCACTAAAAAAGGTTTGAGTTTTCCCATAAAAGCGCGCAGGGTAATTATTGCTTTCAGCTGATGCCCTGTCTTGGCATGTGATACTTTTGCAGTGTACCCTTGAATAATTTCCATATCTTCCATTTTCTTGATACGCTCTGCAACGGCAGGGGGTGTCAACCCGACTTGCCTACCAATTTCAGCGAAGGAAGCGCGTGCATTTTCTTGAAGACTATTCAGTATCTTCCAATTCAACATATCGATCTTATCATTCATAATAATTATACATATATATTTAATAATCAAAAGATAAATTAAGATTATACTTTTGATTCTAAATAACAATATACTGATTTGGTAGTAACTTTAATAAAAATTTTGTTGCAAAAATGTCTTCAAAAAACTTAGGTTCTGTACCTGTTTACCAAAAAGCGCAGTCGCTATATGAACTGAGTAGTCATCTGGTATCTTATATTTCTTTCAACAAAGATTTGGTAAAATTATATAACTCGACTAGCCTTCGTGATAGCATAGCAACTTCAATTTTAACTGATGCCAAACTCATTGCAACCCACATTACAGAAGCCATTTCTTCAAAGTCATATAAAGACCGACTTCAAAACGCTAGCTTCGTGAATATCATGATTCGAAACCTCAACTCATATTGCATAGGTTTAGAAAAAGACGGTGTAAAAGAAAAAGAGTATTTGCAACTTTTGCGACATGAGTTAAAAAGTTTTAGAAGTACTTTCAAAAAATGGAGAGGCTCTTTGCCAAATCTTGACTGAGATATTGGTTTCAATCCATCTCAGATTTCTAAATTGTGCTTTAGTATGCAAAATCACATAATTCGTTGTGTTTGATGTATTAATTGTTCTAATTTTAGGGACTGAAAATACCGCTTTTGAAAACTACAATCCTTATCAATTGTCCAGACCAGCCCGGTATTGTTTGTGCTGTTACCGGTTTTATCCACTCGAACGGGGGCAACATCATTTATTTAGATCAACACGTTGACAAACAAGCTGATGTCTTCTTTATGCGCTTAGAAAGTGATTTTGACACTAGTAAATTCTCTTTGTCTGCCTTTAAAATCGAATTTGAAAAAGCGCTATCGCAACCTTATCAAATGAAATGGCGTCTTTATTCGGATGAGGTACGACCTAAAATGGCATTATTTGTATCAAAATACAATCACTGTTTGTACGATCTTTTGACGCGCTATAAATCAGGTGAACTGAAGGTGAACATACCGTTTATCGTAAGTAACCATCCAGATTTAAGCTATATTGCTGATCAATTTGGTATCCCATTTCATCACATTATCGTAACAAAAGAAACAAAAGCTGCTGCTGAGCAAGAGCAGCTGGCTTTACTAAAGAGGTATAACATCGACTTTGTGGTATTGGCTCGCTACATGCAAATTATTAGTTCGAATTTTATTAAGCATTATCCAAATAAAATTATCAATATTCATCATTCTTTCTTACCTGCATTTGCTGGGGCTAAACCTTATCACGCAGCTTTTGAAAGAGGTGTCAAAATAATTGGAGCAACTAGTCATTATGTTACCGAAGATCTTGATGCTGGACCAATTATTGAACAAGATGTAACTACCGTGACCCATGCGCATAGCATTAAAGACTTTATTACAAAAGGAAGAGATTTAGAGAAAATTGTTTTATCAAGAGCGGTAAGGTTGCACGTAGAGGGAAAAACTATGGTCTACAATAACAAAACCGTTATCTTCACTTAAAACCTTTATACTACTACTTTTATATCGCTTCGAGAAAATACGATAGATCCTTGTATTTCGTTCTAGAATAAAAGTGATACTTGATCATTAAATTTGAAACATGAAAAAAATAGTTTTAGCTATCCTGATATTCCAATTGGTGGCTTGTGGTGAACTTCAACAAGTCGTCAATCAGTTACCACAGGGCTCATCTGGCATAGGAACCTTAGATATTGCGGCTGGCTTAAGAGAAGCTTTAGATTTGGGTATTGATAAGCAAGTTTCTAAATTAACTCAAGAAGATGGATTTTTCAAAAATGATTTAGTAAAGATTTTACTACCAGACGAACTGAGAAGAGTAGATAAAACATTACGTGACATCGGACTAGGAAAGTTAGCAGATGAGGGACTCAAAGTACTAAATCGTGCTGCAGAAGATGCCGTAGGAGAAGCGACACCCATTTTTATAACTGCAGTTAAAGAGATCACCTTTAACGATGCAAAAAGTATTCTCTTAGGAGCTGATGACGCGGCGACAGCATACCTTACTAAGAGTACACAAGATGCGTTATACCTTAAATTCAATCCTGTGATTCAAAAATCTTTTGAAAAAGTCGGCGCCGACAAGATTTGGAACAATTTAATTACCAAATATAACAGCATCCCTTTAACTACCGATGTCAACCCTGATCTCACGGACTATGTTACACAAGAAGCGTTAAAAGGAGTTTACACGATGATTGCCCAAGAGGAAAAAGAAATTCGCACTAGAGTCTCTTCAAGATCTACGGATCTCCTCAAAAAGGTATTTGCTATGCAAGATTAAATTTTAACAATTCCATTGTATAGAATAATATTTTAGAGTTTACACCGTTGTATCTTAAGAACATACGAAAATTTATTTGAAGGCTGCAGAACTTCAAACGGACAAATTTGAGTTAGTAATTTTTTGAGTTAGTTAGTTAAAAACCGGTGGGAGCATCGGTTTTTTTTATTTCTAGTTGTAGGCAAAATAATAAGCAAAAAAACCTTTATCATTGTTTTAGGATAACAAAATAACTTCACCTTGGCTTTGTATTACTCTCATCTTCGAGTTTTAAAAGGTAAACTATTATCGGGAATTACTTTTTTTTTAACAATTCATCACATTCGATTGGATAAATTCTTAACTTATACCAAGCTAATTCAATCGTCAATCAACCATGAGATTATTAGGGATACTCATCATATTCTTGTTAACGCTTTCTAAAATTTACTCTAGTGTTCCTATAGACTTAAGTGAGAGCACTACTCACATCTTGTCAGAATCTCCAAATTTTAACTCAAAAGAATACCCTTCAGTTTTTAAAACAAACGAGGGTGCTATTACGTACTCTTTTGAATTTCTAAAACCAAAACAAAAATCTTTTTTAAAAAGCCCTATATCTCTTGCAGCTCTTAATTATCAGTCAGATAAGCTCGATACACATTCTTCTGATTACAATCCTGCCATTGTCACTCCTGAACTAAACACATTATCCTTCTCATATCTTTATGTAGCTTTAATTGGCTTCTACATCGCCTTTATGTTACTTTTTAATAAAAAAGTAGACACCATGGCAAAAGTATTGATCAGCAGCTTTGTCTTTATTCATTCCATTTTTATACTTCATATTTTCTTAAACATTTCAAAATACCAGCTTCAGTTTCCTCATGCCTATAGGCTTTCTACTGCTTTTTCATTTTTGTACGGCCCCTTACTATACCTATATTTTAAAAGAATAACACAACAGTATAAATTTAAAAAAATCGATTTACTTCACTTTCTACCCACTTTGATATTCATTGTTTATTTGATACCCGGATATCTAATGTCTGCGGATCAAAAACTTGAAGTAATTTTAGGCCGCGCTGAGATAGGTCGAAGCTTTTCTGACAAGACCATTATCGTTCTTAAACTGTCTTCCTTATTAGGATACGGATACTTTATTAGAAGACTATATCAACAATCAAAAAATAATTTAAATCTCAAAAAAGAAAATAAGAACTGGCAGAAAAACATCTTTGTCATACATATGTTATACGTTGTTTGTTATTTGCTTTATGGTATTCAGTTAGGAAATAACATTACCTCTGGGTTTTTGTTTCATATGCAAGTAGCGTTTATGGCTTCAATGGTGATGTACATTGGTTACTCCGCCAACGTACAACCTGCTGTCTTTAATGGATCATTCACGCTTAAAAAACTATTTCCTAAATATAAAAAATCAGGACTCACTAAAAGCCTCTCTAGTGAATTAAAAGAAAGCCTAATTGATCTATTTGATAATGATAAGATTTATAAAGAGAGTAATATTTGTTTAGACACATTGTCTGCAAAACTAAACACAACAAGACATAATACTTCTCAAGTGATTAATGAGCATTTTCAAATGAGTTTTCACGAATTGATAAATTCCTATCGCATACAAGAGGCAAAAGAAATTCTCAATAAAGACAGGCGAAAGAATCTTAATATCATTGACGTGGCCTATGAAGTAGGCTACAACAACAAAGTGACATTTAACAAAGCGTTTAAAAAAGACACAAGGCTCACCCCAAGTCAATACCAACGAATGGCATTCAATTCTTAACTCTCGCAAACAACCTCTAACTGGATTACCTACTGATTCAAGAAAAGCGCTTTGTTTTCTCTCATATTCGGCGTTTCAAAAGCTAACTACCTAGGTAAGAACAATGTAAATACGCATCGGATAAGTAAATGTTTATAGGACATTCCGGCATACTATAGAAAAGTTTCTAATTTGGTAATTCATCAATCAAATCGTAAACGGCAGTCTTGAAGGTTATACTTCTAGTAATCATTATTTTTTCTCATTTTTGGAGTAGTTATTTGAATTAGTCATCAAAACAACCCTCTCAGGGCTGCTTTTACTTTTTATGACTTAGGTTCATCGTTTTAGAATAAATCTTTTAATCAAACGACTTATCTGTATTACGAGCCGCAGGGTAATTTAACTAAGCTCACACCTTTAACCTTTAAATAAAGACGCCAACACTACCGATAGGACTATAAATGCTAAAAATGCGTAATACATATTTGTTAGAACAAAGGTAAAAGTTTATCGGCGTTTACTTTTTTGACTCAAAGAGCTTGTAATTTCAACAACGACTAATTCATTTTAGCTGATAAATGCTATTTCGAAGCATTTTTCATAATTATCGAATATCATGATAAATTGGGATCTCATTTAATAATGGTGAGTAATCCTGTAAAAAACTATTTGCGCCAAAAGTAGATTGGGACACTAACTGATGGAAATATGTTAAGACATATCTGTAAATAGGGCAAACCTGTGGTTCATACCACAGGTTTTTTTTATTCCTTAAATGTAAATTGGACGTAAATTTTCGTCGGAAAAGGAAACGTTTATCAGCGCTTCCTGAAATATAAGCAATAGCCTTTTACTTTGATTTCAATGACTAACTCAATGTAAAAGCAGCTCTGAAATCTTACTTTAAAAAAGAACTTCTGTATCAATTTTTAAGGTAATTATTTGAATTAGCTATCAATTTTCGGGGCTGCACTTTACATATAAAAAATCAAAACATGAGGAAAAAAATGAATTGGCTTTTGCTGTTATGTTTAGTAGGTTTAACATGGACACAAGCTCAAGAAAAAACAATCACTGGTGCAATTACCGATCAAAATGCCGTTCCCTTGCCCGGTGTTAATATTCTTGTAAAAGAATCTACACGAGGTACTCAATCTGATTTTGATGGAAATTACACGATCAATGCAAATCAAGGAGATATCTTGGTGTTTTCTTATCTAGGCCAACGTACTGTTGAACGTACAGTTACTGAAGCAAATATTATAAACGTTCAAATGGAAGAAGATGCTTCGCAACTCGAAGAAGTTGTAGTGGTAGGTTACGGTACAACCAGTAAAAGGACATTAACTGGAAATGTCGCGAAATTGACATCTTCTGATATAGCCGAAGTTCCAAATCCAAACCTTCAAAACTCTTTGGTTGCCAAAGCCGCAGGCGTGCAAGTAACGCAAACAAATGGTAAAGTCGAAGGCGGTATCAATATTAGAGTAAGGGGTGCAGCAAGTGTTAGTGGCGGTACTCAACCATTGTACGTATTAGATGGTATTCCGTTGGTTGATCCTGTGGGTAATAATGTGGATGTCGGGAATGGCGCAGCTACGAATCCCTTACTAACATTAACCACCAATGAAATTGAATCTATTGATATACTAAAGGATGCTTCCTCTGCAGCTATTTACGGAGCAAGAGGAGCGAACGGAGTTGTCGTTATTACCACAAAAAGAGGAAAACAAGGAAAGGCGAAGTTCTCATTCAATATGGCACAAGGTTTTAGTCAACCTACCAACCGAAGAGAATGGTTAAATGCAGAAGAGTATGTTGAGCTTTTCACGGAAGCCGCTATAAATGGTCTAGGTGAGGTAGATGGGCGAGCTGAAGCCGAAAGCACCTTTGATTTTTTGGCTGGCGACACTGATTGGAGGACTGGAGAAGTTGATACAGACTGGCAAGACTTTGTATTTCAAGATGGATTTCAAACCGATGTTGATTTTTCAGTTTCGGGGGCTGACGAAAAAACTTCTTATTTCTTTTCTGGCGCCTATAACAATACTACCGGAATTATAAGAAGTAATGAACTAGAAAGAGCTAACGCAAGAACAAACATTACACATCAATTTAGCAACAAGTTTAAAATTGGAATAAATTTAGGCTTTTCACGCACAGAAATTGATCGTATTGCAAATGATAATCAATTTGCCACCCCTTTGCAAGCAATTGCACAATCTCCCCTCTCACCAGCTTTACTTCCCGATGGCACTCCAAATCCCTCTACTTTATATGGTAATTTCTTGTTTGATGATCAAAATGCTAATTTCAAAACAATCATTAGACGAATCACTGGAAAGGTCTCTGGAGAATATAAATTAACTCCATCATTGAAGGTGAATTCTGATTTCGCTTATGATTTATATGATCAAACCGAAGATAATTACAGAGGACAAAATGCACTTTTTCAATCTACCAATGGACAAGCCTTTGCCTCTGATTTAGGTTCTGAAAGCCTCGTGTATAGTAATTATTTAACCTTTGATAAACTATTTGGTGAAAAGCATAACTTAAATATTGTCGCTGGTTCAGAACTAACAAAAAACTCGCGGCGAATTACTACGGTCACCAGCCAACAATTTCCTGGTGATGATTTACCAACCGTATCAGGAGGAGCAGAAGTGACTGCTGGGACCGGAGTTCAAATAAAGAATGCCTTTTTCTCCTATTTTGCAAGAGCCACATATAGTTTTGACAACAAATATTTGTTTAACGCCAGTGTGCGAAGAGATGGTTCATCTCGCTTCGGTGAAAATGTACGATTTGGAGTATTTCCAGCTTTTTCCGCAGGATGGATTTTATCAGAGGAAAATTTCTTACAAGATTCTAAGACACTTTCATTTTTGAAATTACGAGCAAGTTGGGGAGAACTCGGAAACGCAGAGATTGGTGATTTTGCTTCTCGATTTTTATTTACTGCAGTTTCATACAACCAAAGACCTGGTCTAGCACCATTTCAACCAGGAAATCCTGACCTCACTTGGGAGACTACAAGACAAACCGATCTCGGACTCGAATTTGGATTCTTTGATGGAAAAATTACCGGTGAATTTGACTATTACGTCAAGGATACTGAAGATTTACTTTTCCAAGTACCTTTAGCACTTAGTAGTGGTGCACCCTTTCTTGGTGCGGCAGGAAACGCAATTGTAAATAGAAACATAGGTACGCTTCGTGGTAGCGGTATTGAAATCGTCCTCAACACACAAAATATAGCTACTGAAAAATTTACCTGGTCGACCAGTCTTAATATTTCTCAAAATGACAACGAGTTAAAATCACTCCCCAACGGAAATGCAGATATCGTCTCAGGACAAAATATTAATAGAGTAGGAGAAAGTGTTGCATCATTTTTTCTACGGGAGTATGCTGGTGTTGACCCTGATAATGGCGATGCCCTTTATTATTTAAATACGCAAAACAGCGATGGAACTTTAAATAGAAATACCACAACTGACCCTAACGAAGCCCAGAGAGTCATTGCCGGAAATCCTTTTCCGCAGTGGTATGGAGGTTTGACGAATACAATCCTTTTTAATAATATCGATTTTTCATTTACGCTACAAGGAGAATGGGGTGCAAGCATTTTTAATAATGGAGGTCGATTTCAATCTGTAAACGGTGATTTTTATGATAATCAAAGTCGCGATCAACTAAATAGATGGCAGCAGCCAGGTGACATAACAGATGTACCCCAAGCAAGACTATTTGGTAGTAATGGCTCAGCACAATCCACTCGATTTCTTGCGGATTCAGATTTTATACGTCTACGGAACTTAACACTAGGCTATTCAATACCAAATGAAGCCGTTGAAAAAATGGGTTTCAGCAAACTACGGGTGTATTTTACAGGAATAAACCTATTGACCTTTACCGATTATCCTTTTGAAGATCCAGAGTCTCGAAGCGATGTAAATGGCACAAATAATCCTGGGCAAACTTTCTACTCAGCACCTCCTGCTAAGACGTTCACGATTGGCATAAATGTTAATTTTTAAAAAAAAGTTATGAAAACACATAAAATAGTATTCCTTTTAGCACTCTCATTTTTCCTCTTTTCGTGTGAAAATGAACTAGAGATTAATCCTACTGACAATTTACCCGGTGAGTTGGCGATAACGTCTGAAACCAACGTAGCGGCTATCTTAATTGGTGTTTATGATGAAGCAGGACAAATCGCATCTTACGGAGGTAGACTTCAAATGTTATCTGATTTACTAGGTACTGATACGGAAGTAAATTGGACGGGTACCTTTGTACAACCGCGCGAAGCTTTTACCAAAAGTTTTCTAATTGATAATACGTGGGTAAGAGATGTATGGGGAAATGCCTTCGAGACGATTAATCAGGCAAATCTAGTAATTGATAATATAGACATTGTAACTAGTAGTGCTGAAGAGAAAGCAAGAATTGAAGGAGAGGCAAAGTTCTTAAGAGCCCTCGCATATTTTGACTTAGTACGTAATTTTGGAGCTCCCTATATTGCAGGTGGTAGTAACTCTCAACTTGCTGTGCCCCTTCGTCTAAACGGTTTAGTAGATTTTTCAGTCAACCTCGATGCTGCACGAGATACTGTAGAAGAAGTTTACACCCAAGTTATCTCTGATGCTCAAGAAGCGTATGCGCTTTTGCCAGAAAGCAATAGCTTTTTTGCTGATAGATATGCAGCACAAGCTTTGTTAGCCCGTGTGTACTTTCAACAAGAAAATTATGCAGCGGCGAGAGATGCAGCGAATGATGTATTACTCAATAGCGGGCATAGCCTTGCTCCCACCTTTGATGACGTATTTAACAAAGAGGGGGATGGCCCCGAAGATATTTTTTCTTTTCAGGTAACAAGTCAGACCGGAGCCAATAATTTAGTCAACCATTATGCTTCGGAGGCTGATGGTGGTAGAGGTGGAGATATTGTTATTAATGATGATTATCTAGCATTATTTGATGATCCAGAAAATGATGAGCGAGCATCTTATGTCTATACCAATCCTGCAAATGAAAAACAGCTAACGAATAAATATAGACAGCAATTTGCAAACATTTTTGTCTTTAGAATTGCTGAAATGCATTTGATTCGTTTAGAGAGTAATTTTAGAGAAGGAACTTCAGTCGGACTTGATCCTTTAACAGAAATAAATGCCTTACGGTCTAGGTCTGGCGCGTCAGCACTAGCAGGCCCATTAACCAATGATCTCATTTTTAATGAAAGACAATTAGAACTGGGTTTCGAGGGTTTCTTAATTCATGATATTAAAAGAACACAGCGGTCAGTTGGCACTATACCTTTCGATGCTGATGTATTAGTTTATCCCATTCCTCAAACCGAAATGGATACTAATCCTCTTATGGTTCAAAACCCAGGATACGGAGAATAAATATAGTTTACTCAAAAAACGACCAGCTATCACTGGTCGTTTTTTATTTATATTTTTTTGGACTTAGGAAAGTACCTTTAACGGACTATGCTGATCTTGTTTTAACGCCTCGCGAACCATTATAGACTCCCAACTAATATCTGAGATATAATTGATTACCATATTGTTGAAAATTTTAGGTTGCTCTACATTTACCACATGACCGCAGTGTTCAATAAGTAACAAACTAGAATTTGTGTGTTTCTGCACCACTTTTTTGACCGCTGGCAAGAATAAGTAATCCTCTCCACCCATTACATAAAGGGTTGGAATTTTAATATCTGCAGTCCTAAAGAAGCGAAGTAAAGGATTGATTTCCGAAGTTAATTTAAACCAACGTATGAACTCTTTTTGATATAGTTTTTTTGCCTCTCTTACAAATAGAGATCTTGATTCTTTATGGTTACTATTCGGCATCATTACAAAAGCAAAAAACTTATAAAGCCATAAATACGGAATTACTGATTTGAAGATAACACCCAAACGCATTAAGACTTGAGATCGAAAACCTAACTTCAAAATTGCACCTCCCAAAATCATGCTTTCCACTAGTTCAGGATTGCGCTCTGCAAGGTTTCTAATGAGTATTGTTCCAAGCGAGATTCCTATAAAATGTGATTTCTTGATCTCTAAATGCTGAACCACTTCGACGATATCGTCGGTAATAGAATCGAAAGTATACTTATCATTAAAAGCATCCTTCAGAGATGGTTTCGAATTTCCATGGCCGCGAAGATCCAAGAGTAATACGTTAAAGTGCTTCCTAAACTCTCGAACTTGCTTGTACCATATCGAAGAACTACCCCCGGCACCGTGAACAAAGGTTACCCATGTGGTAGCTTCTTTATGAATATATGTAGTATAATCTAACAATAGGTTCTCTAAGATGCCTAATAGAAGGCAACTTTGCAATTTATTAAACTTTTGATAGTTATTGTCCTTTTATCGATTTTTTTAACAAAATCGTCCAGTACCCCTAAGACACTGATCTGAGAAATTCGCAAGCATTCATCACTAGAACTGATTTATTGACAAATATGACGATTCATAACGTCCAAAAATGTAACTCGCCCGTATATTTGTAAGAACTATTTATAAGACTATGGAAAATCAATATTGCAAAGTAGGAGCAGTTACCCCAATTGCCAGCAACAGACAGGCTATTCACCTATTAGAATACCAATATCAAAATTTTGTTGAGAAAGCATCAAACATTAACGATGCCAAATTGATGGAGTTTTTTGAATTGAAAGCTGAAAAAATAAAAAAGGTTTTAGAAAATTTAATGCAACAGATTTTTTCTTTTGTCTAGTTCTGCCCCCATCTGAACTTGAATTTTCTTTGCACTTTTTGCAGCGGCCTCAGCATAATCTTTTTCATTTGAAGAATAGATAATTCCTCTTGAGGAATTAATCAGTATACCGATATGCTCATTCATACCGTAACGGCATACTTCTTCTAAACTTCCGCCTTGAGCACCAACGCCAGGCACCAGGAGAAAACTATCTGGAATGATTTCTCGAATCTCCGTCAAGTAAGAAGCCTTGGTAGCACCTACTACATACATTAAACGCTCTGAATGAACGTAGGTTTTTGACGTTTCTAAAACCACTTTATAGAGTTCTTTATCTTCAATGGTTTTTGTTTGATAATCATAGGCACCTTGATTAGAAGTCAAGGCGAGTAATATGGTGTGCTTATTCTGAAAAGCTAAGAACGGTTCTACGGAATCTTTACCCATATAAGGAGCAATTGTTACCGAATCAAAATCTAAATCTTCAAAAAAGGCCTTTGCATATCTAGTAGAAGTATTGCCGATATCTCCTCGTTTGGCATCTGCGATTGTAAAAATTTCTGGGTGGTTTTCGTTCAAGTATTGTATGGTTTTCTCAAGCGATTGCCAGCCTTTAATTCCGTAAGCCTCATAAAAAGCTGTATTGGGTTTATACGCAACACACAAATGATGAGTAGCGTCAATAATCGCTTTATTAAACTCAAATATAGGATCTTCTTCCTCCAATAAGTGTGACGGAATCTTTTCAAGATCTGTATCTAGACCGATACAAAGAAAAGATTGTTTTTTACGAATTTGGTCAACGAGCTGTTCTGTAGTCATACGTACTTAAAATATCTCAGAAGCCTCCTTCAATTTCTCAGTATTTTCAACTAGCCTCAGTTCTTCTACAATCTTCTGAATATCCCCGTTAATGATATTCTGTAAATCGTAAAGGGTCAGTCCGATACGGTGATCTGTAACCCTACCTTGCGAATAATTATATGTGCGAATCTTAGCTGAACGGTCACCACTACTTACTTGAGAATTTCTTTTTGCGGCATCTTCTTCTTGTTTTTTAGCGAGCTCTAAATCATAAAGTCTAGACCGTAAAACTCGAAAAGCTTTATCCTTATTTTTATGTTGCGATTTTTGATCTTGACATTGAGCCACTAACCCCGTAGGAATGTGCGTTAAACGAACGGCCGAATAGGTTGTGTTTACCGATTGACCTCCAGGACCAGAAGAACAGAAAAAATCAATTCGAACATCTTTTGGATCGATTTGCACATCAAAGTCCTCAGCCTCTGGTAATACCATAACTGTTGCTGCACTGGTGTGAACACGACCTTGTGTTTCAGTTTGTGGCACACGTTGCACGCGATGTACTCCTGCTTCGAACTTTAATGTTCCGTATACGTCTTTACCCGTAACTTCAAACTGAATCTCTTTATAGCCACCGTTGGTACCCTCACTTAAATCAATTACATTGGTTTTCCAACCTCTTGATTCACAATACTTGGTATACATACGAAATAAATCTCCAGCAAAAATACTGGCTTCATCTCCTCCAGTTCCCGCGCGAATCTCCACTACTACATCTTTTGCATCTTCGGGGTCTTTTGGAATTAACATCAACTTGATTTCTTCTTCTAAGTTAGGTATAGCCTCCTTCGCCTCCTCCAACTGCATCTTTGCCATCTCAACCATTTCAGCATCACTACCATCTGCGATAATCTCCTCAGCTTCTTCAATGTTGTTTGTAAGTTCAATATATAAAGCTCGTTTTTCTACGAGATCTTTTAAGTCACTATACTCTTTCGTCAATTGCACATAGCGTTTTTGATCTGATATAATATCAGGCTGAATAATCAGGTCTGAAACTTCATCAAAGCGCTGTTTTACAATGTTGAGTTTGTCAATCATAATAGGACGTTAATTCGAAAAGCGAATTTACGATAAATTTGTACATTTAAGGATATTAGCAGTACTAGATGCATTCTATTTATAGTTTAAGAACACTTCAATTAGGGTTTCATTTTTATAAAAAGTACATTTTAATCAGCTTGTTAATTTCTTTGCTTTTCGGGTTTGCGACAATGTCGCTTCCATTCATTATCACCTTAAAATTTTTACTCTTTGCCATTCTTTTGATAGCTTATCGTCAACCAAGTTTAAAACAAAAGCTTATTTTCTATAAAAACTTCGGAATATCAAAAATGCTATTGATTTTCATCGCTTTTATAATTGATTCCGTTTTCACGAGCATGCTCTTTCTAACCGTTACTAGATTTTGATAGTTGAAATCGATAGCGTTGAATTGAATTTTGATAAAAAGAGAATTCTTTATGGAGTTTATCTCAAAGCGGAAACAGGAAAAGTTACTGGGGTGCTCGGCAGAAATGGTTCGGGAAAAACATGTTTGCTACGCATTCTTTTTGGAGATTTAAAACCAAAATATAAAAACGTCCGAATCGATGGGTCGTATCTAAAAAAGAAACTTTATCAAACCGATTCCGTTGCCTATCTACCACAACATCAATTATTACCTCAAGGAATTAAGCTTAAGAACGCCTTTAGGCTGTTTAACGCACATTGGTCAGATTTCATAAATTTGTTTGATTCATTTAAAATTCATGAAAAATCGAAAAGCAATCAATTGTCATCGGGCGAACTAAGGGTCATTGAAACATATCTAGTTTTAAATTCTGGGAAGGAAATTATTCTACTAGACGAACCCTTTTCATTTATTGCACCCTTATACATTGAAAAATTTAAGATATTGCTTCTAGAAAAGAAAAAGCAAAGCGTCATCATGATTACTGATCATTTTTACAGAGATATTTTAAAAGTAAGTGACACCATCTACTTTCTAAAAAATGGATCATCTAAACAAATAAAATACAGAGAAGAACTCGAAACAGAGGGCTATTTAAATATCAATCTGCCACAAAAGTAGTACCGGCAGAAACTATAAAGGCATTTAGCCCATCACTTCGGTCGTATCTATTTATACGCAAATCAAGAGTTTTCAGTCCGAACGTAAATATTTTAGCACTTGTGAATATGTCTTTGTAACGAATGCCCATACCATATTGGTGGGCATTATAAGGAGATAAATCATAGTCTGAGGTATAAAAATCAAACGTTGACAAGGCTGCATCTTTAGCATAAAAATAGTCAGCACCGGTCTGGGTGTAATATCTATAGGAAGGATACAGCGTAAACCTATCATTTAATTTAATAGGAATCTCAATATTTGCCGTATGCGAAGTGATTCCCCAATCGTCATTGTAAAAACGGTAGTAGGTTCTTAAAACAAACCGATCATCAATATAATAATTCAATCGACCACCAATAGGAATTTTAAGACGCGTTTCCGGTAAGCGTTCTATGTCATCCGCAAGTTGAAACTCTTCGATAAAGAAATTCGATCTGTCACCAAAATAAACCCTTTGAAACGGAGTACTCAACAATCCACTTTGAGATACAACATCCATAAAAATAGAACCTTGCACTTTTTTACTCAAAATTTGTGAAAGGCCTAGTGATATGGAATAGGAGTTTCTAGATTCATTATTAAATGGATCGAAATTGGGCGTATAATTACCTTCTCCAGTAATTCGAGAATCGAAAAAACCATTTCGAAGTTCAACCGGGTATTGAGGATTCCATGTATCGAAAAACACCTGTCCGTTTATAGAAAGTTCCGTATTTTTTTCATTAAAAAGTCGTGTATAACCTCCGCCAAATCCTACAGAAAAATAATCATATTCTGAAGAGACATATGCCTTCGCGGTAACAATTGAATTTCGATCATCAGAACTGTGAGAGTAGGTAGGGTTAAAATACGTGAGCACATCCTGTCTTGAAGCTCCTGTAGAGGCGCTGAACGGACTCGCATTGCGATTGATATCACCATCAAATGGGTTGACGTTACTTGAAGAGGCTGATGTGTAGGCAGAGACACCAGCGTCCACAGTTAGAATATCATCTTCTCCTAATGGAATTCGTACTACCACAGTCGAGGTAGCATCTGTTAATTCTTCTGTACCTTCTCCTCCAGTTACCGCAGCATTACGGCCATCTTGACCGTAGTAACTAAATAGTAAATCGATTTCAGCGGTTTCTAAGACACGCTTTTTATACGATGTATCTTCTTGAGCAAAGACCGTTAATGTCTTAAATAGAACCACAATATATATGAGGCTCCTCAAATGAGAAGATGTTAATTGCATCCGCAACCTCCTCCACTTTTACCTCCATTGGCACCCGCAGAAGCTTCTCGATAAATTTGAAAATTGGTTTCAAAACGCTCCATACCCTTTACCGACAAAAGCATTTCTTCATCATTTAGATACACCTTATCATATTCCTTTACAGCTACGCAAGAAGTTGCAATCAAAGCCAAGCAAAATAATAGAAGTACTTTTTTCATATGCTTAAAGTTAAGGATCATGCTCAAATAAAATACCATCGCTCTTGTGGACTTTATTAAAATTATCAAACAAAATCACCTCAACACCATCTAACTGATTAATTAGAAATATACCTGCATCTTTCCCCATGATAAAAACAGCTGTCGCCAGCGCATCACACAGTTCTGCATTTTTTGCAAAAATCGAAACTTGACGGATTCCAGAAGTTGGATACCCCGTTCTCGGATCGATAATGTGTGAATATCTTTTCCCGTTAAAATTTACAAATTTCTCATAATTACCAGACGTAGCGACTGATGACTCAATCACAGGAAGCCATGAGACGATCTTATCTTTACTTAACGGATTTACTACCCCAATAATCCATTTTTTACCGCTAACATCAGTGCCCCAAGTAGTCAGATCTCCAGCAGCATCTATAATACCACCAACCACTTGCCTTGATACCAAAAATGCTTTGGCTTTGTCAGCCGCGTATCCTTTGCCTATAGCTCCAAAGGAAATTTTCATTCCTTTTTCCTTTAAAAAAACAGTTTGATCATCACTATTCATAATAATCTTTTCATAGCCCACCCGATCTACAGATTTTTTTATTTCCTCCGGACTGGGCATTTTGGTCATACTACCGTCAAACTTCCAAATTTTATCCATTGAAGAATACGAAATATCGAATGCGCCGTCAGTGAGTTCTGAAATTTGTTTGCACCGTTCAATCAGTTTATATAGCTCTAAACTGACTTTAACAGGTTTGATTCCAGCATTTTTATTGATTGCATAGGTTTCTGACTCCGTATCCCAAGAAGAAATCATCTTCTCTATTCGTTTAATTTCTGCAATTCCTTCTTGAACATTAATGTTAGCCAGTTCTTCATTTGTTGAAACTACCGTAATGCTGAAACGGCTTCCCATCAATTTCAGCGTTTTTTTAGCCGTAATGTATTTGATTTCTTGGCCAAAACCAGAAAACACTATAAGAGCAAAAAGCAGGGAAACCAAAATTCTCACTTTATAAAAGTATTTAAAAGTGAAATGTATGCATCAGGATTTAACTTTTTATATCCCGTTTTACCCAAAACCTTCTCGTCAGGGCTTAAGACAACAATCAGCGGAAAGTGACCGCTAGCATTTAACCGCTGAGCGAGTTCGGCATTTTGTTTAGCAATTTCTTGAGATAATTGATTTGACTTTTTTCTGGGAAAATCAGCCTTGTATAAAACATAGTGATTTTGTGAATACGTCTTGAACTCAGACGATTGCCAAATATTTCGTTCTAGTTTGATACAAGGGGCGCACCAGTCTGAACCTGAAAATACCACAATCATGGGCTTACCTTGTTCTTTAGCCAACACTAGTGCTTCTGCGTACTTAGGCTGCCAATTTTGTGAAAAAACAAAAATGGAACAAAGAAAGAAAACTATGGAGGCAATCGTTTTCAGGGACACAAAGTTTTATTCATTATTCAAACACTCGAAGCATATCTCCTGTCAACTCGGTGTTATATACTTTTAAGGCTTTTGCTGGATTACTGTCAACTTGATTGGTAGGCGTTCCGTTCTGCTCAAATCTAGAACCGTGTACATCACAATAGAAGATACCGCCATCTTGACTGACAAATCGCACTTGGTCATACCCTTCGTGACTACAAACCTGACTTGCCGCAATCAGATTGCCTTCTAAATTTCGTGCGACTACAACTAAATTTTTAAGAATAAATCCGCCGTTCGTGGCTAACTTAGAACCCTCAGAAGAACTTAAATCAATAGTAAAATCAACTCCGGTCGGTTCTTCTACAATATTTCCTTCAGGAGTATCGTCACTTGAACATCCATTGAGACAGGGAAAAGTTAGTGCAAATGCGGCACCTGCCCCCAAACTTTTTAAAAACTGTTTTCTTTCCATAGCAGTAGGTATTTACTATACAAAACGCAGTATTGAAGTGATTCGTATACCTTAATAAATAAAGGTGCCAAACTCACTTTTAATTGTGAGTTTTTTCAAAGGATTTTCTTCTACCCTACCGATGATTTGAGCCTCCACTCCAAAACTTGCAGCAATAGCAATCAAATCGTCTGCAATGCTTTCGTTTATATATAGTTCGAGGCGATGTCCGCAATTAAATACTTGATACATTTCTTTCCAATCAGTACCTGATTGTTCTTGAATTAGTTTGAACAAAGGCGGAATTTCAAAAAGGTTGTCTTTGACGACATGAAATTGATCTATAAAATGAAGAATTTTGGTTTGGGCGCCCCCACTACAATGTACCATTCCATGAATATCTACTGCTGTATATTTTTCAAGGATTTTTTTTACTATTGGGGCATAGGTTCTCGTGGGCGACAAAACTAATTTACCGGCATCAACAGGTGAATTTTCAATCGCATCGGTCAGTCTAATATTTCCAGAGTAGATTAAATCTTCGGGAACAGAAGCATCAAAACTTTCGGGGTAGTTCGAAGCTAGGTATTTAGAAAAAACATCATGACGGGCCGATGTGAGTCCGTTACTTCCCATACCTCCATTATACATCGTTTCATACGTCGCTTGACCAAATGAAGCCAAGCCAACAATAACGTCACCCGCTTGTATATTCGCGTTATCAATGACATCAGTTCGCTTCATTCGAGCCGTAACTGTTGAGTCAACAATAATGGTTCGCACCAAATCACCAACGTCAGCAGTTTCTCCCCCCGTAGAATGAATGATAATTCCGTGTTTAGCTAAATCACTAATAAGTTCTTCGGTACCATTGATGATAGCAGATAAAACTTCCCCTGGAATTAAATTTTTATTTCGTCCGATGGTAGAAGAAAGCATAATATTATCGGTGGCACCAACGCAAATTAAATCATCAATATTCATGATAAGTGCGTCTTGAGCGATACCCTTCCAGACTGAGATATCGCCAGTTTCCTTCCAATACATATAAGCTAAAGAAGACTTTGTTCCTGCCCCATCAGCATGCATAATTAGGCAATAGTTATCATCATTGGTCAAGTAATCAGGTACAATTTTGCAGAAAGCTCTTGGAAATAAGCCTTTATCAATATTCTTTATAGCATTGTGAACGTCTTCCTTTGAGGCTGAAACACCTCTTTGGCTATATCTTTCACTATGGGATGAACTCATTGGTTGTGATTTGTCGCAAAAATAAGTGAATTGAATAAATCGATTAGCTTAAGGACTATTACTTTATAAACAAAAGTTCTCTATATTTTGTTAATGGCCAAACTTGATCATCGATCAATTGCTCTAGCTTATCACTTTCATAGCGTATCTCATCAAAATGAGGCTTGATATTTTCAGCATAAGCCAACGCTTTTTTAAGACTATCCGTTAACTGGTTTGCCTTTTTTCTTGCGTCGGTCATTGCATCTGTTTTAGCTTTTAACACAACAATATGTTCTGCTATTTTCTCAATAATGTTTGATTGCCCCTCTGTTAATTTTTTGTGGGCTGCCCCATAAATATCTTTTAGCCCTAAAACATTTTTAATGAGTTTATTTTGATATGTTATTGCCGCTGGAATTATATAACTGTAAACAAGTTCATTGAAAACACGTCCTTCAATTTGAAGATGTAAAATATAAGCTTCAAGCTCAACTTCTTGTCGTGCATTTACCTCAATCTCACTCATCACTTTCATCGATTTGAACAAGTCAATGGTATCAGGTGAAGTCAACACTTTTAAGGCCTCTGGGGTAATTTTGTTATTGCTAAGCTTCCGTTTCTTGGCTTCTTTTTCCCAGGCTTCACTATAACCGTCGCCATCAAATCGAATTCGTTTTGAAGTTTTAATATACTCACGAAGCACATTAAAAATAGCCTCATCTTTCTTCAAACTCTTCTTATCAACTAACGCATCAACCTCTTTCTTAAAAGCTCGTAATTGCTTTGCGACAATGGTGTTCAAAATAGTCATCGGTTTAGCACAATTGGCCTGTGAACCGACACCTCGCATTTCAAATTTATTGCCAGTAAAGGCGAAAGGTGAAGTTCGGTTGCGATCAGTATTATCCATTAAAATTTCAGGAATTTTACCAACAACATTTAATTTGAGTTCGGTTTTTTCTTCTGGGGATAATTTTCCTTTAGAAACTCCTTCCAACTCATCTAAAACCCGACTGAGCTGTGTACCAATAAAAATGGACAGAATTGCCGGCGGAGCTTCATTAGCCCCTAAACGATGATCGTTTCCTGCGGAAGCAATCGATGATCGCAGTAACTCTTCGTAAGTGTCTACTGCTTTTATGGTGTTGATAAAAAAGGTTAAGAATTGTAAGTTCTTCATCGGGGTAGAACCCGGACTCAATAAATTCACTCCCGTATCGGTTGCCAAAGACCAATTGTTGTGTTTCCCCGAACCGTTGATACCCGCAAAAGGTTTTTCATGAAATAACACTTTAAAGCTGTGTTTATCTGCAATTTTATCCATCACATCCATTAAAAGGAGGTTGTGATCTACCGCAAGATTTGCTTCTTCAAACACGGGAGCCAATTCAAACTGATTGGGCGCTACTTCGTTGTGTCTTGTCTTTACAGGAATACCGAGTTTCGTACATTCCTTTTCTAAATCGCTCATAAAGCTCAACACCCTACCTGGAATAACGCCAAAATAATGATCATCTAGCTGTTGGCCTTTTGCTGCAGAATGCCCTACCAAAGTACGACCTGTAAGACTTATGTCAGGTCTTGAATTGGCCAAAGCCTTATCTATTAAAAAATACTCCTGCTCCCAGCCTAGAGTAGCGTTAACCTTAGATACGTTTTTATCAAAATATTTTGCCACTGCCGTAGCTGCTTCATCCATTGCGTGCAAGGCTCTTAACAAGGGCGCTTTATTATCTAAAGCCTCTCCAGTGTAGGAGACGAAAATTGTTGGAATACACAGGGTCGTTTCGTAAATAAAAGCAGGCGAGGTTGGATCCCAAGCAGTATACCCTCTTGCTTCGAAAGTATTTCGAATTCCTCCACTCGGAAAACTAGAGGCATCGGGTTCTTGTTGTACTAATTGCCCACCACCAAACTTCTCCAAACCGCGACCATTAGGTAGTAAGTCAAAAAATGCATCATGCTTTTCAGCCGTAGCACCTGTCAAGGGTTGAAACCAATGTGTGTAATGTGTAGCCCCCATCGAAATCGCCCAGCCCTTCATGGCCTCCGCAACTTGATCTGCAATCTTACGATCAATTTTAGACCCAGAGACTATTGCACTTTGAACACTTTGTAGCGCATCTTTCGTAAAATATTGAAGCATTCGCTCTTCATTAAAAACATTTTGAGCAAAGAGCTCAGAGCGTCTTCCTTTTTCTTCAATAGTAATTCGATTTCTGTTTTGACTCTCAGTAATGGCTTTAAATCTTGCTTTAGACATAATCATTTGTTCTTGACGACTAAGCAGCCGTTGATAATATGACAAAATTACTATCAAATAATAGATATTTCACAATTTACCCTACAAAAATTAGGGTAATATGAAAAAGGAATAACTTTTAACAAATATACCCCCTCAAAAATTATGATAATTCATCAAAAAACATATTTTTGTTTGTCTTTTTATTATCGTTAACGTAACTATTGAAAATTATGAGTAAGATTAAATTAGAATACATTTGGCTAGATGGATACTTCCCGACACAAAATTTGAGAAGTAAAACTAAAGTTGAAGAGCACGAAAATTTTAAAGGAACACTAGAGGAATTAGACAACTGGTCTTTTGATGGGTCTTCAACACGACAAGCAGAAGGTGGTTCGTCTGACTGCTTGCTTGTACCTGTTGCTATCTATCCTGATCCTTCTCGCATCAATGGTTATTTGGTTATGACTGAGGTAATGAATGCTGACGGAACGCCTCACGTATCTAATGGTAGAGCCACTATTGATGATGACGATAACGATTTTTGGTTCGGCTTTGAGCAAGAATATTTTATCATGGATACCAAAACGCAGCTGCCCTTAGGTTTCCCTATCGGAGGATATCCTGCTCCACAAGGAATGTACTATTGCTCCGTTGGTGGGAAAAACACGCACGGAAGAGAACTAGTTGAAGAGCATGCAGATTTATGTATTGAAGCTGGCCTAAATTTTGAAGGTATCAACCAAGAAGTTGCATCTGGTCAATGGGAGTTTCAATTGTTTGCCAAAGGTGCTAAAAAAGCCGGAGATGAAATCTGGATTGCTAGATACTTACTAGATCGTTTGACAGAAAAATATGGTTACTACATTGAGTATCATCCAAAGCCTCTTGGTAAAGATATGGACTGGAATGGTTCAGGGATGCACGCTAATTTCTCTAACGAGATACTAAGAACATGTGGAGATAAAGAGGTTTACGCAAAAATATGCGAAGCTTTCCGACCTGTAGTTAAAGAACATATTGAAGTTTATGGTGAATTTAATGATCAACGTTTAACGGGAGATCACGAAACAGCAGCGATTACTGATTTCTCTTGGGGAGTTTCAGATAGAGGTGCTTCAATACGCATTCCAATTATTGCGGTTGAGAAAGGTTGGAAAGGTTGGTTAGAAGATCGTAGACCTGCTTCTAACGGTGACCCATACAAAATTGCAGCCAGAATTATTAAGACCGTTAAAACGGCTAAAGTATAATTGATTAAATTGTTGTTATTGCACCGTCCTTGAACTTTTTCTAGGGCGGTTTTTTATTGTGCTTTTTTCAATGGAGTATTCATCCAATAATCATCTATTTTAACTTTGATGTTTGGTTGCTTTTCATGACCCAATGAAATTGTCTTGTTTACAAGTGAAGTATTCTCAACTTCAATATTGTTTCTCAAAATTATCTTTTGGGTGAAAAATTCACGGAACTGATCTAGCAATTCTGATTTTCTTTCTCCGATTAGATTCCCTTCTTTGTCAACCATTTTATCAATAACAATTACTAATGAGGACTTATCAATATCTTCGATTTTTGAAAAAAGAATATCAAGACGCTTACGCTGTAACTTTCTATCTCTAGAAAACGACAACACATAGGTATCACCAATCTCTCCCATTCGAACTACCTTCTTTACTTTTAACCGATGACCCTCGTAATAAACGTTAAAATCTCTCGGCTTTAGTGTTAACCAATTTACGGCAGGTTTGTTCAAAACCATTACCATTTGATATGTATTCGGATCAAAGATTGCATCTTTAATAAAAAAGACAGGAGGCCGAATTAACTTGAATTTATTATGAAAAGAAATATAATTTAGATACATATGATCTTTGTAGTTCTGATATTCAAGCAAAACCTCATAAAGTAAATCCATTTCCGATTCGCTAGAATTCGCGGAAGCAGTCTGATCTGAATTTTGCCGATAAACAGCGTAATCTAGTTTTCGTATCGCATATGTATCCATATCAATATAGATGTCACCGCTTACTTGAAATGGAATCTTACTCTTTCTAAACTTAATTTTATAGACTTTCTTATCACTATAGTTGGTAAGAAAATAAGTGAAGAAATCGTGTCCTTTTATAAAATCCTTTACAAAAGTATTTACATATGAATAGGTTTGTTCATTATTGTTTCTTATTGCATCATGATTGAATAATTGAACCAATTCGTTTGGAACTACTTTATTATTAAACACAGCATCAGGTATATATTTATCTTTATTTTGGTAATCATAGGGTTTAGCGGCAAATGAATCTATCTTAAAATCAAAATTGGTCTTGTAATCAAAAAGACCGAACTGCACACTTCTATAGTCTTTAACATCAAAACCTTTATCAACGACTTTGATAAGTGCTTCATTTAAATTAATGTACTGTTCTTTTCGTAACTGATAATCCCTGTAATAACCTACTAATTCAAATGGATTCTTATCATAATTAGCAGGAATACCTTCAATAGCGTACTTTATAATTTGTTCAGCCGTAAGGCTCTTCTCTGCTCTATCTAAAGTTCTTCTCTTTTTTTTGGCGGTTACAACGGTTTCTGATAATTCAACAACAGAGGGTTTTACCAATATTTGGTTGATGATATTTTTTTTTAAACTGTTAAAATGAATCTCTTTTGTTTCATATCCCATACTTGATACTACCAGCGTATCACTTATGGACTTAAAACCTGAGGGTATTTTAAATCCCCCGTCATTATTCGAGATGACACCAATTGCATTGTCTTTTACACGAATAGTAGCAAATACCACAGGTTCGCCAGTCTGCTGATCGATTAACCTACCACGCACAAAATCATGCTCTTGACCGAACATAAAAACACTACAACAAAGAAAGACGAGTGTATAAGTATATGTTCTAGATGACATAGTTCATTCTTTTATGGATTTCAGCGGCGTATTCATCCAATAATCATCAAAATTATCAGGTTTCTTCATCGGTTGATCCTCAAAAATAGGTTTACGCTTTTTCATTAATAAATGGTCTAAGGGCACTTTTGGGTTTAATTTAATTTTCTGAACAAAAAATTCGCGAAACTGGTCATAATCTTTCAAAACTCGATCATTGATTAAATTACCATCAATATCTCGAATATTCTTGATATCGACCGTGAGCATCTTTCGATCTAACTTATCGTTTTCTACCTCACTCTTTAAAACTTCCCACATACTCAACTGCTTTGAGCTTTTAAGCTTAGGAAAAAGTAAAACTTGATTTCCCACGACTACTAATCTCTCCAACTTTATGCGTTCCCCTTTAAAATAAAGTTTATAATTTTTATAGGTAGCAGCATTTTCAGCATCAATGGTGTTATTGAAGGTTAGAATAAAGTTACCTCTACCCATGTCAAGACTTAATGATTCTAAAATAAATTTAGCGGGTTGCCGCACTTGAAATGTATTATTAAATGAGATGTAATTTAGAAACATAGTATTACCGACATCTGCTTTATACTCCGTACTTATCTTGTAAATAATTTCACCTTTATACCCGCTCTCGCTCTCCCTTCTTTTTTTCTTTTTCAGTTCTGATTCGTCAAACACGGTGTACTCTAATTTATGTATTGCAAAATCAGATACTCCGATATATATGATACCAGTAGCTGCATGTCTATTTTCAGTTTTTTTGAATTGAATTACATAGAGCATTCTACCATTTAAAATCGTATTCTCCAATTTTTTAAATGTGTGGTTCTTTAGAATATCTCCACTTTCTAAATTATTAATAAAGTCGAAAGTATTTAACCGATAATTTCGAATAGGGTCGTGTACCTTTAACATAATAAATTCATTTCCCCCGTAACCAGATAAATAAGCGTTCTTTATGGTCTTAGTTCTTGACCTATAATCGTAAGTCTTATCAGATAAAGTATCTCTTTTGAAGTTTTCATTCCGAACATAATCGTAGATCAAAGCTTTGGTGGTCGCAGTATCTATTGATTTAAAACCTTGATCGTAAACTTCTATAATTGCTTCATTTAAATTTAGATATTCGCCGTTTTCCATTTGATAATCTCGGTAATAACCAACTTTCGAATATGGCTTTTCTGGATAATTATTAGGAATAGCATCAATTGCTCTTTGAACAATTTGTTTTGCATTTAATTCTCTTTTCTTTCTTCGTTTCACCCCTACTATTGCTTCCTCTAACTCAATCACAGCTGGAACTAAGCGAATAATATTTGGTTTGGTAATCGTTAAATCAGAAACTAAAACTTCATAGTTTTGATAACCCATCGAAGAGATTTCAATAATATCTCCGTACTCCTTATATTTTTTCGGAATTTTAAAACCACCATCAATGTTCGATATAACGCCCAGTGAACGATCTTTTATGCGAATACTCGCAAAAGCTATTGGTTCTGCGGTTTTAGAGTCAATAAGAATACCTCTAATAAAATCAGGCTCTTGAGCATGTATTACCGCTGAAATGGAAATCAAAAAAATACAAAAGCAATAACGTAATTGTCTCCCCATTCATTAAATTATTTTAAGATTTAGCTTGGAATAAAGTAGGAAATAAGCATCAAAAATTATACCAAGCTACACCACTATTGGATCGTAAAATAGACAAAAGTTAAATAAATGCAGAGCAATACCAAACCGTCTCGCCAGCCTAATCGAAGTTTATTGGGAAGAAAAACTAAGGGAAGTATTAGGAAGGAAATTGCCAACATCCAGAAAATATCATTAGTGAGTAGACTTTCATCCATCACACGGATGGGTGTAATAATTGAGGTAATTCCTAATACTGCTAACAAATTGAAAATGTTAGAACCAATCAGATTGCCAAGCGAAATTGCTTTTTCCTTTTTAATTACAGCAATAATAGATGCTGCTAACTCTGGAATACTAGTACCAATTGAAACCACAGTAATGCCAATAACACGTTCACTTACGCCATAAGAAGACGCCATACCAACAGCTCCTTTGATAAGCAACTCAGAGCCTCCCCATAATCCTAATCCGCCCAAGCCTAATAATAAAACCGTTTTATACAGCGGTAGGGGAAGATCATCTTCAGGTGCCTCATCAAGCACTGCAGTCTTCTGAAAACGCAGGAGATACACTAAAAAAGCAAAGAGTACCACAACCATGACAATACCTTCGTACTGCTGTAATTCCCCATCAAAATAAATGAAACCAAAAAATAGTATAGAAGCCAACATCATCACCGGCCAGTCTGTTTTGTAAAAGCTCTTGTTCACATCTATACTTCCTAATAAAACTGTAATTGCTAAAACCAACCCAAGATTTGCAATATTAGAACCTACTACATTACCCAAAGCTAAATCAGGAAAGCCATCTAAGGCAGCTTTAATACTAACTATTAGCTCTGGCGCCGAAGTGGCAAAAGAAACCACAGTCATACCAATAACGATTTTAGGAATATTTAATTTAAGAGATAAAGCAACAGCAGATTTTAAAAGCCAGCTACCTCCTAATATCAAAAGGGTAAGTCCCACCAGTATATAAAGAGGGTTTTCCATAGGTTAGTTTTGACAAATATAGGAGAAGATTTTGATTTAAATTTCATAAAAACCTAAAGTCCTTTTTTAGTCAAAAAGTTTAAAAAGAATGACGAAAAATGTAAAAAGTGATACATTTTTGATAAAAAGACCCTTAGAAAAGTAAAAAGTGGAGAAAAATACCCTTCAAAAGTTTCAATCTATAATAATTTAATAAATAATATATTACATTTTAATACATGAACGTAGACACAATGTAAATAATTAAAATACAAATCGTTTTTTTTATTTCAATAGTGTATTCAGTTGTATCGATTTTGATATAAAAGCTTGCAAGTGAATATTTTAATTCTATATCTTAAATGGACAATCGATTGTGTATAGTTATTTATTAAATCCTTAAAACCTCCATTTTATGATTACACTAGTTAAGTTTTTGTTGTTTGTGTTGTTATCACTGATCACGATAGTAACTTAAGTAGAATCATATAGGCCTATATAAAAAGACCGCCCTATGGCGGTCTTTTTAATTCTACTCTTAAAGTATTTATATTTGTGAAAACCAACCGAATGAAAAAGTCATTCTTTAAATTTCTTGCGAAAGTAAATAAAGTGCTTCTCCCATCCTTTACCAAGAAAAGATTGGACCTAGCAAAAGCTTCTAAATTTCAATTAGCCATTATCGGCTGGCGCTACTTTGTGACTACGAAAGCCTTAGACTAATAATGAAGCAATGATTTAATTTCGTAAGCCTTAAGTTTATCTTTTCCATTTAAAAAAGATAATTCGATTAAAAAATTACACTGTATAATTTCTCCTCCCATTCTTTCAACGAGCTTACAAACTGCCTCAGCAGTACCTCCAGTGGCTAGTACATCGTCATGTATTAATACTTTATCACCTTTTGTAATAGCATCAATATGTATTTCAAGTACATCTTCACCATATTCTAAGGAATAAACTTCGTTCAAGGTCTCAAAGGGTAGCTTCCCTTTTTTGCGCACGGGCACAAAGCCGGCATTTAGCTTATCTGCTAATAAAGGCGCAAAGAAAAAGCCCCTACTCTCCATACCTACTACTTTATCAATCTTTTGATTTCCAACCATTTCGAACAAGGCAGTTGCTGCAGCTTTCATTGCCTGTGCATCTTTTAATAAAGGTGTGATATCTTTAAATATGATACCCCGTTTTGGAAAATCTTCGATATCGCGTATGTAGGTTTTAAAATCCATTTCTTTTGTATGTAGTTATTTTGCGTTAAAAGTAAAAAGAAATATATTTGCAGCCCCTTTAGAGGGAAATAAAGGCCTCGTGGCGCAACTGAATAGCGCATCTGATTACGGCTCAGAAGGTTACAGGTTTGAATCCTGTCGAGGTCACAAGTTTAACTCGCAAAGAGTTTCAAAACCGTGCAAATTCTATGAATTGCACGGTTTCTTGGTTTTTGGCGCATCATTTAAATTGATATGTTTTGATTTTAAATGGTAGCAGACCGTCAACGAAGTTTAAGACCGTCAACATAGTTGACGATTTGATTTGTGATTAACCAGTATACCTGATATAGTTGATTTGACTTTCGTCTTAAATGTTTAATTAAAAGACGACAACTATGAGATCATCAAACACGTTTGCAGTCCTTTTTTGGACTTACACTTCACGCGCAAAAAACAATCAAGCTCCTATTTATGCTAGAATTACCGTAAATGGAAAAAAAGCAAACATCAGCTTGAAATTCAAGGCGGATATTCGCACATGGGATTCTAACAAACAGAGAGCAAAAGGAAATAGTGAGGATTCAAGGATTCTCAATCAGTATCTAGATAGAGTACGAGCTCAAATAGTACAATGTTATCACGATTTGAAGTTTAGAGGTCGATTAATTACATCTGACCTACTCAAAGCAAAATATTTAGGTGAAACTGATAACTTCAAAACACTTCAAAACCTGATTGAATACCATACTCTAAAAACAGAGAAAACATTGGCAAAAGGTACGTTGAAAAACTTTTCGGTAACTCAAGGGTATTTAAAAAAGTACCTAAAAGATGTGCTAAAGACATCTGATGTTTATTTAAAGGAGTTGAATTATAAATTCATTTGTGATTTTGCAAGTTTTCTGCACTCCTACTGGCCTAAAGGGCATCCAAAAGCAATGGGAAACAACACGGTAATGAAACATATTCAAAGATTCCGAAAAATTATCACGCTTGGCTATCACATTGAATGGATAGAGAAAGACCCATTTGTCCGATGGAAACCCACTTATGAAAAAAGAGAGCGTTCTTTTCTAACAGATAATGAATTATCAAACATCGAAACATATATCTTACCAATAGAACGACTTGAAAGAGTTAGAGACCTATTCCTTTTCAGCTGTTATACGGGTATTGCTTATGTTGACATCGTAAAGCTAAGTAAAAACAACATTGTAATCGGAATAGACGGTTACAGTTGGATATTTACTAATCGGCAGAAAACAAAAGCACCAGTTAAAATTCCAATTTTACCCAAAGCTCAAGCACTGCTAAATAAATACAAAAATCATTCCATGACACGGATTTCAAATACTTTATTTCCTGTTATTACAAATGAGAAGGTAAATCTATATTTAAAAGAAATTGCAATATTATGCGGATTACAAAAGAACCTCACCTTTCATATGGCTCGCCACACCTTTGCAACTACAGTAACCTTATCAAACGGGGTACCGATAGAAACGGTTTCTAAGATTTTAGGACATTCTAAAATTGCTTCTACGCAGATCTATGCAAGAGTAGTTGAACGTAAAATTAGTACAGATATAGCTGCCTTAAAAATTAAGCTCTCTAATACAAATAACAATAATCACGAACAGCAAAATCGTTTAGTCAAATAGCTCTTTTTAATTCTTCTTCTAACAAGTATTCTTTGATTTCAGAAAACATGGCTTTTCTACTTTCAGGGCTATCATAGTCTTGCCCAATGTGCAGGGCAAAAGAGTAGCTTTCACAAAACTCATCAAGATCGCCTCGACCAAGTTTTCTATATTGCTTAATTAAATGGTTATAATTAATTTTAAAGTTCATTTTATTGAAAATGTGATGGTTAGCGTCTACCAAAATAACTTTATTTTAAAATAATAACCAAATACAAACTACATAAATTGTGAATTATTCCTACAAAATTATTATCTTATTAGAGTGTTAAAGAACAATTTATGAAAGTTCATATAATGACAACAGGGGGAACTATTGAAGGTTTAGAATATAGCTCCATTGAAAACAAGCCTCTAAAAGCCCCAAAAAAAATTGAACACTTTCTTCAAGCTTTAAGTGTTTCTTTTGAATTTTCAATTGAAAAGGTGTTCAGCAAAGACAGTCGTTTTATTACTGATGTAGACAGAAGAACTTTGGCTGATAAAATAAGAGAATCAAAAGAAGACAAAATTTTAGTTACTCATGGAACCCTAACCATGGTGGAAACAGCAAAATTTCTAGGGGCTCTTGATCTCCAAAAAACAATTGTTATTGTGGGTTCTTTTGTTCTAGGAACAGAAATAGACTCTGATGCTCCTTTTAATCTAGGATTCGCCATAGGCGCTTTACAAAGTCTTGAACCTAGAGTATATATCGCGATGCATGGTAAAGTATTTTCATGGAATAAGGTGATCAAAAACAAGCAAAAAAACAGATTCGAAGAAAGTGTATAAAAAACTTACCTATGTTCGGAACATCAATACATTGGACTACTTTTTTCCTCCTGTTGGTCGACCTTGTTATACTCATTTTTGCGATAATCTACTCCGCACGGCTCAAACACAATAACATTAATAGATTTCTAATCCTCTCTTTTCTTTTTGTACTCTACAATTTTACCGGTGGATTCCTACCCTATGAAAATTTTCCGGGACCCTTTATTCTCCAGTATATCGTTACCTATTCGGTTGCCTTAACCATGGGTATATACCTATTTTACTATATCTACAAAGAATATGATATTCAAATTTTGGAATCATTTCTTACCATTAAGAACTTGGTGATTTATGGTACAATCTGTTTTTTAGTTCTCTTTCTTCTTCCCTATTTCATCACAAATTCTGTCGACACATCTAGAGTCTATTTTACCATTCCCATATCAGCAATATGCATATATTTTTTCATTGCGTTTTACAAGAGATTGTCGTTCCAGAGAAAAACGAGTCCTTTTGCCCTTCGTAGAAATAGACTTTCCCTAATCTCAGTAGGTTGCATGGCACTTTTGCCAGTCCTCACTGTCATTGGCGATTATCAGTGGTTGACTTTCCCAATAGTCAACACTTCTTTATTCCTGATTCTAGCTATCGAAATAGATCGGTATATCTATCTATTGGAGAATAGAAACAAGATGATCGAAGTTTTTGATTTTTACAACAAAGCCCAAGACAGTTCTCTACCAGACAAATTCATTAGTGACGGACTAACTAGAAGAGAAATTGAAATTGCAGTTTCCATATTAGACAATAAAACCTACAAAGATATCGGAGAAGAATTTTTCATTGCCGAAAAAACAGTATCAAAACATGCCTCTAATATCTTTAAGAAGACAAACGTCCATAATCGGGCAGAGTTCTTGATTCGTTTCGGTTCAAAAGCCATTAAATCTTATTGACCTACAATATCGCTTACGTACCTATATACGTGATTTACGTAGATAAATACGTA
>CALHCJ010000043.1 GCA_937936275.1 uncultured Flavobacteriaceae bacterium
ACACCCTTAAAATCATCACTGTAGTTCGTGATCGTAACGTAGTAAAGATCTAATTTCTTTGTGTTGTATTCTGAAAAGTCACGTTGATATAACATTTCAGTCAATTCACGTCCTCTGTCTGTTCTAAAGTTAAAAAAGATGACTACGTCGTCTTTTTCGATGGTAGCAAGGGGTTGTCCCTGTTCATTGGTACAGATCAACGGTTTTATAAATTCATCTGTAATATCTGCATCGTAATTCTTCGCTATAGACTCCGCGAGATTTGTCGTTTTTGTTCCTTCTCCGTTTACCAAAGCATGATATGCCAATTGTACCCGCTCCCACCGTTTATCTCTATCCATGGCGTAATATCTACCAGTAACTGAAGCCAATTTAGTATTGGTGGTTGAGATATAGTTTTCTATATCTTCTACATACTTTTTGCCAGATTTCGGGTCTACATCTCTACCGTCAGTAAAAGCATGTATAAATGAATTTTGTACACCAGCAGTATGAGCAGCATCTATAAATCCTTTCAAGTGATTCGTGTGTGCGTGTACTCCGCCATTACTTAATAGGCCTAAAAAATGGACTTTTTTGTTATTTTTCTTCGCGTATGCGAGAGCGTCCACTAATTCTTTTTCGTCTTTTAAAGTGTCATTTTCGATAGCTAAATTAATTTTGGCTAGATCTTGATATACAATTCTACCTGCACCCAAGTTCATATGACCAACTTCGCTATTGCCCATTTGTCCTTTAGGTAAACCTACATGCTCTCCGTCAGTTCTAAGACTTGCATGTGGATAATTGTTATACAGTGCGTCTATAAAGGGAGTTTGCGCATTATCAATAGCTGAAACTTTCGGATCGGGAGATGTACCCCATCCATCCAAAATCATCAATATTACTTTTTTGTTCATCTAAATCGATTTATAGGAATTTCAAAAGTAGCATGATTTAATGCGTATCACCAGAAAATAACGATGCTTTTTGCAAAATTCACTTAAGAAGCTCGAAATGTTAAGGAATTAACTTAAAATTTAGTCATCTGTTAAAGTTTAGTTATTAATGTGTTAACAGTGAAACAAAAAGCTATTGACAGCGTCTATATTTATATAGACATAATTTATTCATCAATCTAAATTCACTCATCATGAAAAAAACGATTCTAACTGCGGCAGCTTGTCTGCTTATGGTTTCTGGCGTCATGGCAGAAACCAAATCAACAAACTTCAATGCAACAACTGAGAACGTTGTAAAAGTAGAACTCAGCACCTTTTGTAAGGCCATTTTAAAAGGAGATATTGATACGGTAAAACGATTGATAGATCTTGGGGAAGATGTCAACAAGAAATCGTTAGGAATGACACCTGCGATATTTGCTGCACGTTACAATAAAGCAGACATCTTAAAAGTATTAATCGCTAACAAGGCTGACTTGACAATCAAGTGTAATAAGGGTTGGACCATTCTAAAACATGCACAGCTTTCAAATGCGAAAGATGTGCTTGTCATACTTCAAGAAAATAGTTGATAGCTACCGTTTATTCATCATCAAAAACCAAAAAACGCTTACCAAATTGGCAAGCGTTTTTTGTTATTTAATCAGATCATTTAGTGTTCAAGTAAAAGAGCTGTTTTGGAATTAAAAGTCCCATCCGTTTAACGCTCTGTGTGAAAGTGCGTAAACTGCCATCAAAAGCATTATCGCGCAAAACACGGAATAAACCTTTAGCAATACAACGATTGCTATGGGTTTACAATTTTCAAAGGCTTTTGTGTAAAGATTGCTAAAGTGTACAAGTGTTCCCATTATAGTTTCATTAAGTGATTAATCAAAGCTATAAGGGCTAAATTTTAAACGAGGTAAAGATGCTGGGAAAGGCAAATATACAAAATTACTACCCGTCACACGTGTAGTTTATCGAATTTAACGCTACAGTTGACCCCTATATTTCGCAATAGATTCCCGAATTTTCTCGATTCGATTTTCAGGATCTGGATGTGTACTCTGGAATTCGGGAACCCGATTTGGCCCTGCCGCCTCTTTTAAAATTTGCATAACTTTTATCATCTCGTTCGGATCGTAACCCGATTGTATCATAAAAAGTACGCCAAGATCATCACTTTCCAGTTCATCTCCTCGTCCGTTTTTTAGCAGTGTGTTTTGTCCTATTCCGCCAACCACATTTCCGATATCACCGGCGCCAACGGTAGCACCCATGGTGGCTGTTCTCCAAAATTCACTTGATGCAATTCGTTCTGCTGAATGTCGCCCAATAACATGACCAATTTCGTGGCCTAATACTCCCGCCAACTGCTCTTCATTCAATTGTTTAAATAAGGCATAGGTAATAAAGCACTGCCCACCAGGTAAGGCGAACGCGTTGATCGTTTGATCATCGGCTAATAGATGAAATTCAAACTTATAAGGTGTTTCTCGAGCAATACTATTCTGTACGAGTTTGTAACCCACTTGATCTACATACTTTTGAAGACGTTCGTCTGGGTACAAACCACCATGCTGTTGGGCCATTTGAGGGGCACTCTCAAGACCAATTGCGATTTCTTGCTGAGGATCCATCGTAATATGCTGTGATCGTCCTGTATAAGGATTCTCTTCTGTATTGCTACATTTTTTAAAAAACGCAAAAGCTACAATAGCAAGCCCTATAAAAATTCTGATTTTCCAACTTCCTCTGTTCATGATGTGTAGTGTTCTAAGAGGAAAGTAAGGTACAAAAAAGGTATAAAAGACCTATAAAAGTTCTTTATTTATGTCTAAAATGTTGTTTTGAACGTAGGTTTGAATAAAACCTTTCGTAAAGTGCTCGCTTCCTTCAAATGTTTCTTGTTGAAGGAGTTGCATAATATTCTTACCTCGAAATGCAGTTAACATAGGAACTGAAATGGGAGCAAAACTATAATGCCAAGGCTCATATTTAAACCCTTTTCTTTTAGGATTATCGGTATATACTAAATGAAAGTCAAATACTTTGGCATTTTCGTCCATCCATTTTTTAAAATCTTCATAAGGTCCGCCTTCACCAAACTTTGAGGGGACAAGGACGTCTCCTTCAACTTTTCGGTATCCGTCTACTAGATCAACATCAGTTCCCCAATGATGTCTACTGGTACCAGGTATGGTAGAATATTCAATAATTTTGTCAATCGCGGCCAGGGGTTCCATTCCATCTTCTTCGGTGTAGCGAATAAATTTTCTTTCGAAAATACCTTCTTGACGTTCAAAGTTACGATAGCTTGAAACCACTTTAAGATCAATACCATCGCTATATGCCGCTTTTTTCATTTCAACAAAAGCATCATGTGCTTCGGCTCTAAGGTTGATACCTTCACCATACAGTTCTATATCTTCTTTGCCCATGAGTTCTAAAATAGAATACTCTAAATCTTTTGGGAAAATTATGGTTGGTGCTAGAGCTAGTCCTAATCCTGCGGTACTGCTTCTTTTGATAAATGATCTACGTTTCATAGCGAATGGTTTGCTTTTGAGAATGACTAATACAAAAACGTTGCCAAAGACAAAGTATTATATGCGTTCTTGCTATAAAAGTAAATATAATCCGCTGTGGGAACAAGCAGTCTCGTAGAATCGTTAGTATTCTTAGTAAAACGAAGTATACAAAGATCGAAAGCGAAGTTAGTTTGATTCTCTAGCCAAGTATAAAAAGCCTTGAAAATCGAGTCCAATATCCTCTAAAGAAATAATATAGAAATAGACCCCAGAAGGAAGACCTTTGTCTTTTGCAATCACAAAATTGTTTGTATTTGCTACCCCTGTGAATTCAGTATTGGAATAATTCTCCATTTCAAATACTTTAAGCCCATAGCGGTCAAATATTTTGAGAGAATTATTAGGAGATAGGTTGATTTCTTCAATTTCTAAGGCATCATTAACACCATCCCCGTTCGGACTAACAAAGTAATTATCCGTTTGAATCAATTCACTCGCTTCTCCTAAATTACCCGCAAAAGTGATAATCTCATAATCGTCGGGTATAAAAGTTGTCGAAGTAACAAAACCTTGCGTAAGATCACCCACTCCAGGTCCTCCGCTTATACTTACCCATTGATTTGTTGATTTTCTCCACCCGACAATGCCTAGTGATGAGGGGTCATCTACTATAGCTCCTATGTTGCTACGATTGTTCCAAGTGATTTGAATCGTCGAGGGTACTGTACCTTCTATTTTCCAAAATTCGCGAGTACTTACCTCACCTAAAGAAGCCACTTTTTGGTTCGTATCAAAACTCTCGCTAAACGTGGACGGACTATTTGGGTTTTCAAAGAAATAGGCACATTTTGCAAATGTATTTACTCCGTTCGATTGTAGTGCAAGTGGTCTCAAGAAGACTTGATCTCCAACAGGGAATGTGAAATTTTGTTGATTAGAAACCGCTGCATAGCCATCAACTTTTGAAATGTCGCCACTGCCATTCGTAATACCATTCTCGAGAAAATTTAAATAGTTATCGGTCTGAGCTCTCGGCGTAAAAAAATCTCCTAGAATAAAGTTTGTGCTATTTCTGCTATTCAAACTCGTGTTTAGACGAACATTATCAGGGTTTGAGATTTCAATATCAAAAAAGGTTGCTGCAAAAACACCTGAAACGGTTAAGGGTAAATCGCCATAAAAACCAGCTAAGCCTTCGTTTTCATCAAAAGAACCATCATTGATTAAATCAATGTGAAATCCCATTTGACCTTCGGTATGTATTTGAAGGTTTCCCGAATTGTACAGCGCGGTTTGGGCATTGGTCACCAACACGAAAAATCCACATAGAATATAGAGTGTTTTTTTCATGGTTAAAAGTCTAAAACTGTAAAATGCCAGATAGTTACCTCTGTAAGATCATTTCCGTTATTAATCGTTTCAACGGTAAAACCAGCTGCAGTTTGGTTAGTAATAAATATTCTAAAATCTCCTTGCGCAGCAAGTTGAATTATGTAGTCTGCATTGGGTCTAGGTGTATCAAAAGTAACAGTATTTGTTCCACCACCACCAGAAATTGTGGCATTCTTAACGTTAATACTATTGGCTCCATTAGCTTTACCCATGTGCACTACGTCAGGAGTTTTCCATTCGGTGCCAACGGCAGTGGAGGTTAAGACTTGCCCATTGGTTCCAGCATTCCCTGTAATATCGATTAATTGGTCATCAAGCTCTAAACTCCCTTTGGCAGTAATTTCTAGACCATTCGCAACGGTTTCCTCAAAAACTATTATTTCTTGATCACCAGTTTTTATACCTATTTGATCAGCAACTTGACTATACATGCCAGTATCAGGATCGTCTGAAAAACGATAGGCTAAATCACCTGACCCTGCTGAGAAAGTTGCAGCTCGGACCTGTCCGCCAGATACATGAAATTTAGCTTGCGGAGTTACTGTTCCAACCCCGATATTTCCAGCACCAGTGTAAAAGAGATCACTTCCGTTCAAATCATAAGTTCGATCTTCCCCGGTAGTTTGTGTGAGATTTGTATTTGACAAGTTTTCTCCACCTGATGCAGCTGCAAGTGCAGCAATGGCTTGTTCCACTGTAGTTTCATCAGTAGTATCACCATCGATATCAACAGGTGTGACTAGATCTATCTCCGAAGCATTTTGATCATCAGAACTTGTTGCGTTTAAAGCGATGATGGCTTGTTCGACCGTTGTTTCATCATTAGTATCACCATCTATGTCGAAAGGGACTGCCAAATCTACTTCGGTAGCATCTTGATCGTCAGCTCCTCCGCCTGCTGCAGCCCACTGCACACCAGTACCAGTGGAGGTCAATACTTCGCCTGCAGCACCTAAACCATCACCATTGATCTCTATTCCACCATATATAATAATGTCTTTGTTATTTTTAATATAGAATGCTTTATCGGCAGTTGTTGGTTTTGCCTCTCCTGTTGAGGCCGTTTGAAGAAAATGAAAATCACCAGTTGCCCAATCACCGGTTCTTTGGTAGATCAAAGCTCCTTTAGCCAATGCACCTGGTGCGTAGTCTTCGGGGGAAAATAATATTCCAGTACTAGAATTAGCAACTGCAGGCGCAGAGGTTTGTATTAATAGAGGGTAAGCTATATCGTTTCCGGGTTCAGGCGTTTCCGCTATTATCACTTTACTAACATCATCAGGAGCAGTACTTCCATCAAGTCCGATTTGTAATTGACCGTATCCAAAACGAGCGGCCTGATTCCATTCAAAACTTGGTGCATTAAGAGGATTGATAGCCGTTACTGGTTCCCCCGTTGTTGCATCAGCAAAAAACACAGAATTTGCAGGTCCAACATGCGTTGCAGCAGATGATGTTGTCCATCCGCCCACTCCAGCGTTAGCAGCATCGTCCCATCGTAGTACATCTCCATCGACTGCTCCGTTTTGATTAATTTTTTCTAAGGTAACCGCTGCATCTGCTAGTTGAATAACA
>CALHCJ010000044.1 GCA_937936275.1 uncultured Flavobacteriaceae bacterium
ACGAAATGTTTCTGTAGGCTTCAGAGTTTGATAGCCTATCCAAGTGTAGTGTCGAATATCATCTGCTTGACGTTGAAAACCAATATCGTTCAATTCTAATTCTGGCGAACGCCAGGTGGCACCAGTTTCAAATTTCCAATTTCCATTTCCTACTTTTCCAAGTTGTAAATTACCACCGGTCCCTGTTAACGAGGTTCGATTTTCATCGACTGAAACATGATCGGCTCCTACTCGCTGGAATAGATGAGTTATTGATTGTTGGGTATTTGTAATGGCTTCAGTACTACCTGTAACATTACTGAAAATAATGTTACCACCAACATACCAATCGCGCTCTTGCCATTGATGTTTAAAATCAAAACCTCCTGTATAGGCAGATTCGTGTAGAAAATTCAGTTCAGGGGTTAATCTATCTCTATTCGTAGCTGTAAAAATGCCACCGACAAATGTGTTTCTGTCATTAAAGTCTTTTTGAAGTCGGCCTACAAAATAATTGGATAAAGGTTCCACTACTTCCTTTCTTCGCTCGCCATTGTTGTCAATAAAGGCATATTTCTTTGCGGTAACACTTTCTAAAACTCCTATAGACCAACCATTTTTGGTTTTTCCGCTAAATTTTGCTGCACCTAGTATTTCAGTATTTTCAGGCTGATCAACAAATTCACCATCTTCTGTGCCAGGAAATCCTTGCGGACTCCTTCCAATTCTACGGGAATAGAAAACATTATCAAATCCGAAGGTATTACCCGCTTCAGACTTACTAACACGATAATCAAAAATATTGCTATTCTCAACAAAAAATGGTCTCTGTTCTCTGAAAAATATTTGAAATCCGTCTAGGGCAATAGCCGAAGGATCTGCTTCCACTTGACCAAAATCAGGGTTTACGGTAAGATCTAAAGTAAGGTCATTGGTGATTCCAATTTTCGCATCTAGTCCACCTGTGATTTGACTTTCACTTCCGTCTCGAAAAGGATTGCCCGTTTCAGCTTCAAATGTTTCTAGTTTAGCAACGGTATAGGGTTGTATCTCAAGCTGTTTTTGTGGTACTAAATCGATTAATCCTTCTAAAAGGCCAAATTCACTTACGAAACCTGGGGTGTCTTGTTTAATACGTTGCCAAGCATATCTTTCTGCTCCGCGGAAATATTGACGATCTACTTGAATGCCCCAAACTTGCTCCTTGGCTTTTCCAAATTTCAATTGACTAAAAGGGATTTTCATTTCGGCGGTCCAGCCTTCTTCATCGGTACTGGTTTTGGTATACCATATCGGATTCCAGCTTTCATCTTCATTATTACCGTTTTCTGAGCTAAAAAAATCTGCTTTTACACCTGCGGCTGTCGTAATGAAACCAAAGGCACTTCGTTTGTCGTGATAGCTATCAATAAAAATGCCTACCCAATCCCCTTGAAATCCGTCACGTCTAGAGAGACGCATTTCAATTTTATCGGGGTCACTGTCATAGGCCCGTATTCCGACATAGAGGAACTTTTGATCGTAAATGATTTTAAATTTTGTAGAATGGTCTGGTTTTGTATTCTCATCGGGTCTTCGTTCGACGAAATCACCTTCCCATTCCACCACATCCCAAGCATCATCATCAAGGTGACCATCTATTTCAGGTGCTAAGGTTTCATTTAAAAATTTTGTGGTGTATGTGCGTTGGATAACGACGTCAGTAGAATCTTGAGAAAAAAGTACTGTTTGCGCAATGATTATTGCGCAAACAGTAAGAATGTTGGTCTTCATGTTATCGATTGATGATTGATGTGACTTAAAGACTTGGAAAAAATGAAGTAGTTACAGAATTGATAGTATTTAAGACATTTTTAACAAATTTACCAGAAAATATTATCGTCCGACTATAGACGTAGATACATATTTCCGTTGATTGTATTTAATTGTAGTCTATTAGAACCTGTGCCCAAGACGCCAGCTATTTTCTGTCCTACATATCTATTGGCAGAAGTAAATTTTAGCTTTTCATCAGCATAAATATCGCCGTGAATAGTTTCCGCAGATAATTTAGCGTTAACCATTTTTAAATCTATTTCGCCATTAATAGTGCTAAGGTCTAAGTTTCCTGAATATTTGGCAATATCAATATTTCCATTGATGAGGTCAGCTTCAAACTCACCTTCTATAATGTCAGATTTTAAATCGCCATTAATACTACTAATTTTAAACTTAGCGTTTTGAGGTACATAGAGTACATAATTGAAAGTGTACATATTTTCTGAATTAAAGTAGTACCGTTCTTTTTTATTGGGGTTTCTTTTATTCCAATCGTCATGATATGCCTTGAAATACGATTCGGCCTTTGATACAATGGAAATGATATTTGATCCCTCATCAATATTGAGTTCGTATTTATCTAAAAATTTACCGTCTTTGGTGGTGATATCTGCTTTGAAATAGACCTTTGATTGATCCCATGTTTTTACCTCAATTTGATTGGCAAATTTTACTTCAACATCGATATATTGATTTTTGTAATCGATATTCTTTTCAATAATTTTTTGAGCATTGACGCAAAGGCTGGTTAGGCCTAGTGCTAAAGTGAGGATTAAATTCTTCATGACTGTTTGTTTTTAAAGATTGATGATTACTTTTTTCTTAGATAGATGTTTCCGTTGGTAGACTTTAATTGTATACTCACACCGCCACCATTTATAGCACCTTTTACATTTTTGCCTGAAATGGATTTTAATCCGTCTCTATCGGGTCTTTTCAACTCAAAATTGGTGTAAGCGTCCCCGTTCCAAGAGTTTAATTCTAAATCTGCTTTAGTATTTTCTGGTAGGGTAACGTCTATTTCTCCATTGGTGGTGCGAATTACGATTGGAGAGTTTTGATTGATGGTATTAAATACAACTTTTATATCTTCATTTAAAGCATATGCGGTAATAGGTCCAGAGATATTGGACATGGTGAGTCCCCCGTTTAGTTTTGCATTTGCCTCCACTTCTCCCGTAAACCCTTCAATATAGATATCGCCATCCCAAGTGTTTGTCACGGACACATTTTGAGATTTTGGCAGATATATTTCTGCGCCGCCAGATTTACGAACACTCTCAACAATAAGATCATTACCGGTTTGAACAACATTAAAACCAATATCTGTATTGTCTTCTCCCCCAATTCCAACAAGTTTGAGGCCTTTTGCTTTACTCGGAATTGGTGCTAGATTTAAGGCTTTAATTAAAATCTCGTTCTTGTCGTGTGTTTTTATGGTAATTTCTGATCGTGATTTAATTTTCACCCATTCAATTCCATTAAGTGATTTTGTGTAATCCGATTGTGCTTGGGCGTTTATCGCTAGCACACACGTACATAAGAATACTATTAATTTTTTCATGATATTTCGTTTTTTGATACTTCGACTGCGCTTAGCACAGGTTTTTATATAATTGTGGTTAATACTGATTCAATTTGTTCTTTTACAAAAGGCTGTGTTTCTTCTTGATCTAATAATTTTTGCATTGGCTTTGCTGCTTTTTTCTCTTGTATTCTGCCTAAGGTTTGAATGATAGCGATTTGAATACCAGGGTCTTTTTCTACTTTTAAAGCTTCAATAAATGTATTTTTTACCTGTTCTGAGCTCGTAAAGTTTGCTAAAACTTCAACCGCAGCTGCTCGTACATTGGTATTTTCATCGTAGAGCATTCGGTCGGTTAGTGCAGCAACAATAGCGGTGTCGGGCTGGTCAAATTCTTGCATATAATTAACACCTTGAATTCGTCTACTCGCTGATTTATTTTCCATCAACGATAGCATTGCTGCCTGTTTAAATGCTGCTTTTTCAGTGTTCAATATCGCAATTTGATTATCCGATCTTTGACTTTCTTGCTGTCTTCCGAAGAAATACACCCCAACTAATAAAACAATGCTAGCGGCTATTTTCAACATGTTATTTATCCAATTATGTTTACTGCGCTTGGTTACCGAATCAAGGTTCACCACTTTTGAATTATTTTCTTTTTCCAGTGCTATTTGCTCAAAGAAATTCGCTCTTAGTTGTGTGCTGGGACTTATTTCAGATTCGTTTTCAAAAGCAAGATTCAGCTTACGTAAAGCTGCTAATGTTGCGGTGCATATTGAACAACTTTCCAAGTGCTGTTCTACCACATGTTGTTGCTCATTATCTAGGGCTTTGTCAAGGTATGCTGGCAATAATTCTGATATGTGGTTATTATCCATTAGTATGAATTTTGAAAATAAATGGTTCTTAATTTATTCAGTGCTCTACTTACTTTTGTTTTTACTGCTCCAGGTGTGCTTCCTACAATTTCAGCCAAATCTTCATATTTTATTTCGTGAAAACGGTTTAAAATGACCAATTCTCTATCAGAAGTCTCAAGCTTGTTTATCGCATGATGTAAATCAGAATAATCTTTTTTTTCTGCTGATTCATCTTCAAGTTTATATGCAACAGTATCTAAATCTTCATCATGTGTTGAAACTCTTCTAAAATGTGTGTTTAAACTATTGCGAGCAATTGTAAATAACCAAGACACGAATTTTCCATTATTATATGAGGTTCTATACTTCATTAGCTTGTAAAATACTTCTTGAGTTATGTCTTCACTCAGCATTCGATCGCTGCACATTTTGTATATAAAATTGAATACATGTTTATGGTGACGATCAAAAAGAATTTTGAGCAAGTCTAAATTTCCGTTTGCAACTTTTAACATTAGAATTTCGTCGGTCAAGTTTTCCAAAAAATGTCTCTTTTGTTGGTCTTCAATATTATATAGTCAGGAAATTACAAAAGGTTACATCAAGACATAAAAAAATCGCACCAAATACTTTTGATGCGATTTTATATAGAGGACTACTACTTTTTGTTATTCTTCGATTTCACCGATGGAAGTAAATGTTTTGATTGCCTGATTGGGCTCAATAATATTATAACCTTTCCAGAATTCAGGATCGTAGTTAGGCATGTATGTGGGAAGTACAGTGTTATCTTCTTTAAAAGCCTCATAAGTGCTAGTGCTAATTGGTGTTTCGTCAAATACGACCAACTCATATCGATTTCGATTACCGAAGGCAGCGTCAACTTTCATTGAGAGTTCGTTTTGTTTGTTTCTTCCCTTTACGACCTTATTTAACTCAATAATTTTTAGTGGCCTTTTGAAACCAGCACGGATGCCTTTTTCAATATCATAGTAACTCAAATGATATTTTTGATCATCTCCTTTTGTAAAAATGATTTTTCCTTTTGCTAAATATTCATTGATTGAAACGCCTAAAAGACTAAAGTCGCGAAGCGACTTCACATTCTCGAAGTCCATGCGTATTAGCGCAAAGTCATCAGAATTGATAAATAATTTGCCTTTATAGTCTTCAGATCTTTTGGGTTTAAAGCTAATGACATAAACTGCAGCGTCACCTAAATAGGTGAAATCGTCTAAGGTCAGCTCATATCTATTTGGTTTGAAAATCACATTGTAGTCAGTGTCCTCAAAAACAGGTAGGTTCTCATAAAGATTACCCATCGTTTGTCTTTTGTATTTGGCAAAGAACTTTTTACGTTCTCCTTTGTTCTTTTTTTCTTCCTCCAGTTTTTTATTTAATGCGGCTACATCGGTTGAATCAACCTCAGACTCAAAGAGTTCTCCGCTTTCTACCTTAGTTCCAAAAAGGCCAGATTTTACTTTAAAATAAGAATCTGTCTTTACATTTTCTTTGACGATTTTATTGAACTTATCTTCTAAAACTTCAAAATCTAGCTCTAAACTTTTGTCATAGAGTTCAGAAGCTTTGATAAGATCTAGTTTTTGTTCGTCGCCGTCACTGCCTCCGTAGAGATCACCCAGTGCTTCGTTATACACCGTACTGCTTGAAGGTATTTGCTGGATCAAGTTGTCAATAAACGCTTTGTTGAATTCTTTTATAGTAGACTTTTTGAGCTTGTAATCTGTTTTTAAAATACGATTGCTATACGTCTCACGTAGAAAAACTCTTTTTTTGGCGAGTCCTAAATTGTAGTTTTTTACAATACTGTCTTCTACCAATTCGATGATTTCTCTGGGGGTATAATTTTTGTTTGTGACAATAACAGGGTTCAGATCAATAGCTTTTGCAGCCATAGTAATTTGATTCTCAGTAAATGAATTTAAAGGTCTGCCGATAGAAGCATAGCCAATACAAGAGATAAAAAGCGAATCTGTTGGTTGAATGGTGTTGTCGAGTTGAAAAGTAAATCGTCCTTCCTCATTAGTAATAACGCCTTTGTTCTTTAGTTGTACGGTGACGTATGGTATTGGTTTTAGTGTTGCAGAATCAACAATTACCGAAGTGAGTATTTGTGCTTGGCCATACGTGGAAATTAAAAGAAAAGTAAACAGTAGGAATGGCGTAATAATCTTGCTCATAAATTGTTTATGGAGGATTGATAAAACAAAAAACGGCATAGCATTTTGACCAATCACAGGCTTTTTGATTTTTTTAATATGAATTTATTGTTTTTTTAACTATTTCCGTACGGTCTTAGCAAGACTTAAAATAGCATAATTTGTTAAAAGAAAGCGGAAGAATTATAAGGGAAAAGAAAACTAATGACATCCACATCCATCTTCGCCCCAGGCCTTAGAATTTGTTTTTTTTGAACCAAAGAATGTCAATACTGTCTTAGGTAGCAAGAATTTCTTCACGAGATAGCCTACTGAAATAGTTAAGGTAAGATATACTAAAACGAGTTGAAGAATTTCCATGTTATTTTATAATTTGATAAGCTATTAAAGCAACAATATAGGCAAAAACACTCATAAATACCAGCTGCGCGGCAGGCCATTTCCAAGTATTGGTTTCACGCTTTACCACCGCTAAGGTACTCATGCATTGCATCGCAAAAGCATAAAAAAGTAAAAGTGAGATACCAGAGGCTAGATTAAAAACTGGTTGTTTTGTCTGAGGATTTATTTCTGCACCCATTCTTTGCGTTATGGTATCCGTATTTTCTTCACCACTACCTACACTATAAATAGTAGCCAAGGTACCAACAAAAACCTCTCTAGCCGCAAACGATGTCAGCACGGCAATCCCGATTTTCCAATCGTACCCAAGAGGTTTTACAATGGGTTCAATAGCTTTTCCTGCATAGCCGATATATGAATTCTCTAATTTAAAACTAGAAATTTCTTGAAGCTGTGCTGATTCAAACAATTCTTGTTTTTTAATAGCCAACGAGTCCGCCAAAGTAGCTACACTAATGATGTACTTTTTCTTGGATATGCTATCGTTTAATCTGGCTTTGTAATCTGCCAAGTCACTAGCGATACTTGATTGATTAAATTCAGTTAAGCCTTGGGTTTCAATTTTATTTTTGACGATAGTTTCAGCGTTTTTGAAATTATCTGAAATTCCGTTCGAGCCTAAAAACCAAAGAATTACGGAAATAGCTAATATTATTTTTCCAGCACCAAAAACAAAACTTTTTGTTTTTTCCCAAACGGTGTAAGCTACATTTTTGGGTAGAGGTAGTTTATAGCTGGGCATTTCTACCACGAAAAATGACCTGCTTTTAATTTTTAGAATTTTGTTTAAAACCATTGCTGAGAGTATAGCAGCGCCGAAACCAATGAGGTATAAGAGCATTAAGGTTAAGGCTTGATAGCTTAGGCCAATAAAACGTCCTTTAGGGATCACCAAAGAAATGATAATTAAATACACGGGAAGTCTAGCTGAACAAGTGGTAAAAGGCGTCACTAAAATTGTTATCAGACGTTCTTTCCAGTTTTCAATGGTGCGGGTTGCCATAACCGCTGGAATGGCACACGCAGTACCTGAGATTAGGGGCACGACACTTTTTCCACTGAGCCCGAACGGGCGCATCAATCTATCCATTAAAAAGACAACCCGGCTCATATAGCCTGATTCTTCCAGTAACGATATGAAAAAGAACAAAAAAGCAATTTGCGGAATGAAAATGACAATACCTCCAATACCAGCCAAGATACCTTCAGCTAAAAGATTAGTGAAAGCCCCTGAAGGCAAGGTACTTTTTACCCACTCGCTGGCCGATGCAAAAAAAACATCAATGTAATCTTGAGGAATACTACTCCATTCATAAATGGCTTGAAAAATTGTAAGTAGAATCAAAAAGAAAATTAGATATCCAAAAACCTTGTGAGTAAGAATCTTATCAAAAGTGGCTCTGAAGCCTTTAGCAGCGTTAACGTCTACTTTATAGGTTTCCTTTAGAATACCATTAATATACTGATATCTTAAAATAGTTTCTTTTTGCTGCAATCTCTTTAATTCAGATTTTGATTTTGTGGCAAAAGAAGAGGTGTCGGGTATGATTGATTTCTCAATCGGCATAAAGTTAACATCTTGAGTAATTACCAACCATAACTTATATAGATCTTCATTGGGAAAGGTCTTTTGAAGCTTTTCAAAATAGTCTGGTGCAATTACTGTGGGATCAATATTCGATTGTTTCGATAAATTTTTATAATCGGCGATTAAATCCTTTAAATACTGTATTCCTGTAGCTTTTCGAGTACTAACTAAGGCAACTTTAGTGTCAAGACGATCTTCAAGTTGTTCTATATCAATAGAAATACCTTTTCTAGACATTCGATCTGCCATATTGATGACCAATATGCACGGAATTTTCAGGTCTTTGATTTGGGTAAATAGTAATAGATTACGCTTGAGGTTTTCAACATCAGAAATAACCACTGCGACGTCTGGATGATTCTTATCTTTTTTGTTAAGAAGAATTTCAACCGCTACACTTTCATCAAGTGAGGTTGTATTGAGACTGTAGGTGCCTGGCAAATCAAGAATATGAGCCTTTACACCGCGATCTAATTTGCAGATACCTTCTTTTTTTTCAACGGTAATGCCTGGGTAATTTCCTACTTTTTGATTGAGACCTGTAAGCTGATTAAAAACAGAAGTTTTACCCGTATTCGGGTTTCCCATAAGTGCCACATTAATCTGTTTGCTCATAGAAAAGGGTCTTCAACTATTTCTAATTCAATTTGAAGGGCTGTTGAACGTCGAATGGCAATATGTGATCCATTCACGTTAATATAAATAGGGTCTTTTAACGGGGCGACTTGTACTAATTCTATTTGATTACCAGGTAGGCAACCTAATTCCAAAAGTTTAATGGGTAGTAGGTCATCAACAAACTCTTTGATAATGCCTTTTTGGCCTTGCTTTAAATCTGCTACCGTTGTACCCAATTTTTATTTAGATTGATTATAAGTAAGAGCGCAAAAGTAAGAGAAAAAGTGCAAATTTTAGAGTTAAAATTTAAAAAATTGAAGTGTTAAGTTCAAACGCAAATTTGACAAGAAAGTTTTTCGAACTAGGGAACGTAGGAGGCTTTTAAAACCTCTAGGTCCTCCATTAATCGATCTACCTCTTCGGTTTGTGTACCGTCATAAAATCCTCGGATACGTTGTTCTTTGTCAACTAGAATAAAGTTCTCGGTATGAATCATGTCAAACGGACCACCGCCACCATCGGTTTTGACGGCCAAATACGACTTTCTTGCGAGTTCGTAGATTTGTTTTTTGTCACCGGTTACTAAATTCCATCTACGATCGTCAATGCCTTTTTCTATCGCGTACTTTTTTAGTTGCGCCACCGAGTCAATATCTGGAGTTACCGAATGAGAAAGCAATTTTATATTTTCATTTTTAGTACGATTCTGGATCTCTACCATATTTTTTGTCATAATAGGGCAAATCGTGGGGCAGGTTGTGAAAAAGAAATCGGCAATATAAATGGCACCGTCGTAGTCCGCTTGGGTAACGGTTTTACCATTTTGATTGGTTAATTCAAAATCAGCAATGGTATGATACTTTTTGACATGTTGAATTGATGTATCTACCAGTTCAGGGTTTACACTTGAGGGCTGATATATAGGTAATACTTTTTTAGGTTGAAGCGCATTATAGAAGAGGTAAATAATAACTGCAGAAAGACAGAAAAGTACCACTCCAAAAAACTTAAACTTTGCAAAAAAAGACCGCATTACAATTTTTTACAAAGATACGTCAGCACGATTGGTCGTTCAAAAATTTCAATACATACTGCTGCTAAAACTTTCTTAAAAACCATGAGGTCATCATAGTTTCTTTTCATAAGACCTTGTAAAAATGTACTTTTGTGCGTTTTAATTTTAGAAGTCATACATGGGATTACTCATTCAGATATTAACTTTTGTTCTAATTATTTCCATTCTTGTAATATTACACGAGTTTGGGCACTACCTCCCTGCAAAATGGTTCAAGACTAGAGTTGAAAAGTTTTACTTGTTTTTTGATTGGAAATATTCGCTGTTCAAAAAGAAAATTGGAGAGACGGAATGGGGTATCGGTTGGTTACCATTGGGTGGTTACGTTAAGATTTCCGGTATGATTGACGAAAGTATGGATACCGAACAAATGAAGAAAGAACCAGAACCTTGGGAATTTCGCAGCAAACCAGCTTGGCAACGTTTGATCATCATGTTAGGTGGGGTTACGGTTAACTTTTTTCTAGCATGGATTATTTATTCAGGACTACTTTTTAGCAATGGTGATAGATACATCCCTGCAGATAGTTTGAAATACGGAATTTTAGTAGATTCCATAGGAGAGAAAATAGGATTGCGATCAGGGGATCAAATCATAGCGATTGACGGAAAAAAAGCAAAAAAATTCACCGATGCAAGTCTTGATATTCTTTTAGGAGATGATATTACCGTCAACAGAGATGGTCGAGAAGTGAACTTCCCTATTCCTCCAAAAGCACTAGCAGACGTTCTAGCACGTCAAGGTAGGGGCTTTTTATCGTATCGCCAAAAAGCAATCATCGACAGTGTAGTTCCTAACAAGCCAGGAGCAAAAGCAGGACTTCAATCTGGAGATATCGTGCTTGGAATGAATGGACAACCCATTAACTACTGGAGTGAATTTACGAATAGAATACCTGCCTTAGCAAATCAAGAAGTGACCTTGTCCATAAATAGAGATGGTTCTCCCAAAGAAATAAAACTAACGGTTGCTAAAGATTCAACTATTGGTGTAGGGCCAAGCGTAGAAGATTTAATGGTTACTGATGAATATGGTTTTCTTGCTTCGATACCTGCAGGTTTTAATAAGACCATTGAAGTTTTAACCAAGCAAGTAAGACAATTTAAAATTATATTTAATACAGAGACCAAAGCGTATAAATCGGTAAAAGGGCCCATTGGTATTGTAGAGATGATGCCGCCTTCATGGAATTGGAATTTCTTTTGGAGTTTCTTAGCGATGTTTTCGGTTTGGTTAGCTTTTGTAAACTTACTGCCAATACCTGCTCTTGATGGTGGGCACGTGATGTTTTTATTGTACGAAATCATCTCTGGAAGACCGCCCAGCGAGAAAGTTTTAGAAAGAGGTCAGATTGTAGGTTTTATCATTGTGATGGGCCTTATGGCATTAGTTTTCGGTAATGATATTTGGAATATCGTTAAAAGATTTCTGTAAGCCTTTAAAATCACGTTTTATTTGTTTGCGGTATTTTAAAAAACAATTATATTTGCAGCCGCTTTAAGCGATTAAAGTAGTAAACATTCCTCCTTAGCTCAGTTGGTTAGAGCATCTGACTGTTAATCAGAGGGTCCTTGGTTCGAGCCCAAGAGGGGGAGCAACAAAAGCCAGTCGAAAGACTGGCTTTTTTGTTTTTCGATATGAACTTACAGCATCTCAAGCTGTATAAAAGCCCTATATTTAGAGTGCTCAATATCTAGACCTAAAGACATATGAAAACAATTCAAGAACTCATCAAGTTACTTACCTTAGAACAGCTTGATGATCATATTTTTAAAGGTGAAAATTACCAAGCTCCGTGGGGTCGTGTTTTCGGAGGGCAAGTATTGGCACAATCACTTCATGCAGCATATCGAACTGTTCCTGAAGATCGAATAGCGCATTCTATGCATGGGTATTTTATTTTAGGAGGAAATTTAGACATACCGATTACCTATGAAGTCGATACCATACGCAACGGGGGTAGTTTTACAACCCGTCGTGTCGTAGCCAAGCAGAATGGGAATGCGATATTTAATATGGCAGCTTCTTTTCAATTGAAACAAGAAGGCGTTGATCACCAAATTATTATGCCAAACATTGTTTCTCCAAACAATCTATCAACCAGTTTGGAGCAAATTGAAGAGTTGAAAGAATTAGATCCTAAGGTGTATTATCGACTTAAAATGGTATTGCCCGAGGTATTTAGCTTTAAGACCATCGATAAAGTGACCACAAAATTATCTAAAAACGGACCACCATTTAATAATATTTGGGTGCGCACCACCGAAAAAGTTGTTGCTGATTTACCAATGAAGCAACAGCTACTCGCGTATATGTCAGACTATAATCTACTCACTACTGCGACTTTACCGCATCGAGAGCATTTGAATAAAACCAATACTTTTTACGCAAGTTTAGATCATGCGCTTTGGTTTCATCGTGAAATTGATTTTGACGATTGGTTGCTGTATGCGATGGATAGCCCCAGTGCTTCGAATTCAAGAGGTTTTTCAAGAGGGAGCATATTCAATAAGAACGGAACCTTAATAGCTTCTGTTGCTCAAGAAGGATTAATGCGGCAGTAAGTTTTGAAAAATTAAATACAGCATATACAGTAAAGAAAAATAGATATGAAAAGATTAGAAGGACAAGTAGTAATCGTTACTGGAGGAGCTCGTGGAATCGGAGAGGGTATATGTAAAGTATTCTGCAAAGAAGGAGCAACGGTTGCCTTATGGGATGTTATGGATCAAGGTCAAGACACCGCAGATGCCATAGCAGCAAATGGTGGTAGTATATTTTTTCAAAAAGTAGATGTTACCAATCAAGATGCGGTAAACGAAGCGGTTGCTAAAATTATAAAAGACCACGCAAAGATTGATGTGCTCATTAACAATGCAGGTATTATTAGAGATCGCTCTATCTTAAAAATGACAAGAGAAGAGTGGGATCAAGTGATGCGCGTAAATGTCGATTCATTATATATTACGGCTAAGGCGGTTTTACCACATATGAAAGAAGCCAATTATGGCAGAATAATTTCAGCATCCTCTGTGAATGCTTTTGCCGGTGCCTTCGGACAAACCAATTACTCAGCAAGTAAAGCTGCTATTGTTGGCTTTACACATGCGTTGTGTAAAGAAGTCGGCAAGTATAATATCACAGTAAATGCGGTAGCTCCAGGGTTTATTAAGTCTGAAATGTCTGATTCGATGCCTGATGAGGTGGTTGCTGCCGGTATTGCGATGATTCCGGTCAAACGTATTGGAACTCCCGAAGATATGGGCTATGCCTATTTGTTTTTGGCCTCAAAGGAAGCAGGTTTTATTAGTGGACATACCTTACACGCAAATGGTGGAGCGATGCCCATGTAATTTTTGAAAACGGTAATGGTATCTAGGATAAGTATTTATTCTTTGATTTGCCCTAAACTTGAAATTTTCAACTGTTTCTTTGTCCAATAATCTTCTTCTTTAAAACCATAAGCAGATGGATTATAACTGCCAACTAAAGAAACATTTGCTTTCTTAGGAACAGTTTCACTCATAGCCCAAAAAACACCATTGATTAAAAGTCTTCGAACACTTTCATTAGTCAGATCAGAAGCTGCTCCGATAGTAGAGGTAAAAGCTTTTCCTTTTTTCCCTTCGGGAATTTGATAGCTTTTCGTCCATGCGATAGGCATTAAAACATCATTTACTGTTAATCCTTCATTGTTTTTGGTAGCTAATATGGAATCAGTGGCTTTCATTCCAAAAAATATATCATTCTCATCAAAGTCACCAGCTCTGTCTATAACTTGGCCAAGAATTATCGGATAACTATCGTCAGGTAAAGGCAAACGAACACCATATACATCAGTAGGCCCCCAAATGCTTCCACTTTCGATCCCATTAGTAATAGGATGTGACATAGCATCTTCAGCAATCACTCCCCGTGTACTTTGGTGTTTATGGTGACCGTGATGTGTATGCCATTTTTCCCCAAGTACCAATCGACCAAAACCATCAGTCCACTCATTTTTATCGCCTTTATAATAGTTGCTATAATGTTTATAATTTGAAGTTGAATCGTTCTCAAAATTAAACGCGTGTGTTGCCGTGCGAATACCAACCAGAGGCTTTCCCGCTTTTAAATAATTTTCAAAATACCGCATTTGTCCGTCAGGTAAGGCCCGAAAACGGGTAAATAAGACCATCATATCAGCATTGTTTAATGCTTCTAACCCTGAAATATTCTGGGTATAGTTGGCATCGACGATTCCAGGTTTTTTGGGGTTTTGAGAAAAGAGTACGGTGCACTTGAAACCATGATGTTTTGAAAGTATTTTAGCCAATTGTGGTAATGCTTCTTCTGAACGATATTCTTCATCTCCTGAAACCAAAACGATATGTTTTGCATTGGAACCCTTTCCTTCAAAAACTAACCATTCCGTTGGAGTATCAGGGTTTAAAATCTTTTTTGATTTCGACGTATCCGTTTTGCAAGAATATAATATGCTAAGTACGAGGAGTAAGATTGTTTTTCTCATGGTAAAGATTTTGATCATTGCAACAAAAAAAACCCCTCTCAAAACGTTGATTAGGGGTTTGTAGAAATTTTATCTTGACACGTCAACTAAGCTTCTGTTTCTGTCGTGTTTACGTTTCGTTTTTTCATGTAAATGTACAGGCCAGTAAATGCTGCGATTAAAATTGCTGGTAAAATTGACATGGTTCGTAATGCTTCTATTGGGCCTGCATTATCCATTAGATTCCCCATGATTGGAAGTACTATTGAGACAGATAGCATACCAGCTCCTCCCATAATTGAGAGACCTAAAGCCCCTGTTTGTGGTAGATATTCAGCTACAAAGCCTAACATTGTTGGCCAGAAAAAAGTTACTCCTACAGCGAACACTGCAGCCGCGGCAAAAATCATTGCTCCACTGGTGATGGTCAATAGCCAAAGACCTAAAAACGTAAAAATTGCCGAAAACAAAAGCATTCCAGCGGGTTGTAGCTTATGAATAACCTGACCTGCGAAAGCTCTACCTAGAGCCATGATGCCATTGATAAATACAAGAACTAATAGGGGTACCGTACCCGACTCCTGCAATAATGATTCAATACGTTGTGTAGTTCCTAACTCTGAAGCGGCCGTAAGCATCATACAAATCACCATAAAAATGAAGAGTGGTTTACCGATACTTGAGATCATTTTACTATTACTTACACCCATTTGTACGCGTTCGGTAATAGGAAATTTTTGTCCAAAGAACATAAATCCGTAAATCACCAAAGGAATAAATAAAAGAGCTACCATTACCTGCCATGAGAGTCCCATAACATCCATAACAAGCCAACCTAAAATTCCACCAATCGCTATTCCTCCCGGAAACCAAACATGAAATCTGTTGAGCATTTTTGTTTTGTCCTTTGTATACATTGAAGCAATCATTGGATTTAGGGCTGCCTCTATGAGACCATTTCCTATACCTACAAATAAGGTTGCTATGAATAAAGAGGTCATGTCTTTAGCTAAAATGGTAGCTACGATGCCAATAGCATGCATAACAAATGCAATCGAGGTGATCTTTTTAATACCCAAAGAGTCTACTAAAGGCCCTCCTATAATCATTGCAATGGTAAAACCCCAAAAGGCAGGAGTAAAAGCATAACCAATTTGTTCAAGTGTAAGGCCAACACCTTCGGGCCCAAATACACTCTCTAATCTTGCTCTAATTGCAAAGGTCATTGCAGTTACTAAAAGTGCAATACATGAAGCTGTAAACAGCCTATTTTTATTAATATCCTCCATTATTTAGTTGTATTAGATGCTTTTAAGCGATTTTGTTTAAGAAGCTAAGTTTAAGCACTTTTTTGCTATTATCATAATTATTTCGCTGTTGTCTTATGGTTTTTAGTACAATTAGCTTTAAAGTTTTGTGAATTTCACTTTCATAAGAACTATGTATAATTTTGAGTACATTGTTAAGTCAAAATACCAGCGCTATGAAAACGATCTCTTTTTTCAAACATTCAGTGATATTAATAGTATTAATTTTTTCGGGGTGTATGGAGAAAGAAGAGGATAAGCTGCATTTAGAAAAGGATGATCACATCGTTCTAATTGGAAATAATTTAGCATCACGAATGTTGAATTTTGGGCACTTCGAAACAGAACTGTATTTAAGATACCCTGACAGTGCTCTAATCATTCGAAATATGGCTGACCCAGGAAATACAGCAGGTTTTCGACCCCATTCCTCACGAAATCAACCTTGGGCTTTTCCAGAAGCTGAAAATTTTTATCAGAATGAATTATCCAATAAATCAGGAAGCATTGGTTTTTTTCCTTCTGAAGATGAGTGGCTAACTAATTTAGAGGCTGACATAATTTTGGCCTTTTTTGGATATAATGAGTCTTTCGAAGGTATAGAGGGTCTTGAAAACTTTAAAGAAGAGCTACACGCATTTATAGAACACACCAAGAAACAGCATTATAATGGTTCAACAAGGCCTCAATTGGCACTGATCTCACCCATAGCATTCGAAGATCTTTCTTCTAATTTGGATTTGCCAAACGGCATTGAAGAAAATAAGAACTTGAAAATGTATACCGAAGCGATGCAACAAGTGGCTGCTCAAGACAGTGTCTTTTTTGTTGATGCTTTTACATCAAGTAAAGAGTGGTTTGATACCGCTGAAGCACAACTAACCGCAGACGGTTTTCAACTCAACGATTTGGGGTATCAAAAGTTTGGTGAATTTCTAGCTGATGCAGTTTTCGGACAACTAAAAGCAAAATCTGAGGCCCATAGAAAACGTGTTCACGAGGCAGTTACTGATAAGAACTGGTTTTGGCATAATGAAATCAAACTTCCAAATGGGGTTCATGCTTGGGGTCGTCGTTACGATCCCTTTGGTTCTGACAACTATCCGTTTGAAAAGGAAAAAATAAATCAAATGATCTCTATTCGAGATACTGCAATTTGGAAAGCTGCGGAGGGACAACGTTTCGATATAGCTGCCGCAGATGCGAAAACGATCGAGCTTCCTGAAGTAACCTCGAACTATGACCCCGGAATGGGTAATGTCGAAGAGGGTTATAAATATGGGCAAGATGCACTGAATACAATTCAAGTGGCAGATGGGTATAAGATTGAACTCTTTGCTTCCGAAAAAGAATTTCCTGATTTAGCGAACCCCGTACAGATGTCGTTTGATAACAAGGGAAGACTGTGGGTGGGTGTAATGCCCTCTTATCCACATTACAAACCAGGAGATCATAAGCCGCAAGACAAATTAATTATTTTAGAGGATACAGATCAGGATGGGAGGGCAGACAAGCAAACTACCTTTGTCGATGATTTAAATCTGACCATTGGTTTTGAATTCGCACCTGAAGGAGTATACGTATCTCAAGGAACCAACCTTGTTTTACTAAAAGATCATGACGGAGATGATAAAGCTGATGAAAAAGAGATTATTCTAAGCGGATTCGATGATCATGATACGCACCATACAGCTGGGGCATTTGCGGCTGACCCATCTGGCGCTATTTACATGGCAGAAGGAGTTTTTCTACATACAAATGTTGAAACTGCTTATGGTCCTGTCCGCGCAACCAATGGTGGTTTTTATCGGTATAGTCCACAACGACACCATTTAGAACGCACAGCACAATTACCAATTCCGAACCCTTGGGGGATTGCCTTTGACGATTGGGGTCAACCTTTCTTCGCACATACTTCGGGTCCTGATATGACTTGGATGACACCAGGGACAATTAAATCGCGATATGGACAATCTTCGCCCCTGCCAAAAAATTTGATTCAAGAAGAACATCGCGTTCGTCCCACATCAGGTCTCGAGTTCATTTCGAGTCGTCATTTTCCTGATGAGGTTCAAGGTGATTTGATACTCCATAATACCATTGGGTTTTTAGGTACAAAGCAACATTCAATCGTAGACGATTTGGATAGTTCGGGGTACAAAAGTCGACATCGACTAGATTTGGTAACATCGACAGATACCAATTTTCGTCCTGTAGATATGGAGTTTGCCCCAGACGGTTCTTTGTATGTAGTTGATTGGCACAATGTGCTAGTAGGTCATATGCAGCATAATGCCAGAGATCCATTACGCGACCATGTGCACGGTCGAATTTATCGTATCACCTATCCCTCTAGACCGTTGGTAAAACCTGCCAAAGTTGCTGATGCTAGTATTGATGAACTTTTGAATAATTTAAAACTTCCTGAATTTCGTACACGATACCGAACCAAAAGAGAGCTCCGAGCACGTGATGCCGAAAAAGTACTTGAGAAAATTAAAATATGGGTTGCTGACCTTGATCAAAATGAAGTTGCGTATGAGCATCACCTTCTTGAAGCACTTTGGGTGACATGGGGTTTAAATCAGGTGGATGTTGATTTATTGCACCAGTTGTTGAAAGCTAAAAATTTTAAAGCAAGAGCCGCCGCAGTTAAAGTCTTACGGTATTCAGGGCATCAGATTTCTAACCCATCTGATTTGTTAATGACAGCAGTACAAGATGAGAGTGCTCGAGTACGACTCGAAGCTTTCGTTGCGGCATCGTGGCTAACAAAAGAAGTAGGTCTTCCCATTCTAGAGAAAGCAGCAGAAATGCCATTAGATACTTGGATGGAAAAACCCTTGGAAGCTGCCATAGCTCATTTGAATGGTGTAAATATTGATCAAGATCCTGAAACTAGAGGAACCAAAACTGATTTAGAAGGTGCTGAAAAAGAACTCTTCGTGATGGGTGAGGAAATTTACAACCGTGAAGGGTTTTGCGTGACTTGTCACCAACCTGATGGAAAAGGGTTAAGTGCGTCTCAATTTCCGCCTTTGGCAAAATCTCCATGGGTCACAGGTAGTAAAGAACGATTGATAAAACTGACCTTACACGGACTCATGGGGCCACTTGAATTAATGGGAGAAACCTATCCGGGTCAGGTGCCTATGACGCCCTATGGAGGAATGTTAGACGATAAAGAAATAGCTAGCGTATTAACTTTTGTGAGAAACACTTTTGATAATAAGGCATCTGTGATCATGCCTGAAATGGTGAGAGCCGTTCGAGAAGAAACCAAAGATAAAGAAGGTTTTTATTCACCTGCAGAACTATTAAAAATGCATCCAATTGAGAAATAGGGAAACGCTTCAAGCCGAAATATTGTATTTTGGAAGTTAGAATAATAAAAACTAGATATCCATGAAAATAGTACTTGCTATCCTTACCATTTTGCTTTTGTTCAGTTGTAGTCCATCCGAAGAAAAAGCTAAAACTCAACGTACGATTGTTACTGAAGCTACAGACCCTGAGTACAATCCGGAGTCAAAACTTACGGAACTAGGTATTGAATTAAAAATGCCAGGAACGCCAGTCGCAAATTATGTACATGCCGTTCGAACGGGAAATCTTTTGTTCTTGGCAGGAAAGGGACCAAAAAAAGCAGATGGAAAAAATATTGTTGGAAAGTTAGGTGCCGACTTGACGATTGAAGAAGGCTATGAGGCCGCCCGCGTTGCGGGTATTAACCAATTGGCAGTCTTAAAGTCTGAGCTAGGAAATTTGAACAAAGTAAAACGAATTGTCAAGGTAAAAGGAATGGTAAATGCCATTCCCGAATTTACCGATCAGTCTAAAGTTGTAAATGGGTATTCTGATTTGATGGTTGAAATTTTTGGAGAAAAAGGAAGACATGCACGGGCTGCGGTGGGTATGGGTTCATTGCCAGGTAATATGGCCGTTGAAGTAGAAATGATCGTGGAGGTTTATGAGTAGATATAGGTCGATTTAATTTGAGATCACCATATATTTTATGAGCTCATTATCGTCTAGACCAAATCTCATACAGGGGATTACCCTTGCTATTTTTACCCGTATGGTGCCAGTCAGCATCTTTGATTTCATAATTAAACTCTAAACTTGCACCCACGCGATTATTATCACGAGAAAAGTATTCAATGTCTTCTGTGTAAATTCCATTGGCAGACGAAAAGCTTCCACCACCAGTTCCTTTGAATTGCATTCCTTCGGTATCAAAAGCAATCCATTGAAAACGTCCATCGAGAAGAAATTTTAGCGTTTTTCTAGTGTTAGCTTCACCACGTCTTTTTTGCCCCTCATCAGGGCCACGAGTTGCAAAAAGCCATGTGCCATCTAAATCTTGATTAGCATTTGGTTGTTTCTTAAATTTCATTTGATCATTCATTTGAATGACCAAGTTCCCGCTCTCAATTCTATAAGGAAAACTTAAGGTACGAAGCGAATCTAAGCGGTAGTTTGAGTGAAATTCTAAATCTATTTTTAAAGTGTCATTTTCAGCGGTGTAAAATCCACCTGAAGTTTTAATAAACCTTGCAGGTGATTTTTCGTAAACCGAATGAATAAAATAAGAACTATCTATTTTTAACTCATTTGTGTAATTATCAGCGTTGAAATAATAGACACCAGATTCGATTTGAGCGCTTAAAGTTGTGTAAAGACTTGAAAGAAATAAACTAAAAACTAATAAACTCGATTGAGGTGCAGTCATAATATATCATTAAGATTTAAAAATAAGTATTAAGTCACTTATAGTCAATATTTTGTATTAAATTTTTAATAGCAACACTTTTTGAAAAAAATGGTATCAAAATCAATTAAAAAAGTTGTTTTTTCAAATTTTTATATTTCTTTTACTAGGTCAAATCGAACAGAATCGATCTGCTTTTAACAGCCATTGTAATTCATTTAAAAAGCTATAGTTATGGATAAGCATTCGCACTTAAAAAAGGTTATTGTTGATTTTAAGAAGTTAACGCCTGAAGTATTGAAACTAACGGTTGAGAGGTACCCAGATGGTTACGATGATGACGATATTATTTCATTTCGTAACGCCCATGGCGAACGTATCGAAGCGGTAGAAATCTTGACTTCAGACACCAAATATCTGGTTAAAATTAGCGAAAAGCTTGAGTATACTATGGAAAATTATGACGAAGCTGACTATGATGATTTTGATGACGATGATCCAGAGGCGGTAGTGGCCCCTGATCTAAGAGATATGGTTGATGGAGAAGATGATGATTAGAACATATGAGCTCTTAGTTATGAATAAGAGAAACCTCTCTTTGCGGTCAACATTAAATTGGGAACAGGCATACAAGGAGGGGTCTGGGCAAATTTTAACCAAAGTGAATAAACAGCCAACATTAAAAACAGTGTTAAGAAAAATTAGACTTTAAGGTTTTCTAACATTGTAGCAGTAGTTCTCTCTAAGTCAAATGCTGCTCTCCAACCCCAGTCTGTTTGTGTTTTTGAGTCATCAATACTAGAAGGCCAAGAATCGGCAATAGCTTGGCGCGAATCGGGCTCGTAACTAATTTTGAATTCGGGAATATGTTTGGTAATACTTGCCGCAATTTCAGAAGGCGTAAAACTCATGGCGGAAAGATTATACGCCGATCGTACCTTGATCGTATTATAATCACTTTCCATCAGTTCCAAAGTAGCACGAATAGCATCATCCATAAACATCATCGGCAGACTTGTATTTGCACTTAAAAAACAGGTATAACTTTTATCAGAAAGGGCTTTGTGATAAATTTCAACAGCGTAGTCTGTTGTTCCTCCACCAGGCATTGTTTTCCAACTTATCAATCCTGGATATCGTATGCTGCGAACGTCTACCTCAAATTTATTATGGTAATATTCACACCAACGTTCACCGGATTGTTTACTAATACCGTAAACGGTGCTAGGTTCCATGATGGTATTCTGTGGAGTATTTTCTCGCGGAGTGTTCGGTCCGAATACGGCGATACTTGATGGCCAGAAAATTTTTGAAATTTTCTTTTCCTTGGCCAAATTCAAGACGTTAAAAAGTGAATTCATATTCAAATTCCAAGCGCGCATTGGAAATTTTTCTGCCGTCGCACTCAACATCGCTGCCATTAGATATACTTCGTCAATTTCATAGTAGGCTATCAGTTCTTCAAGGGCATCATAGTCTGTTGCATCTAAAAGTTCAAAAGGACCAGATTCCATTAAGCTCTCATTACCCTCACGAATATCGCTTGCAATAACCACATCACTACCGTGTTTTTCTCTTAGTGTGAATGTAAGCTCCGTTCCAATTTGCCCACAGGCACCAATAATTAGAATATTCTTTTGCATTAAAGTGAAGTTAAATGAATTTGAGCTTAAAGATAGCTTTTATTAAAATTTGTACATTCGCTTTATGGGTAAAATAGTATTTTACAGCTTGTTTCTTTTAGCATTATTCTCATGTAAAAATGATAAAAATCAAGCACAGCGTTTAGATGACAGCAAGTTTCAGATTGCTACAGAAAATTGGCCGCCAAAGACGAAGCCAAATGCTAAAACAAGTGATGTTCTCAAAGATTGGCCTGAGTTCAGATTACTAACAACGGGCTTTGATGCGCTCTATAATGTAGGGAATACAGAAGATTTAAGTTTGGTGCTTGATGATTTAATTGAAAAACAAAAAGTACTAGCTGAAACCGATTATCCAGAACCTTTCAATAAGCCTCAAATAAAGAGTAGGCAAAAGGTGTTTCATACCTATATTTTAAAAACGAAAGGAGATTTGATTTACCGAATCGATACCCAAGAATCGATATTACAACTTATTACTTCCTACAATCTATTGTTGAGGCAAATGAATTTGATTACCGAGGACACCTTAGATTTAAAAACGCTATTGGAAGAGGAGTAGGCAACTACGTGTTGTTTTTATATTTCTGCAAATACTTGAGATTTCTTCCTCTTTTACAAAGAAGATAAAGTTCTTGTTAAAGAAAAGTAACTGGATCAAATTGAGACGATATTTATTGCCTATCATGCAATTTAATACGGGTCTCTGCATTCTTGGGGCTACAAACTAAAAAAAGCGAACCAACTGGTTCGCTTTTTTTTGAGTTCTTATTCAAAAAGAATTAATTCTTGGTTTCTGTAGAAGTTGCCTCTTGTTCTTTTCGTGATGTGAGTGCTTGCTTGCTTAAGCTTGCCAAATTAAAATTTGCATCTATTTTCAAAGCCTCATCAATCAATGCTAATGCTGAATCAATGTTATTTTTATCCATATTGTATTGCATTAAGGCTTTCAAATGAAATAGTGCAGCTTTTAAGGGTACTTCATAGGGTTGCTGACGTTCATAAAAAGCGTATTTCATATCTTCTTTTGCATTTGTAAGGCCATATGCTATGTTGGCTTCAGCTCCAGCATTATCGCCAGTCTGAATTTTTAAGTCAGCTAATTCGTATGCTAAATATGCATTTGGTGCTCTCTGAAACAAAACTTCAAAATGTTCTAAAGCTCGCTTGGGTTGATTCAAAGCCTTTAAGGAGATTGCTTTCACTTGCACTGATAAATCTGAATCACTTTCATTTTTCTCAACACCTATTGTGTTTAAGGCCTGCATGTGCTCATTATTATTGGCATAAATATAAGCTAAGGTATCTCTGCGCTGTTTTGATGGCGCCAAAACATTCAAATGAGTAATTGCGTTAATTACCCCATTTACATCACCTTGCAAACGCATTTCCTTGTAAAATAACTCATAGTGCTTTAGTAATTCTGACTTCGTTTGTGCTGTGCCTAAAAAGCCTAAGGCGAATACAAGCACTAAAACAATTCTTTTCATTTTAATGGAGTTTATTGATTTTGGTGCGCTAAACTATAAAATTTATTCATAGTAAGCTGTTAAGGAAACCTTTAAAAGAAATTAGGTTGTTTTTGAGCAATTAAAAAAGGATACCCATAATAAGTATCCTTTCCATATTTTGGTTAGGTATTGTTCTTTTTAAACCGACATCATAGGCATATTCTTATTCGTGTATGAGCGAAGCAACTTTGCATAAAGTGCTAAACTTTTACTGTCGTAATCAATACACGATTTTAGAAATCCTCTCAAGTTTTTATACCAAAGATTAACATGCAGTGTCGGCATCGTAAGATTAACTGTCTTCGGATCATAACTTTGATCGTCTAAGACAACTTCCATTTCTACTCTTCGACGATGATAATCGATAGAGAGATCTGCCGCATTATAATGATTTCTGACAATTGCTTCATGCAATTTTTGGAAATCAAGTGATTTTCTTTGCTCCGGACAACTTTGGGCAATCAACTCATTCATTTCCATAAGAATGCGCCCTTTTAAATTTGAATTTTCCATGGCAAAATATTTAGTATTATTCTCCAAAGTTAGAGGTTAATCGACGAAATGCATCTTTTCTTAACAGTAAATACCCTACTTTGTTGTGAATAGACAATTTTCCGATGTGTAGAATAACTATACCGATGTAGTGAATTTGAATTTTTTAACATTTATGAGCGATTTTGATCGTATTAGCTTCCCTTTTTTCAACTTATCTATTTTATAATCAGGGGCTTGCAATCCTTTTTTAGCAGCAATTAAGGTATAATAATGTTGTTTAGTAGGATGGTCTGGATATACCCCATTGAATAATTGGTTCCACCAAGAATGCGAGATAACACCTTCAATAATTTGAATACAATCGTTAAGGTGAATAAGATTTATCGGCGAATTACCGTTGCTTAAACCTTGTTTGCCAGAAAGAATAGTTATTGGATGTCGATTGGGGCCAATAAGACCACCAAAGCGAATGATGGTTGTTTTAAGACTCGAGTCTGCAGAAAAAATGTTTTCTGAAGATAAAAGTTGTTTTCCAGATGCCGTACTGGGGATGGGTACAGTTTCCTCAGTTACCTCTCCTTCAATGTCTCCGTATACAGAAGTACTACTAATAAAGATTACTTTCTTAACATTAGCTCTTTTCATTTCAGTATGCAGTAACTGCATTTTTTTAACATAGTTTTCTTTGCTTGGCCCACGTAATTTTGGAGGCACATTAATAACGAGAATTTCAATACCCTTTAAAAAATCAGCAATTGATCCTTCTATACAATTTTCAGATAAAGCTATTAAGAACGGAATAATACCCTCTTTTTTTAAAGTTTCTACTTTTTCTTCTGAAGTGGTACTGCCATGAATTTTATAACCATTCGAAATCAAAGAAATTGCAAGGGGCAGTCCTAACCAGCCACAACCAATGATACCAATATTCTTATTCAAATCTTATCTTTTTAGTAATTAAAACTACATCGTTCAGCACGAAGGGCATCGGTATATTATCTACAGGTCTTAAAGGAACCGAGAATTGGTCATTCTCGAGTAAATCATTTGAAGCTTCATATAAAGTAAGTTCTAAAATATCATTTTTTGGTATACTTAACTGTATCTCTGTATACTCGTTATTACTTACAAAATGATTAACAAGTTTACCGTTGCGTCTATTCTTTAAATAGTACTCTGAGAGTTTTACATTATTGATGGTAGCAGAATGTATAAAAATATCATTAGTAAAAACTTCCAAACGATTAATCATTCGTTGAGGCATAATACAGATGTCTAACCATCTTTGTTCTCCAATAATTGTATCCTTTGTTTTTTCAATCTTCATCTGGGCGATCGACTTTTTTGGGGCATCAGCGACATAAGTGAAACCTGAACCATATTTGCTACTAATCGTTTTGTCTGATCTTTTTTCAGGTACTGTTTTTGTTGCATCCAAATATTGAGAAGTCCACCTCGAAAGAACATTTTCATAAGTTGCCCATTGTGCCTTATTTGATTCCGTGTCCAAAACATACAATAAGCTTGTTGGTTTAGGATTCTCTTCAGAAAAACCAGCGTTGAAATGTGCTGAAAGAAGTCCACCAAAGCATAGAATCAGCATTAAGAATGCCAATCTACTTTTCTTTCTGTAGAAGCCAAAGACGGGCAATAGAAGAAAAAAAGTCAGGGTCGTAAAAAGCGTTGCAGCGACCATCATTTTAAGTCCGAGACCGACAGGAAACATTTTAACGAAAGGACTAAAGATAAATAAAGCAGGTAAACTTAAAAAAACAAGCAAATACGCATTTGGTAATTTTTGATTTAGTAGCACTAAAAAAGATGCTAATACTGCAAAAACAGGAATAATAAAAAAGCTAGCTCCTGAAAGATAGTGACTGACTAAGCCGGAGATCACTAACCAAAGTAATATTGGAGCCACTACTAAATTTGCAGTTTCTATTTTTTTAAATCTATGATAGGTCGAAAAACAAACAGCAATAGCAAATAATACGAAGGCAAAAATATAGGTATGCCCGTTGTATGGAAAGCCATGAAGTATGTCTTTGTAGGCAGGGTACATCCATTTTAAAGCCGACCAACTGTAAAAGCCAACAAGTCCGTTGACGGCTAGTGAAATAAGCATGGGTAGAAAGCCTTTTGCAATTTGTTTTAGGTGTAATACTTTTTTTCGAAAGCCATGAATAAGGAGAAGCACAAAACACAAAATGGCAAAACCAAGCATTGGCCATATCCATTCAAATGGATAAGAGACTAACTTAAAAAACGGAACATTAAAGTAGATTGAATCATTCAAACTTTTCATTTTGGTTAAATCTGCTTCACTAAAATGTTTTAATAAAGGCATTAAGTAACTTCCTTGATGTGCAAGTGTTTTTTTATCAAGTCGGTCATAAGTATCTCGTGCTGTATGATAATCAAAATGGTCATCAATGAAAGCAAAATTAAATCCTTCGATATCGCCATCTTCTCGAAAAACTGTCAAATCGGTATCATTTGGAAGCATCTTGTAAATACTATACGCCAATGAATTTGCAACTGGATACTCTGGGTTTGCTTTAGTAAATTCTTCAATTAAATTGGAATTTCCTCGATTGGTTTCAATTAACATATATCCTGGCCCACCGCTACCCCGCGCTTCAAAATTTAGCACTAGGCCTACGTCCTTTTTCCAAGGATGTTCTTTTACGAAAAGATTGGCACCGTTTAGACCCAACTCTTCGGCATCGGTAATTAAGATGATGATATCGTTTTTTGGCTTCGTGTTTGATGCCAGAAACGCGCGGGTACCTTCAAGAATTGTAGCTACTCCACTACCAGCATCGCTTGCGCCAAAAGAGGAGTGAGGACTACTGTCATAATGCGATAATAGCAACAAAGCTTTTGTAGAATTAGAACCCTTGATTCGTGCTAAAATATTAACCGCTTTACTGAAATTTCCACCATTACCTGTGGTATATCCACTTTGAAAGGAAGTTTCTAAACCCATTTTCTCAAGTTCATCAACGATATATTCTCGAACTTCTTGATGGGCAGCAAAGCCAACGGCGTGTGGTTTTTTTGAAATCTGTTTTACATGTGCGAGTGCCCTATCTGTTGAAAAGGAAGACTTTTCTATTGATAAATCACTAGTATACGAAGGCATTAAAGAGTTAAAGCTCCAAAAAACAGCCAAAAGAATGAAGAGGAGTGAGGTTATCGCTTGGAATCTTTTCATTTTGAAAAATTTATCAGCTAAAAGTATAAAATTTTAATCCGCGATGAGGGTTTTAAAAGGTAGTTGTTAATCTTCGAAATTCTGAGTTATACTTCATAAATTTTACGAAATCATCAGGTAATACATCGAAAAGCTGACAAATACATGGATATTTTACGTATCTTTAATAATTAACCTAAAAAACAAAACCATATGGGAATCAAAAGTTTTCAGGGACGTAGAGCCAAAACCGTTTCAAAAAAGGAATATGATGCTCCCATATTAGTTACAGATTATATGACCAAAAAATTGGTCACTTTCAAACCCGAGCAATCTATTTTGGAAGTAATGGAGCAGTTTACCAAATACAACATTTCTGGTGGTCCCGTTCTTGATGGTAACGGATTTTTAGTGGGTATAATTTCGGAAGCAGATTGTATGAAACAAATTTCTGAAAGCCGTTATTTTAATCAGCCTATTTTAGACAAAAGTGTAGAAAAGTTCATGACCAAAAACGTGGAGACTGTTCCGCATGACATGAGTATTTTTGATGTTGCTGGTGTTTTTCATAAAAATAATCGCCGTAGACTTCCTGTAATGAAAGATGGTCTATTGATTGGTCAAATTAGTAGAAAAGATATTGTGGTTGCTGCATTAAAACTAAGCGGTGCCAATTGGAAATAAACTCAACTATTCGTTCATTAGCAAGGTGAGTTTTTGTTTTAGCTCAGTTAATGGTAGCTTCAAATAGTTTTTGCCTTTTCCGATAACAATAGCATTTTCTTTAATTGAAAACCGTTCTTCTGACTTTAATTCCAAAAGTTTGATTCCCCTTTCTTCGAGCACATCAAAATCTAGTTTTAACCGTCCTCCGACTCCCGTTTCTATATTTATGAGATAAACATGAAACTCATTTCTAGGAGCGAGATTTTGTTTCACAATAGCATATTGTTCTTGTAAAAACACTTCGTCAATAGAAGCCCATCTTAATTTTTCAGGAGAATCATTAATATCTAGATCGGTTACAAAAAGCCATTTGTAAGACTTGTCTTTTTTTACCAGTACCCCATGTTTGGTTTTTAAAATTTCATAAGTTCCGTTCTTAGAGATAGAAATGAAATCTGGTACGGATGTTGAATCGGTCGAAACATGAGTGTCTCCGAAGTATACCAAGTAATCTTTCTTGATCGAAGGTTTCTTTTTAGCAGAAGAAATCGTGTCTTTTTTAGTGATTTTGTCAAGAGTTCCAGCGTTCATTTCAATGTAATAAGTGGACGGAAGCTCCGGTACCTCTTGTCTCCAAGTAGTCTTCGGATTGAAGATCAAATCAAAGTCAGTAATGTTTTTAGGGTTTCTAGTGTTTAAACCACTATTAATTATCCATAACAGAGATTGATCGGGAGTTGATCTGAATACAGGTAAGACTTCTTTTTTTAGGTGATATAGAAAGTATTCATTTTGCTTCTTCTGAAGATCTGGTTCAATGACTATGCGTTTTTTTATAGCACAAAAACATCCATAGTTTGATAAACTAAATGTTTTTTTGGTCTTGCCATCCGTGATTTCGCATGTTCCTCCACCAAAACTACTACCAACATCGTAGATGCATTTCATTTGATCAGTAATGCCGTCGCTATTAAAATCTTCCGTGGTTAGCGAATTATGCTGGGCGACTAAAAAAAAACTGCTGGCGAAAAAAAGTAAAGCTAAGGTTTTTGACATGACATTATTCTCTTTTAACAATCATATAATAATCGTTATCCAAAGGTAAATAACCCAAATCGTACACGAAGTAATATGTTGTGCCTTTTTTTGTTGTGTATAGGTTAGTGATAAAGTCAAAATCGAAATTTTTGTCTAACAAACGAGTTTTGGTTGTACGGGTTTTTCCGTCTTTTAGGTCAAAACTGTCTAGTACTTTGTAGTTTTTGCGTAAACGATTATTAATATTTCTAATGAGGTTTTTTGAATTAGGATTTACCTTATTATGATGAGCGTTTCTACAGCCGTCAGAGCAGAATTTTTTATCACTTCTACCCATGAGCTCTCGATCACATTCTAGGCATTTTTTCTTTTCGCTCATTGTCTTTTGTAATTGAACTTTATTTCTTCTTCTCGCTCACCTTGGTGAATGAGTCCGTAAATATTAATCTCATTATCGTCTATCTTTTCAAAAGTAAACCCTTCAAAATAGAGACGATTACCCTCTGCTCTTATCAATTTAAAGCTTTGTACTTCGTCTTGTTCTTCCCAGCCTTTTAAATCGCTTCCAAAATGTTTGAGTTCGAAAACCAGAGTTCCGTTCATCTGACGAATGTGGCCCAATTCATAGAAATTTACTTCATCGTCTACAACTAGTTTAAAAGAAAACATCATAGAACCCCCTAATGGCGGACTCCATATTTCTTCTATAATTCCACCGAAAGCTTCACCTTTCCAGTGACCTTCCATCCAAGCAATCTCTTTTAAGTCTGCTGTAGGCGAATCTTCACCTTCTTTGAGAGACATGGTGTTTTGAGCTTTACAAGAAACTATTGCCAACAAAAATAAAAGTGTGAAAGACTTCATTACGCGGGATAGTTAGATGAAACAATATACAAAATATCCGTTTGTAAACGGATGACAGATTAAAGCAATACACATTACTTTCAACTTAGTAACGTAGCGAACTTGTAGAAAAGGACATTTGTTTTAAGGATGAAGAAGTTAATTTTGTAATGTGAAGAAATTACTTAGATATAATGAAAACCAAAAACAACTATTTTGGCTGTCTATTTTTTGGGAGTTTGTGCATTAACCTTTTCATTGTTTAACAACTTATTAACCTGAAGCCATAGTGCGAGTTTAGAATTTCCAGGAGTTGAAACAGCATCAGAGCCGTGAAAAATATCATCAAAAAGCTGTCTTTTAATATTCTGATGGTGTCCGGTATCAGAATCGATAAGAGCTTCATAAATCATATGCCAATTTCCAAATATACGACCTACAGATTCTTCCATACTCAAGACAGTCATGCTTTTGTGGCGATCATCTTTTCGTATTTTTTTATATAATGCTTTCACCACATCTTCTTCGCCCTCTAACAGTTGAACAAACCAACCCTTGTGAAATAAGAGGCAACCTGTAATACCTCTTTTTTCGTTTGATTTCTGAGAATTTAAGAGCATTTTAGAAATTGCATCTTTGTTAAAATTAGGGCAGGCTTGAGACTTATATACGAGAGAGAACATAGAGACTTAAGTTTTGTATAATGAAGTTACGCATAAAAAAGGCTGAAGTTGTGCCGTATTTGTGCTCGATAGCATTTAAGATTGCTTCAAAGCTTAATTTTGTAAGAATACACCTATTTATTTAATTAATCTTTTTTTCTTACTCAATGACCAGCTTGTACTTTCTTAAAAGTCCTGAAAGACCATCTTTCGAAAATTTGGCATTTTTCAATTGATTTTTTTCAGGATCAATATTAAAATTTTTAGCAGTTCGGAAATCCGCCTTTTGAAGCATGGTTTGTGAAAAAATCGCGCGATCAAGATGACTGTTTTCAAAATTTGCATGTGTCAAATCAGCTTCCGTAAAATCTACCTCTATTAGTTTGCAATCTAAGAAAGATTGATTTTTGAGCGTCAACCCATAAAACGAAGAAAGATTTAAAGTGCAATTTTTAAAACTAAAATTCAATAGAAAATCATTGCACTCTTCGAATTTGAGGCCGAGCATTTTACAATGCGAAAAGGCGACCTCTTTAAAAATAGTATGGGCAAGATTTGCGTTGCTGAGGTTGCAATCGATAAACTCGCACTCCATAAAATTCTGATTGTCTAAATAAGCATTTTCAAAAGAACAACCTTCGAAAATACAGTTTTCGTACTCACCTTTAGCCAAGCGAGTTTGAGAGTAATCTTGATTTTTAAAGGTTTGGTCTAGAATCATTTAGGCAAAAGGATTGCAGGAAGCGCTAACTCTTTATACAAGGCATTATAGGCTTTCATTTCTTCATCAACAATTGCTTTTCGTTCCCTTTCGTATACTTGCCAATCTTTTTGCAGGTCAGCCCAACGTTCTTTTGCTCCTTTGGTTACTAGCGGCTCGGCGACATCTATGTATCCTTTGAGATGTATCAATTGCGCATTGAGTTTATTGTTGTAATTGATAACATCTTGAAATGTTTTTTGCTTGGACTGAATCAAATTCTCCTCCCAAGAAACAATGCGTTTCACTAAGGCTTCTCCTTTTTCCAAAAGCGCTTTGGCGTTGTCATTGTCCTTTAAAAGCTTTGCATAACTATCTAATTGAGATTTAGCGGAGCGCATGTCATTTACCGATTCATGTACGGTATGCAGTGTACTTTCAATATCTTCCAAGAGGGTTTGCTGCTCTTCGTAAGCGGTCAAAGGTGCCTCAATTTTAGGATTTGCCAAAACCGTCACATCAGTTTCAGAAACCATATCTTCCAAAGACAGTTTTAAAGTATATGTGCCGGGACCAACATTGGCACCCGCATCGCCACCAAAAACAAATACTTTATCGATTGCTGGTAGGTTCTCTCTTCGGAAGTTCCAAGTAAAGCGATTGTATCCTTTTTTAGATGGAAGTACTTGTGGTTTTGAAGGTCCACCAGGCCATGATTTAAAGTCTTTTGGTTTTTTATTGGTATAGGTTCTTAAGAGTTTATCTCCTTGAAAAACTTCTAATTTTAAATCTAGACTATCGGCTTCCTTGGCTAAATAATAGTCGAAAGTAACACCGCTTTTAGGATTGTCTCCCAAACCAGGTCTTGGCTTATCGCTACTGCCACCAAAAATCAAATAGCTGTCTTTGGGTTTGAAGATTTGAACGGTCTCCTTTGGCGTTTTAATATTTTGAATTGCGGCAACGTCATCCAATATCCAAAAAGCACGTCCGGCAGTGGCGGCCACCAAATCATTGTCTTGAAAGACCAAATCATTGATGGGAAGTACGGGAAGATTCAATTGAAACGGCTGCCAGTTTAGGCCATCGTTTAAAGAAATAAATAAGCCAGTTTCCGTACCTGCATATAGAAGGCCTTTTTGTTTGGGGTCTTCCTTAACTACTCTAGTAAACGTATGTTCGCCGGTAATGCCATTTACGATACGCGTCCAAGTTTGGCCATAGTTGTTGGTTTTGAAAATGTGCGACCTTAAATCCATAGACTTGTATCGCATTACCACTACGTAGGCGGTTGCTGCGTCATGCGGTGAAACCTCAATACTATTTACAATGCCATCAGGTACATTAGGTGGTGTTACATTTGCCCAGTTCTCACCATCATCTTTGGTGATATGTACTAATCCGTCGTCACTACCCGTCCATAGCACTCCTTTTTCATGGTGTGACTCAACCATGTAGGTTATGGTATTGTAATTTTCACCACCAGCGGCCTCATTGGTGTAGGGACCACCACCAGGCCCATGCTTTTCGGTTTCGTTTTTGGTCAAATCAGGACTCACAACTTGCCAACTCTGGCCTTCATCGGTAGATTTGAACACGACGTTTCCGGCGTGGTAAATTGTTTTCCGGTCGTGAGGGGAAGTGATAACTGGTGCATTCCAATTGTATCTGTATTTTGAATCTTTAGGGGCAATGCTTAGTCCCAATTCAGGATATTGCTTAATAGGTTTCGATTCCCGAGATTTAGCATCCCATTTGTCTAAATTACCCTGATAGGTACCTCCGTAAATAATTTCGGGGTTGTCAGGGTCAAAAGCTAAAAATGCACTCTC
>CALHCJ010000045.1 GCA_937936275.1 uncultured Flavobacteriaceae bacterium
CGCTTATTGTCAGTCAAAAGTTCAGCAATCTATTCCTTAGTAGCTACAAGTTCGCAAATTTTAACGATAACTTCAATCGCTTTTTGCATACTCTCCACGGGTACGTATTCATACTTTCCATGAAAATTATGTCCGCCGGCAAAGATATTCGGGCAGGGCAAACCCATGAAGCTGAGTTGCGAGCCATCCGTGCCACCGCGAATGGGTTTGATAATGGGCTCGATTCCAACAGCTTCCATTGCTTCTTTGGCAATATCTACAATATGCATTACAGGTTCTACCTTTTCGCGCATATTATAGTATTGATTCTCTAAATCCATAGAGATGCAGTCTCCATAGACACTATTAAGTTCTACCACAATATCTTTCAACAGTTGTTTACGTCGCTCAAACTTTTCTCTATGATGATCTCGAATTATTAATTCAAATTCTGCATATTCAATTTCTCCTTGCATACGGTAAATATGAAAGAAACCTTCTCGACCAGCGGTATTCTGGGGTGTTTCTTCAGGTGGAAGGATAGCCATGAATTCATTGGCAATACTTACAGCATTTACCATTTTGTCTTTTGCATAACCAGGGTGAACGCTTCTGCCGGTTATGGTCACTTTAGCCCCAGCCGCATTGAAGTTTTCATATTCTAGCTCACCAATCTGACTTCCATCCATGGTGTATGCCCAATCTGCACCAAATTTTTCGACATCAAATTTATGAGCACCTCTACCGATTTCTTCATCGGGAGTAAATCCCACGCGTATTTTGCCATGTTTAATTTCTGGATGTTGAATCAGATATTCCATCGCGGTGATTATTTCCGTAATTCCAGCTTTATCGTCAGCACCTAGAAGGGTAGTTCCATCAGTTGTGATCAAGGTTTGGCCTTTATATTGTTTTAAGTCATCAAAATAAAAAGGTGATAACACTATTTTTTTGTCGACGTTTAAAATGATATCGCCTCCGTCGTAGTCTCGAATAATTTGTGGTTTAATGTCAGTACCAGAAAAGTCTGGCGTAGTGTCAAAATGCGATATAAACCCAATAGTTGGTACTTTTGTATCAACATTACTTGGTAAAGTTGCCATGATATAAGCATTGTTGTCAATACTAACATCTTGCATGCCAATTTGTTTAAGTTCTAAGACAAGTTCGTTCGCCAAATTCCACTGCTTTTCGGTACTAGGTGTTGTTTTAGAATTCGGATCACTCTGCGTATCAATGGTTACGTAACTTAAGAAGCGGTCGATTATATGTTGCATTGATATAATTTTTAAACAAAAATACTGTTAATATATAAGGATTTATAGGTCATGAATTTAGAAACAAAAATGAACTCTTTTAAAATTTCGTTTATATTTTTTATACTGTTGGTTTTTCCATTCTTAGGAAGTGCTCAAGACTGCACTCTAGACATTGGTGGAAAAAATACAGATATGCTCATTGATGTTTTTCAACTAAATGCACAGCAGATAAGTCAAATGGAAACATGGCGAGCAGAATTAGCCATTGAGACAAAAATCATTGAAGAAGCAATACAAAAACTTTTTGAAACGCAGCCACAAAGTACACCAGAAGAATTGACCGCTTTAGCTGATAAGTATAAGGTCTTGAAAGAAAAGATGGTAAAAGCCTCTGCTGCGACTGATAAAAAACTACTAGAAATTTTTAATAAAAAACAATACGAACGCTATCTTGGTCTTTGTACGGAAGCTTTAAGAAGGCCTATAAAGGTAGTTCCACTCGGTGTGCAGGACACCATCGTTGACCCAGAATAAATTTCAACTTAAACTGTTAAAATATCGTTTGAGATAGGATAAATACTGACATTGAGTTTGTATTTTTGTCCAAATTTCCTATCTATTACATGTATAAAATTCTAGTCCGACCATTATTGTTTTTGCTGGATGCTGAAAAAGCTCATTATTTTACATTCTCTCTAATCCGATTGCTGTCTAAAATTGGCATGTCAAGATTGTTTAGAAATCTTTATTTAAACAATGACAAAAGACTAGAACGTGAGGTTTTCGGTCTTAAATTTAAAAATCCTGTTGGTTTAGCTGCCGGATTTGATAAAGACGCCCGCCTTTTTAATGAATTTTCTGATTTCGGTTTCGGTTTTGTAGAAATAGGAACTCTTACGCCAAAACCTCAAGAAGGAAATCCTAAGCCCCGACTTTTTCGGCTTAAACCTGACGAGGCTATTATCAACCGAATGGGTTTTAATAATTCTGGTGTGTTTGACGCTGTTGAACGTTTGAAAAAAAAGCATCGTGTATTAGTCGGGGGAAATATTGGGAAGAATAAAATTACACCGAATAACGAGGCTACAAAAGATCATTTAATTTGTTTGGATGCCTTATTTGGATATGTCGATTATTTCGCAATAAATGTGAGCTCACCAAATACACCGGGACTTCGGGAACTTCAGGACAAAGAACCTCTTACGGCACTTTTAAAAGAGCTTAAAAAAGAGAATACTAAGCTCGCTGCTAAGAAAAAGGTTAAAGAAAGACCCATTCTCTTAAAAATTGCTCCTGATCTTACCGATGATCAATTACTAGATATCATACAGATTATTAATGATACTCAAATTGCTGGTGTAATTGCAACCAACACTACTATTGAGCGTAAAAATCTAAAATCTGATTTAATTTATACCGAAGAAAAAGGCGGACTAAGCGGGAAACCTGTAGGAAACCGAAGTACAGAAGTAATACGATTTTTAGCGGATAAAAGCGGAAAAGCTTTTCCTATTATTGGGGTGGGGGGCATTCATTCCGCCGAAGATGCTATTGCTAAATTAGAAGCAGGGGCAGATTTGGTACAGTTATATACCGGATTTATTTATGAAGGGCCTTCATTAATTAAAAAAATAAACAAGGCGATTTTAGAGAAGTAATACCTAGGTTAACAAAGCGAAGTGTTACGTTCAATGTTAAACGTTTGTAGTTTACGTATACCTATTAAACTGTTATTAACAGTTTTTAAATTTTAAAGCTCACGAACAGGAGAACACTTTTGATGCAAATCTTGAAGTTTACAGTTATCATCCCTCCAGACTACTAAGAACTACTTCGTCCAGTAATCGATAACCAACACATCATCTAAATAAGGTCCTAACACGTCGCCAAAAGCTTTATGATCTGGGTGAGGCAAGTATACTGCTCGATCTTGTTCACTTTTAAAAGTTAAGAAAAAGCAATGGGTGAAACCCTTTTCAAGTCCTTCAGGGCTATTGTTCAATCCCCATTCATAGTCCTGAATCTCTGAAATTTTACTGGGCAATGCAGTGAAGGCGTCTTCCACTTTTTTGATATTTTCAGCTGATGTGCCATCCTTAAATTTAAAAAGAACAACATGGCGAAGTAAACTATCTGACTGTATTAAAATATCATTTTTGTTATCCGATGCTTTGTCCCATTTTGCCGAAACGAAGGTAATGGTGACAAAGGCTAAAAATAGAACAAGAGAGATTGCTTTGGTTTTCATGATTTTGATTTTTTGAAAGGTATGAAAAAGAATGATTTATGCAAGGGAATTTGTATTTTCCAAACTTAATAAATGACCACAATTGAATTACGAACTATTAATTGCTTTTGTAGGGGCAACTGCCGCTCTCGCTATTTCCCCTGGACCTGATAATATTTATGTTTTAACACAAAGTATTACTAATGGAAGAAAATACGGGTTAGCAACCGTTGCGGGACTCATATCTGGATGTATCGTACACACAACGCTTTTGGCTTTTGGGATCTCCGCAATTATAAAACAAAACGATAAGATTTTCTTTAGTATTAAATTATTTGGTGCGGCGTATCTTTTCTATTTAGCGTATCAAGTTTTTAAAAGTGATGCTCGGCTTGATCTTTCTGAAGATGGTGTGCCAAAAAAAAGATTAACTCAGTTATTTCGGCAAGGATTTATAATGAATGTTTTAAACCCGAAAGTCACCATATTCTTTTTAGCTTTTTTTCCAGGATTTCTTTTCAGTCAAGACATGAGCACCGTTGTACAATTTTACGTTTTAGGAGTGCTTTTTATGTTAGTCTCTGCAATTGTTTTCAGTCTAATTGCGGTATTGGCGAGTATGATTTCAGAATACATTAGAAAAAACGGAAAGGTTGGTATTTATTTAAAGTGGCTTCAAATAATTGTATTTGTGGGCATTGCCGCTTACCTCTTACTATCGAATAAATAATAGTAATTTTACCACTGTAACTTGGTTTGAATGTCAGAAAAAGTCAAAATTATTGAATGTCCTCGTGATGCCATGCAAGGTATAAAAGAGTTTATTCCTTCAGAGGAAAAAGTTCGATACATTCAATCCTTGCTAGGTTGTGGATTTGACACCATTGATTTCGGAAGTTTTGTTTCTCCCAAGGCCATACCGCAAATGGTAGATACAGCCTCGGTTTTAGCGCAGTTAGACTTATCTGAAACGACCAGTAAATTGCTAGCGATTGTGGCTAATGTTCGAGGAGCGACTGATGCCTCAAGACATGAGGAAATTGATTATTTAGGCTTTCCATTTTCGATCTCTGAAAACTTTCAAATGCGGAATACACATAAAACAATTGCACAGTCTGTAGAAACCTTGCAGGAGATTTTCAATATTGCCGATGCTTCGGGAAAAGAAGTGGTTACCTATATTTCCATGGGGTTTGGTAATCCTTATGGTGACCCCTGGAACGTGGAAATAGTAGGAGAGTGGACCGAAAGATTGGCAGGCATGGGAGCGCAAATTTTATCCTTATCCGATACCGTTGGTACTTCAACTCCGGAGGTCATTGACTATTTATTTTCAAATCTAATTCCAAAGTATCCTGAAATTGAATTTGGCGCACATCTGCATACCACACCAACGAAATGGCACGAAAAAGTAGATGCTGCATATAAAGCTGGTTGCCGAAGATTTGATGGGGCTGTACAAGGTTTTGGTGGGTGCCCCATGGCAAAAGATGAACTCACAGGTAATATGCCAACAGAGAAAATGCTATCCTATTTCAATACCGAAAAAGTAGATTCCGGTGTTAATTGGTTGGTTTTTGAAGCAGCTTACAATAAGGCTTCAGAGCTTTTCTCTGCATATCACTAATCTTCTTGGCAAAGTCTCTCTAAATAGTTGTCAATGCTCATTTGAAATAATGTGTCTTCCACGGGGGTAAGGTATAGCGTCTAATTCCTTTGCGCTAATGTCGAATGAACATTATGGTAGAGAGGCATCTGCGAATAGGCCTTCCAAGATTCATTTGGGGTACAAGGGTACATAATTTAATGTGTAAGTGTGTATATCTTTGATTAATTGAAATTTTTAGGAAAACCAAAAATTACGAATTCATACATGGAATAAATCTAAAACCTAGCTAACTTTGAAAAAAACGATACCAATGAACAAGACAATAGAAAAACTTCTTAACGATCAAATAAAGTATGAGGCAAATGCTTCAATGCATTACTTGGCAATGGCCTCATGGGCGGACGCAGAGGGTTATAATGGTATTGCTGAGTTTTTTTATGCACAGTCAGAAGAGGAACGAGTTCATATGATAAAACTCGTAAAGTTCGTAAACGAAAGAGGGGGAAAGGTCGTTGTTTCGGCATTGGAAAAACCAAAATCATCCTATAAATCACTACAAGAATTATTCGAAGCGTTTTTGAAAAGTGAAATGTTTGTCACCGAGCAAATTAATCACGTGATTTTTGAATGCTTAAATAAGAAAGATTATAACGTACACAACTTTATGCAGTGGTATGTAACTGAGCAATTGGAAGAAGAGGCCGTTGCGCGTACTTTGTTAGATAAACTAAATATCATTGGCGATGATAAGTCAGGTCATTATATGTTCGATAGAGATATAAATACGATTGCTACGGCTGTCGATATGGAAGAATAGTTATAGACCAATTGTTTAAAAACTTTTAAAAAGATTCCGATAATCGGAATCTTTTTTTATGTAATTTTGTTATTATTTAGATTTAATAAAAATAATGAAAGCAGCAGTTTTTATCAGCCCTTGTGTTATCATGAGCTCCGATTGCGGAAGTTGCGCAGTAGGACGGAAAAAGAAATGCTGTAAAAAATATAAGAAAAAAGGTAAAGTTAATTGCCGACGGTGTCCTAAACTATGATGTTCAAAGAAGCTTTTTTTTGCATCGTTCCCTACTAATCTTCCTCAATTAGTTTCCAGTTGTTAAATTTTGAATATTATTTAGAATAAATCTAAATAATATTTGCTTGAGTCATCTTCGTGACTTAGATTTGTATCTCTATTTAAAACAAGTCTAAATAAACATAAGATGAAAAAAACATTTCTTGCCCTTGCTCTAGCCACCGGACTATTCTTAACCTCATGTTCATCTGATGACAACGATCCACCAATCGTAGCAGTGACACCTACCTGTGATGATGGTATTCAGAATGGAGACGAAACTGATGTAGATTGTGGAGGTTCATGTACACCGTGTGCCATAGCTATTGATAACCCTTCTAGTTATACTTTTGAGCGAGATGGTGAGGTCACCGTTAGTTTTAGTGGGCAGACCACAAGACTAAAAATGGGTGATGAGATTTTAGAGGCCTTAATGGATGAAACAGTATCAGCGGAAAAAATTCAGGCGATGTACGCTCATGAAGAAGGAGTAGCAGATTTTGAGGATGCAGATTTAAATGCTTCTGATAAAAGTGTTCGGAGCAAAACTGCGGCATCTGCTGATTTCTTTTCTTCTAATGCCACAGATCAAGCATTAATTCGTGCTGACTTTGATGGGTGGATTCGCGCACAAGTAGACGAAGTATTTCCAAATTGGGAAGTTGCTGCCTCAGCGGGTGTCGCTGGCCAAATTGCCGATGGGTCTTCAACACGATACGTTAGCGCGAAAGGTTTGGAGTATAATCAAGCCTTTAACAAAGGTTTGATCGGGGCTTTAACAACAGATCAAATAGTAAATAATTATTTGAGTCCTGCAGTTTTAGATGCTGGCACAAACATAGAAGATAATGATGCCGATGTTGTTGCTGAAGGTAAAAGTTATACCAATATGGAGCATAAATGGGATGAAGCTTACGGTTATGTATATGGGTTAAATGCAGATGCAAGCAATCCAAATGCAGATTTAGGGGCTGATAGTTTCCTGAATAAGTATATCGGTAGAGTAGAGGGTGATGATGATTTTGTTGGTATTGCTGATGAAATATTTCAAGCCTTCAAATTAGGTAGAGCAGCTATTGTGGCTAAGCAATATGATATAAGAGATGAGCAGGCGGAAATTATCAGACAAAAGATTTCTGAGATTATCGGTATACGCGCGGTCTATTACTTACAACAAGCAAAAATCCCTTTGGCACAAGAGACGCCAGCCTATGGAAGTGCCTTTCATGATTTATCAGAAGGATATGGTTTTATCTACAGCCTTCAATTTACAAGACAACCAAATTCTGATGCACCCTATTTTTCAAAAACTGAAGTAGATACTTTTTTAGTTGATTTGATGGCAGATGGTGACAACGGTCTATGGGATGTAACACCAGAAACATTAGATACTATTGCAGCTGCCATAGCAGATCGATTTGATTTTACATTGGCGCAAGCTGCGGAATAATAACTTGAAGTTGATCGAATGTTAATAAAAAAAGGAGTTTGTTTTTAGGTCAGTACAAGCTCCTTTTTTATTTTTGTCTTTAATTAGAATAAATAAAAATAAGGTATGAAAAGGATTTTAGCACTGGTATTTTTTATAACCCTAATTTGGGCATGTTCTTCAGATAATGGTGGAGAAGTGCCACCAGCGGATGGTGGAACTGATGAACCTAAAGAGGAGCCGCAAGAAGTAAGTTTTGAAAGAGCGCCTATGCTAGTCAACTGGGCAGATAATATTATAATTCCAGCGTATACTGATTTTGATAGTGAGCTGGAAAATCTAACCGCTGCCTTTGAAAACTTCAATATTGATGCCACTACAACCAACTTAATTGCATTACGCGAAGCATGGCTCACTGCATATACCAAATGGCAGCGTATTTCTATGTTTGAAATTGGTCCTGCAGAAAGTGCGGACTTCCGGTTCAGTATGAATACCTATCCTACGGACACTGATAAAATTAATGCTCATATCTCATCTGGAAGTTATGACCTAACTCTTTCTTCGAATAGAGCTTCTAAAGGATTTCCTGCATTGGATTATTTGATCAACGGATTAGGGGATAGTGATGAGGCTATCATTTCTAAATATACAGCTCCTGATAAAGAGGCATTACTAACATATACACAAGCCGTTTTAACTGATATGAATGCGCTCACTGATCAAGTTGTTTCAGATTGGCAAGGTAGCTATAGAGATACTTTTGTCGCTAATGATGGAGCTTCGGCAACTGCATCGGTTGATCGTTTTGTGAACGATTATATTTTCTATTTTGAAAAGTTTTTGAGAGCAGGAAAAATGGGAATTCCTTTAGGTGTATTTTCTGGTAGTCCTCTTCCGCAAAATGTAGAAGCTTTTCATGAAGGCGAAATAGCCAATATGCTGTTTTTAGAAGGTCTTCAAGCTACACAAGATTTTTTCAATGGCAAGCATTACGCTTCAACTGCAACAGGTGAAAGTCTGGCTTCCTATCTAGATAACCTAAACACCGTGAAAGATGGTGAAGATCTAAAGGCGGTAATAAATAATCAGTTGAACAAGGCACGTGAGATGGTTACATCTCTAGATGCTTTTCGCACAGAAATCGAGACGAATGCTCCTCCTACCGATATGTTACTAGCTTACGATGAAGTACAAAGAATTGTTCCACTTCTTAAAGTAGATATGGTTTCTGCGATGAGCATCAGTATTGATTTTGTTGATGCTGACGGCGATTAAGAATGACCTCTTTTAAAAAGAAATATATAAACAAATCTACCGAGGCCGCCCCATTGGCGGTCTTTCGTATTTTGTTTGGGTCGATGATGTTTCTCAGTATTGCCCGTTTTTGGAGTTATGGATGGATTGATAAATTATACATACAACCCAAATTCTTTTTCTCGTATTACGGTTTCGAATGGATAAAACCAATTGGCATGTACACCTATCTACTTTTCGGTGTATGTGGTGCAGCAGCAATTTTAATTGCACTTGGATATAAATATAGAATGGCGATGCTCATCTTTTTTCTCAGTTTTACCTATATCGAACTGATGGATAAAACCACATATCTTAATCATTATTATTTTATTAGTGGATTGAGTTTCTTAATGCTATTTCTACCGGCAAATGCCTACTTTTCTTTGGATGCCTCTCAGAATCCTAAAAGAGCTTTTCAACAAATACCTGTTTGGACTATTAATAGCCTAAAGCTATTGCTCGGTATCGTTTATTTTTATGCCGGCTTAGCGAAGTTGAATTCTGATTGGCTGTTGAAAGCCATGCCATTAAAGATTTGGTTGCCTGCTAAGTTTGATATTCCACTCTTAGGCAATCTATTGAGTCAAGAATGGGTTCAATATGCCTTTAGCTGGGTTGGTGCCGGATACGATTTGGCAATTCCGTTTTTATTGCTCTACAAAAAAACACGAACCTTTGCCTTTGTACTAGTTGTGATTTTTCATGTATTGACGAGAGTTTTATTTCCTATTGGCATGTTTCCGTATATCATGATCATTTGTACATTGATTTTCTTTGACGCAAGCTTGCATCATAAAATACTGACTCTCGTTGCCAAGTTATTTCAAATCGCTAAAACCAAATTTGATACTGGTAAAGCTTATGTTTTTCAAAAAAATACCATTGGGCAACTTAAATACGCAGTAGTTCTCCTGTTTTTTGCTTTTCAAGTGCTAGTCCCATTCCGGTATCTTTTGTATCCAGGGGAATTGTTTTGGACCGAGCAAGGCTATCGATTTTCATGGCGCGTGATGTTAACTGAGAAATCGGGTTACGCGCAATTCAAAATAGTTGATGGCGTATCTCAAAGATGGTTTTACGTTGACAATTCAGATTTTTTATCGCCTTTTCAAGAAAAACAAATGGCATTTCAATCTGATTTTATTTTAGAATATGCGCATTATTTAAAAGAGTATTTTGAGAACGATGGACATCAAAAGGTAGCGGTATATGTTGATAGTCAGGTAGCCTTAAATGGTAGATTAAGCACTACTTTTGTCGACCCAAAAGTAGACTTGGCACAAGAAAAAGAATCATTTAAACACAAAAATTGGATTATCCCTTTTAAAGATGAGATTAAAGGATTTTAGTTGTATGCTGCTGGTGTTGGTTTCGATGTCTGTGTGGGGTCAAAATACCATTTCAGGAAAAGTTTCTGATATAAGTGGTATGCCTATTGTTGATGCTGAGGTTTATTTGAAGGAGGTTCAGCAATTAGCCTATACCAATGATTCAGGTTTTTTTGAATTTGAAAATATTAGAGGAGGTAAGTTTACCATCATTGTTTTTGCTTTTGAATATGCTGTCTTTGAACAAGAATTAACTTTTGACAAAACCTTAAACCTCAATATTCAACTCAAGACTTTAGAGACAGAAAAACTGTCTGAGGTAGTATTGACTCAACAACGCGAACAAATATTTGCCTTACAGCAACTTAAAAAGGTAGAGGGAACAGCTATTTATGCAGGAAAAAAAAGTGAAGTTGTCTTATTGGATGGTATTACAGGAAACCTTGCGGCAAATAATCCAAGACAAATTTACAGCCAAGTTGTAGGTCTTAATATATATGATAATGGCGATGCTGGATTACAATTGAATATTGGCGGACGTGGGTTAGATCCTAATCGAACTGCAAACTTTAATACACGTCAAAATGGTTATGATATTAGTGCTGATGTTTTAGGATATCCAGAGAGCTATTATACGCCTCCTGCAGAAGCGCTTCAAGAAATTCAGGTGGTACGTGGTGCTGCGTCGCTGCAATATGGTACACAATTTGGCGGACTGGTTAATTTTAAATTCAAAAAACCAAATCCTACAAAGAAAATTGAATGGACCTCAAGACAAACGCTAGGCTCTTTTAATTTAAAAACTAGTTTCAATAGTTTGAGTGGAACGGTCGGTAAGCTCAGCTACTATACCTATTTTAATTATAAAGAGGGAAACGGATTTCGTCCAAATTCCAACTACAACAGCAGAAACTATTTTGCGCATGTGGGGTATCAAGTGTCTGAGAAAACAAAACTTAGCTTAGAAACAACCTTTCTAAATTATTTAGCAAAACAACCCGGTGGACTCACGGATGCTCAGTTTTTAGAAGACCCCACGTTTAGCAATCGCACAAGAAACTGGTTCGACGTAGATTGGAAATTATATTCCCTTCGATTAGATCATAAATTTTCGTCAAAGACAGATTTTAGTTTAAATGTCTTCGGACTAGATGCTTCGCGAAAAGCGCTAGGATTCAGAACCAATCGAGTGTCTCAACCTGATGATTTAGAAGAACCTCGTGAGTTGTTGGTTGATAATTTTCAGAATTGGGGTGCCGAAGCACGCATATTGACACGATATAAGTTATGGAATAAACCATCTGCTTTACTATTGGGCTCTAAATTTTACACCACTCAAAATGATCAAAGGCAAGGTCCTGGCAGCAATGCTTCAAATGCTGATTTTAATTTTTCGGATGCGGATTTTCCTAATTATGAGCGACAATCACAATTCGATTTTCCCAATCAAAACATTGCTTTCTTTGGAGAGAATATTTTCAATCTTACCGATCGATTGACCATAACTCCAGGTTTTCGGTTAGAACATATTAAAACTGAAAGCTTAGGAAGTTATAAGAATATCGTTTTGGACTTAGCGGGTAATGCCTTGCTAAACGAAGAAATTGAAGATAACCGTACTTTTGACCGAGCTTTTGTTTTACTAGGAGTGGGTGCTACGTATAAAGCATCGCCAAGTGTTGAAATATATGGAAATTTCTCTCAGAATTATCGGTCGGTTACCTTTAGTGATATTCGGGTGGTGAACCCTTCTTTTCAGGTAGATTCGAATATCAGCGACGAAGATGGTTTTACTGCTGATCTCGGCTTTAGAGGAAGGTATAAAAACGTTTTAGCTTACGATGTGAGTGGTTTTGGATTGCTATATGATAATCGTTTGGGAGAAGTTTTAAAAAGTGAAACTAGAACAAATGCCGCAGGAGAAGAAATTGAAACAGGTCGTATTGTTCGGTTTAGAGGGAATATTGGTACTGCATTTATGTATGGGTTAGAAAGTTTTGGAAATTGGAGTATTAAGGAAACCTTTCTTCCCGCTTCAGAAAAATTGAAACTTAATCTTTTTGTAAACTTGGCACTGACGGAATCCGAATATCTTTCATCCGAAGAAAATAATGTGGAAGGAAATCAAGTAGAATTTATTCCAGCTGTAAATCTAAAAACTGGACTCAACTTTGGTTATGAGAATGTATTGGGAAGTTTGCAGTATACCTATTTATCAGAACAATTCACAGACGCAACCAATGCGCCTCAAGATGTAAATGATAATCAAAGAGGAATTGAAGGTACTATTCCTGCATACAACATATTAGATTTTTCGCTATCCTACACCTATAAAAAATGGAAATTAGAGACAGGTATAAATAATGTTTTAGATAATAGTTATTTTACTAGAAGGGCAACGGGTTATCCAGGCCCAGGAATTATTCCCTCAGAGCCAAGAACTTTTTATACAACATTACAATTCAAATTATAAAACAGAACATATGAAAATCCTTAAGAAAGTATTAATTGGTGCCTTGGTAGTATTAGTATTGTTACAATTTTATCGCCCTGATAAAAATGATGCGCCAATACGTGATGTTGCCGCGTTTGAAGCCGAAACCTTACCGACACCTGAGATCAAAACGATATTAGAGGCTAAATGTTATGATTGTCATAGTAACAAAACAGAATATCCGTGGTACGCTGAAGTAGCGCCATTCTCAATTCTAATTGCCGATCATGTAGAAGAAGGTAATGAGCACTTCAATGTCTCAAAATGGAATAGTTATGATGATAAGAAAAAAGACCACAAACTTGATGAACTCATTGAAGAAGTAGAAGAAGGCGAAATGCCAGAGAAAGGCTATGCTTTAATTCATGGCGGAATTTCAGATAAAGAAAAAGAAGCTTTAATTGCTTGGACCAGAAAAGCCCGAGAAAAGTATAATATTGAGAAGTAATTCAGAGTTCGAGCCTGTAGATTCTTATGTTGTTTCAATTAATGATAATGTTGTAGAATTCACTACATTTGCACGCAATTAATCTTTAATTGCTATGCAAGCTCATCTTGATAAAATTGTTGGAGAAGGTCTCACGTATGACGACGTACTCTTAGTCCCTGCCTTTTCAGAAGTCCTTCCGCGAGAAGTCAGTATCAAATCTAAATTTACACGTAACATTACTATTAACGTTCCTATTGTATCTGCTGCTATTGATACGGTTACAGAATCTCGTATGGCTATCGCTATTGCCCAAGAGGGTGGTATTGGAGTGCTGCATAAGAATATGACTATAGAGCAGCAGGCGATTAAAGTTCGTAAGGTAAAACGAGCGGAAAGTGGCATGATATTAGACCCTGTGACGATGCCTCTGAATACGAAGGTGAGTGATGCCAAAGCCAATATGAAGGAACATAGTATCGGTGGAATTCCGATTGTAGATGACGCGGGTAAGTTAATCGGAATCGTAACCAATCGTGACTTACGTTTTGAAAAAAATAATGAGCGACCCATTTCTGAAGTAATGACTTCGGAGAATTTGGTCACCGCTGCCGAAGGAACCTCACTTTCTGAAGCGGAAGATATTTTGCAAGAACATAAAATTGAAAAGCTACCGGTCGTTGATAAAAACAATAAACTGGTAGGTTTAATCACCTTTCGAGATATTACAAAATTAACGCAGAAACCTTCTGCGAATAAAGATAAATATGGAAGACTACGCGTAGCGGCAGCACTTGGAGTTACAGGAGATGCTGTAGATAGAGCAGAAGCTTTAGTTCATGCGGGAGTTGATGCTGTGGTTATTGATACGGCGCACGGTCATACAAAAGGTGTTGTGGCAGTATTGAAAGAAGTGAAAAATAAGTTTCCAGATTTAGAGGTTATCGTTGGTAATATCGCAACTGGTGAAGCAGCTAAATATTTGGTTGAAGCAGGAGCCGATGCTGTGAAAGTAGGAATTGGCCCTGGATCTATTTGTACAACTAGAGTGGTAGCTGGAGTTGGCTTTCCTCAATTTTCAGCAGTGCTTGAAGTGGCAGCCGCTATCAAGGGCAGTGGTGTTCCTGTAATTGCGGATGGTGGAATTCGCTATACAGGCGATATTCCAAAAGCAATTGCCGCTGGGGCAGATACCGTCATGTTAGGATCACTTTTGGCGGGTACCAAAGAATCTCCTGGAGAAACTATTATTTACGAAGGAAGAAAGTTCAAATCATATCGAGGAATGGGTTCTGTAGAGGCTATGAAACAAGGCTCTAAAGACCGTTATTTTCAAGATGTTGAAGATGATATCAAGAAGTTAGTACCTGAGGGTATTGTTGGTCGTGTGCCGTATAAAGGTGATTTGTTTGAAAGTATTCATCAGTTCGTAGGTGGACTAAGAGCTGGTATGGGGTATTGTGGATCAAAAGATATTGCTACTCTACAAAATACAGGTCGCTTTGTAAAGATTACAGCAAGTGGAATCAATGAAAGTCATCCGCATGACGTGACGATTACAAAAGAGTCGCCAAACTACAGTAGATAAGATAAAAAAGAGGGCTAATGTTTAGCCCTCTTTTTTTATTTTTCTTTACTTCGGTGATAAACGTAACTTAAGATGCTCCGAAGCTAATGTTAATTTTTCGTTTAATACCTTGTGTACTTTCCCCGAGGTTATTTACTTTCCTTTGTATAAGTTTTCCAGTCCTTATCCTTGTAAATATTATCTCCGAAATATCTGGCAATATTTAAGAAAGGTTCTGGTTTTTGATAGCCAGGAACTGGAGAAAGCATATTCATTTCTTCATCTAAAAATACTGTTGTTGGATAGCTGAGTTTACCGCCCATTAAAGCGGCTGCGAATTCGTGATATCCATTTCTTCCTGAGGGTACGAATTTAAAAGTTTTTCCTTTATATTGAATAGGTTCTTTTCCTTCTCCATCTAACTTAACCATGTAGAAATTGGCTTCCATATATGCGGCTACTTCCGCATTTTGAAAAGTATCTTTATCCATCTTTTTACACCAACCACACCAGTCTGTATAAACGTCAACAAATATTTTCTTAGGATTTTTATCCGTTGAGGCTAGGGTAGCAGCCTCTGACCAAGATAACCAGGTTACTTCTTGAGCGTTTACTGAACTAGCGCCGTAAGCAATGCAAAGAAAAAGAAATATCAATAATTTAGGGACGAAGGCTTTCATTGAATTTTGTTTTACATTGTTAGTCCAACAACTATACCAAAACTAACGAAAATACCTGAGCTTTATTTTGCGACTGCCTTTTCCTTTTTGGCAACGAATAATTCCTTTACATCCACTTGTCCTTTGATCAAATCATCAAAGTTTTCACGTTCTCGAATGAGAATTGCTTTTCCATCATGCCACAGTACTTCTGGCGGTCTAAATCTTGAATTATAGTTACTCGCCATAGTAAAGCAATACGCACCAGCATTTTTGAAACAAAGAATGTCTCCTTCTGATATTTCATTGATGCGACGATTGCTCGCAAACGTATCGGTTTCACAAATGTATCCCACCACAGAATAGTAGCGTTCACGACCTTTCTCATTGGAAATATTTACAATGGAATGTGAAGAACCATAAAGCATTGGGCGAATCAAGTGATTGAAGCCTGAATCGATACTCGCAAAAACGGTTGATGTAGTTTGTTTCACGACATTTACCTTTGCTAAAAAGAATCCAGCTTCACTGACTAAGAACTTTCCGGGTTCAAAAGCGAGCGTGAGTTCCTTTCCATATTCTCTACAAAACTCATTGAAACGAGAGCTTAGTTTTTTGCCAAGTTCTTCAACATTGGTTTCGATGTCTCCTTCTTTATATGGCACTTTAAAACCACTTCCGAAATCGATAAAATCTAAGTTTGCAAAGTTTTTGGCAGTTTCGAATAGTATTTCAGAAGCGTACAAAAACACATCAATATCTAGAATATCGCTACCTGTATGCATATGAATTCCATTGATGTTCATTTTTGTTAAATCAACAATCCGCAGTAAATGCGGAATTTGATGGATGCTAATTCCAAATTTAGAATCAATATGACCCACTGAAATATTAGAGTTTCCACCGGCCATTACATGTGGGTTAATCCGAATGCAAACAGGAATATCAGGATGTTTACTACCAAATTGTTCCAGAATAGAAAGATTGTCTATATTAATACGAACCCCCAATTTGGCTGCTTCCTCAATTTCTTCGAGCGATACTCCGTTGGGGGTAAAGATGATTGACTCAGGCTTGAAACCTGCCAACAAACCTAACTGTACCTCTTGAATAGAAACGGTGTCTAATCCACTACCTAAACTGTTCATCAGCTTTAAAATTGCTACATTAGATAATGCTTTTGCGGCATAGTTAAGTTTTAATTTCTTAACTCCACTGAAGGCGTTAGTCAGTCTATTAAATTGAGATATAATTTTCGCAGAATCGTAAACATACACAGGGTCTCCGTATGTTTTAGCAATTTTAAGTAAGTCGGTACTCTTCATGAGAACAATGATTTTAAACAAATCTAACGCACTCATCGCTTATGACAAAAAAAACCAGTCAAAAACAGAAAATACAACAATTTGTTGTATTTATAACAAATTGATAAAAAACCTATTTGTTCGTCCGCATTGGGTATTGTACATTTAACTTATAAAATCCATTTTATGAAATTACCTATGTTTCCGTTACAGTCTATTTTCTTTCCTGGTGAAACTGTACCTCTTCATATTTTTGAGGAACGATATAAGGAACTAATTATGGATTGCCGTGAGGAAGCTATTACTTTTGGTATTCCCGTGTATATTCATGATAGCATCTTATTTGGAACAGAAGTTCAACTGGTAGAGATTGTAAATAGTTATGAAAGTGGTGAAATGGATGTTACTTGTGTTGCACGTCAAGTGTTTAAAGTAGTTTCATTTGAAAATCAAATGGAGGACAAGCTTTATGCTGGCGGTGAAGTGGAGTTTTTAGATAATGTTAATGATGCTGGTGATAGTGCAAAGAAGGAGGTGTTAGGACTTTTAGAGGCGCTATATAATTTGATGTCTGTTCCATTTACGCCAATTGAAGTTTCAAAATTTCACAGTTATGTTTTGGTTCATAAAATGGGCTTATCTTTTGAACAGGAGTATGAATTACTTCAAATCGCCAAAGAAAGCGAACGGCTGAATTATATAAAGAACCATTTGGTAACAACCATTGCCGTGTTAGAAGAGGTGAACCGCACTAAACAAACCATCAAATTGAATGGAGATTTTAAGAATTTTGATCCACTTGATTTTGAGGATTACTCGGCAAACTAATAACATTATTACAAGAATTAGATTTGAGTAAAACTCAATCTTATCAGCTATAAAAACTAAGGGTGTATTTCATTAGTGTAAATCCGTCACGTTTCCTATTTTTGCATCCGAACCTAAATACACCTTAATAGATGAATCTTCACGAGTATCAAGGAAAAGAAATATTGGCAAGTTTTGGTGTGCGTATCCAACGTGGTATTGTTGCACAGAACCCTAAAGAAGCAGTTGATGCTGCCAAAAAATTAACAGAAGAGACTGGCACCGGTTGGCATGTCATAAAGGCGCAAGTACACGCTGGTGGTCGAGGTAAAGGTGGGGGAGTCAAATTAGCAAAGAACTTGAAGGAAGTTGAAGAGATCTCAGGTCAAATTATTGGAATGAACTTGATTACGCCTCAGACTTCTGCTGAAGGAAAAAAAGTGCATCAAGTTTTAATTGCTGAAGATGTATATTACCCTGGTGATAGTGAAACAAGTGAATTCTACATGTCTGTTTTGCTAAATAGAGGTTCAGGAAAAAATATGATAATGTATTCTACGGAAGGTGGAATGGATATCGAAGAGGTAGCTGAGAGTACCCCACATCTTATTTTTACAGAAGAGATTGACCCTGCAACTGGACTGTTAGGGTTTCAAGCACGTAAGATCGCTTTTAACTTAGGATTATCTGGCACGGCGTTTAAAGAGATGACCAAGTTTGTTTCTGCTTTATATAAGGCTTACGTAGAAAGTGATTCTAGTATGTTTGAAATCAACCCAGTTTTAAAAACATCGGATGATAAAATTATGGCCGTTGATGCAAAAGTGTCTATTGACGACAACGCACTCTACAGAAGAAAGCAATATGCAGAAATGCGTGATTTGAGGGAAGAAAATCCAATAGAAGTGGAGGCTGGAGCCCTAGGATTAAATTACGTTGATTTAGATGGTAACGTTGGCTGTATGGTAAATGGCGCTGGTCTTGCAATGGCTACAATGGATTTAATTAAAATGGCTGGTGGTGAGCCCGCTAACTTTTTAGATGTTGGTGGTACTGCTGATGCAAAAAGAGTTGAAGAAGCTTTTCGTATCATTTTAAAAGATGATGGTGTTAAAGCTATTCTAGTAAACATTTTTGGTGGAATTGTACGTTGCGATCGTGTAGCAAATGGTATAGTAGAAGCTTACAAAAATATGGGTGACGCTATCAACGTTCCGATTATAGTGCGTTTGCAAGGTACAAATGCAGAAATAGCAAAAGAGATCATTGATAACTCTGGGCTCGCGGTGCATTCTGCAGTTCAATTTCAAGAAGCTGCAGATAAAGTAAAAGCAGTCTTGAGTTAATATTTGAGTATATAATTTAATAAGGGCAATGTTTAATTACATTGCCCTTTTTTATTTTTTACTGCCGCTACTTTTATTCTCATAAAAACGCTATTAAAGATCCGTGCTTTTCACTACGGTATTGATTTTCTTAGTAGAATTAGAACGCATCTTTTAACTTATTTTTAATCGAACTATAATCAAACGTTACGTGTTTAAACTCTTCGTTAAGTTTAAGCTTCTCAATAGGTTATCCTTATTTTGAGATGTAGTTTTGAATCGTTCAAGAGAACAGTTGAATTGATTAAATAAATGTTAAAACTAATTTTTGTTGTAACATTCTCATTTTTGAGGCGTCTTTTTAGTAGTTCATCAATTAATTAATAATCAAAATCCTGAAATAAGTTCGTCAATCAACGAATCAGGGTTTAAAAAACAATCAAGTCATGAAAAAAGTTAGTTTAGTGCTAGTAGCAGCTTTGCTACTTTCAACAGGAAGTATTTTCGCCAACGATTCTAAGAAAGATGCAAAAGCGAATAAAACAGAAAACCTTTCCCAACAAATCACTAAAATTTTAAACAGCAACAGTTTCGATGAGAAGCATAATGGCTACGAAGCTCAAGTTCTTTTTATGTTAAACAGCGATCAAGAAATTGTGGTCTTATCTGTTGATACTGACCAAGAAGATTTAGAAGGTTTTATCAAAAGCAGATTAAACTACCAAGAAGTAGATTTAAATAACTTCGAAGAAGGTAAGAAATATACTGTATCCGTACGAATTGCTAGTTAAGGTTGGTCAATGACTAGTACGAAAGTCCTGTCTCAATTTTATTGGGTTCAGGACTTTTTTTTGTTTTTATATTTAACAGGATCAATATCGCGATCCATTTGTTTTCTTTGAATTGCTTTATAAACTGGTTTGGGTTTGTTCGCCTTCGGTGCTATGCTTCTTTGAGACAATACCTCCCCAGGATTTTTTGGATACTCCTTCGTACCTCTAAGATGCAAGACTAATCCGTTTAAAAAGTTTCGTAGCACTTGATCGCCACACTCCATGTAATTGGGGTGATTCTCTTTTCTGAAAAAAGCACTCAATTCACTTTTAGAGATTTTAAAATCGGCTAGTTTCAAAATATCTACAATTTCATCATCTCTTAGCATTAAGGCTACTCTTAATTTCTTAAAAATATCGTTGTTAGTCATGCATTGTAATTTGTTGCAAGATATTACAAATTTCAGGTTTCTAGATTGTCTTTACGCCGTTTGTCGACTTTTTATACGATAGGCTGTTTTTTTAAGTTATAGTACTGAAAAATAAGTAATTGCGTTAAATTCACCAGTATGAACACCTATAAAGAAAAGCTCAGTATTCTTTCTGAAATGATTGCCTTTGCTAAGGTTGATAATGTAGTTAAGGAACCAGAATATAGTTTTCTTTTGGGAGTAGCTTCTCAATTGGGTATAACACAAGATGTTTTTGATACTCTTTTTGAAGCGAAATCTGAACATTTAATTCCCAAAACACATGCAGACCGTATCCTTCAATTTCACCGGTTGCTTTTGTTGATGAATGTTGATCAAGTTCAAGAACAGTTAGAGATACGGCGTTTACATGAAATCGGGCTTTCGATGGGGCTTCCGCCTTCTGCAATAAATCAAGTGCTTTCTGTAATGCATGAATATCCAAATAATGTAGTTCCACCTCAAGTACTCATTGATATTTTCAAGGCGCATTACAATTAAATACCTTCTTTAAAGGTTGAATCCAATTAAATAAGTGTCATTATGGCACTTGTTGTGATGAAAATTATGTCAAAAAGACAGTGAAAACGTATTGGTATGTATTTTGACTATATCGGATTGAGTTTAAAATTTAATCCTATAAAAAATTACATATTATGAGTATAGTGAAAAGAAATAATTTAGTTTTTCCAGCTTTAATGAATGAAATCTTTAAGCCAGACTGGTTTGGTGGTGTTGAGACCTTGAATACAAATATGCCTCCTGTGAATATTAAAGAAAACGAAACAAATTTTGAATTGGAATTATCTGTTCCGGGAAGAAATAAAGAAGATTTTAAAATTGAGGTTGACAAAGATGTATTAACAGTATCTACCGATTTAAAAAGTGAAGATGTTAAGAAAGAGGAGCGATATACACGTCGTGAATTTGCTTTTAAGTCTTTTAAACGAGTTTTCACACTTCCAAATACAATTGATGCTGAAAACATCAAAGCGAATTATGAAAACGGTATTTTGAGTTTTGAGCTGCCTAAAAAAGAGGAAGCATTACCAAAACCCAAAAGGTTAATCGAATTGTCTTAGAGCAAAAAGAAATTATGAGGATGTCGCCACTGGGTAGCATTTCATAATGGTTGGTTTAGTTGGTTAGTTGAAAAGCGTCACTATGGAAAGATAGTGGCGCTTTTTTTATAAAGATGATAAGATACTTTGGACAAGTTGCTCGCCTGTAATTGAAGATGCTTATAAAAGTTACTGCAGAATTTTAATCGAAATCACATTAAGTAAATATGCTTGGTCTGCCTTGTATTCTGATTTGAATAAATTTATATCTAGCGTTTATCAATTGGTATCATACTTTTTTCCTTGTAGGAAAAATGAATAGGATTAACTTAATTTATTTGAAGAAATATGTTGGTTTATGGGTTGTACATACAACAATTTCGAACCAGTGTTTTGTGCTTTTTTTCTTAGCAAGAAAAGTGAATCGTAGGTTGTAGAAATTAAATATACTTTGAATTTTATAATCCTGAATAGAGTAGGGTATTGCTATAAATTTTCTTTAACCTATTCTAAAAAAATGGGTTATTAACTAGTTGAGAAAATGTATTAAGCTTAGAATCGGCTCAAAATTTTTTCTATTTTCCGCAGTTTTATGTGGTTCTCTTGAACCAGTTTTGTTCATTCAGATTTGAACAAAAAAACGGTTAGAAAAAAAAGAATTTTTATTTTTTACAAAAAATACAAATGATACGATAAAAACTGATCTAAATATTGATAATTTGTTGGTATATATTGTTTTAGTCTTGTCTAAAAATATAATATAAATAACAAATAACCAGCGTATTAAATAATATTATATAATTCTTTAGTTTATTTTTTGTTAATTTGAAGGACGACACTGAAAATATACACAATTTTATGCAAAATTAAGCCTGTTCTTGAAGCATTTTTATCTCGTCACGTAATTTAGCTGCTTGCATAAAATCCAATTCTTTAGCTGCTTTCTCCATAGATTTTCTCTTATCACGAATTAGTTTTTCAATTTGATCTTTGGTTAGATAATCTAGATCTGGTTCAGCTGCACGTAGTTCTTCTTTTTCAAAATGATAGGTTGAGACTGAGTTTTTAGCAAGTGCACTATCTAAACTTTTATTAAGTGCTTTCGGTGTAATATTATGTTCTGTATTGTATGCAATTTGTTTCTCTCTTCGATATGTAGTTTGGTCGATCGTTTTTTGCATACTTGCCGTAATTTTGTCCGCATACATGATTGCTTTTCCATTCAAATGCCTTGCTGCTCTACCTACGGTTTGTGTAAGTGAACGATTACTTCTTAGAAAGCCTTCTTTGTCGGCATCTATAATAGCAACCAAAGAAACTTCTGGTAAATCAAGTCCCTCTCTTAGAAGATTTACCCCTATCAAAACATCGAAAATACCTTTGCGTAAGTCTTGCATTATTTCAACACGTTCTAAAGTATCTACATCACTATGGATGTATCGACAACGGATATTGATTCGGCTAAGATACTTGGTAAGTTCTTCCGCCATTCTTTTAGTCAATGTGGTTACTAATGTTCGTTCGTCTTTTTCTACTCGAACGTGTATCTCCTCTACCAAATCATCAATTTGATTTAAACTGGGGCGCACTTCGATTATTGGATCGAGTAAGCCTGTTGGGCGGATGATTTGTTCTGCATAAATACCTTCGCTTAGTTTTAGTTCATAATCAGCGGGTGTGGCACTCACGTAAACCACTTGATTTTGCAATGCTTCAAACTCTTCAAATTTGAGTGGTCTATTATCCATTGCTGCGGGTAAGCGAAAGCCATAGTCTACTAAATTTACTTTCCGCGATCGATCACCACCATACATGGCATGAACTTGAGGGATTGTGACGTGGCTTTCGTCAATTACCATTAAATAATCATCAGGAAAATAATCAAGCAAACAAAAGGGCCTTGTACCAGGTTCACGACCATCTAGATATCGCGAATAATTCTCAATACCAGAACAATAGCCAAGCTCTCTTATCATTTCTAAATCAAAATTGGTGCGTTCTTCCAATCGTTTGGCTTCTAGTGGTTTAGCTATTTCCTTAAAGTAATCTATTTGCTTCACGAGATCATCTTGAATTTGATGAATTGCATTTTGGAGAATGTCTGGAGAAGTAACAAACATATTTGCTGGATAGATATTTAGTGTTTCATAAATCTCAATCACAGTATTATTGAACGGATCGAAAGCTTCTATTTCTTCTATTTCATCTCCAAAGAAATGAATACGAAAAGCATGATCTGCGTAACTTGGAAAAACATCTACTACATCACCTTTTACTCTAAAATTACCATTTCTAAAATCAGCAGTTGTTCGTGAATATAAGCTTTGCACCAATTGGTGTAAAAATTTCGTTCTAGCTATCACTTGATCTTTCTTGATCGTGATAACATTTTTTTGAAATTCGACAGGATTGCCAATACCATAAAGACATGACACAGATGCGATTACGATGACATCTCTTCGTCCTGAGAGCAATGAAGAGGTTGTGCTCAAGCGAAGCTTTTCTATATCTTCATTAATAGAAAGATCTTTTTCAATGTATAATCCTGAGGTTGGAATAAAGGCCTCTGGTTGATAATAGTCGTAATAAGAGACAAAATATTCTACCGCATTCTCTGGAAAAAACTGTTTAAACTCCGAATATAATTGGGCCGCTAAGGTTTTGTTATGTGCTAAAACTAAGGTAGGTTTTTGTACACGTTCAATAACATTTGCTACGCTAAAGGTCTTACCTGAACCTGTAACACCCAACAGGGTTTGATACTTTTCATCGGATTCTATTCCGTCCACCAATTGTTTGATTGCCTGCGGCTGATCACCCGTAGGTTTAAACTCTGATACTACCTTAAATTTCATCCTCTAAAAATACGAAATGAACCGCTTTTTAGCTACAAAACAGAAATGATAAACTATGGAGGATGATTATAAGGGAGTTTAAAAGAAAATTTACCTTATCTCTTCAGCGCAAAATGTCCTTGAATCTTTTTGTTTTCAATAGATATGGTTCGAAACCAGTAATCCGAAGCGGGTAATGGGGTGCCATTAAAATTACCATCCCAACCACGCGAGGTTGGATCTATTTGTGCCAATAAAGATCCGTATCTGTCGAAAATTTCAATAACCCGAACTTGTACTTCGCCACCGTCAATAGGAGGTAAAATTTGCCAAAAGTCATTGATACCATCCCCATTTGGCGTAAAAAAGTTAGGAAATCCCTCAAGGGTTAAATCTTGTTCAAAAAGTACTTCTGCTATGCCACATCCATTTTTATCTCTTACATAAAACGTATGTAACCCCAGCGGAATATTTTGAAAATTTGGGCTATCTTGATAAGGTCCACTATCATCGTCAATTGCATATTCGTAGTCGCCAATACCTTCATTTCTGACGCTAATATCTAGCGTTCCGTTTTGGCCAGTAACTTCTAACGAAAGATTTTCAGCAATTCCTGAAGCCACGACACTAAAGATTTTTGAATTGGCGCACTCAATAGTACTTCCTGATCTTTCTGCTGTATTATAGGCTTCATATCGATAGCGACCTACTTCTGTCAACTCAACTTCGTTGGTCATTGAAATCAAGGTTTCGTTGTCGTTAGTATCCAACTGATACCAGCGATATCCCTCAGCGGCATCGGTTGCAGTCGCCGTAAAGGGGAGGTCATTGGTGCAAAAGGATAGGGTGTCAGGAAAGTCTATTTCGGGCGCTAAATCGACAAATTCTCCTGTAATGGAGTTAAAAAACGGACCACATCCTAGAATAGTAGAAAACGATTCTTGTGCGCATCCTATGGCATCTCCAGAAGCGTTGAATGGAATAATCGTGACGAAAAAAGTAAGGTTTGGTTCAAATTCTATAAACAACGAACTATTAGTGTTAAAAGTGGTGTTGTCTAATACATTGGCGTTAAAGGGAGTTGTGCCGATGGTCACTCTGTACCCATCTGCATCTGGTATTGCCGTCCATTCTAGAACAGGAGAAAGATCTACATTAATAGCGCCATTTATCGGATTCACAAGATTAGTACACAGCGGTACTGGGGCTAAATCTCCAGTGGTAAAACTGTATTCTTGACATGGCGTAATTGCTCTGCCAATATCGTTGTAAGGGGTTATCGTTACAAATATTTCTGTATTTAAGGGTAAATCTGCAGCCGGTTGATATGATGGATTTCCAACTATATTAATGTCGTTTTCGATTTCATTACCCCCAGGCGTGGTACCTATTGAAAGCCGGTAACCAGTAGCAGTAGGCGCATATGCCCATGTGATTGAAGTGCCGATGTTTACGTCGATAGCATCAACTTCGGGAAATACGGGAAGGGTGCAATTTGGTGGGTTAGTAACAGCGACCGTACGAAACATTCCTAAATCACAAACGATACTTTCTACGTCAGAGTCATTAAAAAAGAACATGGTGATGGTTACAAAGAGGTCTGTATCTTCAGGCAAACCAATAG
>CALHCJ010000046.1 GCA_937936275.1 uncultured Flavobacteriaceae bacterium
GAAAACAATAACTATTCTGGAGTGCCAGGCGCACCCGAATGGGCACTGGCACCTGATAAAATGAAATGGGAAGGTTTGACCAGAAATCAAGTTGCCCGTTCGATGCTCAATAAAGAAAATAATGGCAACAGAAGTCTTGAAGAATTAGAGCATCATCTAACGGAGCATGAATTAGTGCTATGGGCTTGGAAACCTGGGGTAGATGCCCAAGGTATTCCAAGAGAACCACCACCTGTTCCTTTGGAAGAGTATAAAGACGCAGTAAAAGAATGGATTGAAAAAGGTGCTATCGTACCAGAGGATTAAAAGCTAAACAACGCATTATGAAAATATCATTTACTATTAATGGAAAGTCACAATCGGTAGAAATAGCTGATGAAAATACCCCTTTGCTGTGGGTGGTTCGTGATATATTAGATTTAAAAGGCACAAAGTTTGGCTGTGGCAAAGCAGCTTGTGGGGCCTGTACGCTGCACGTTGATGGAGAAGCAGTTCGCTCTTGTTCCTATGCTATAAAATTTGTAGAAGGAAAAGAAATTACCACCATCGAGGGGTTGGGTAATGAAGAAAATCCGCACCCTGTACAACGGGCGTGGATAGAAGAAGTCGTGCCACAATGTGGGTATTGTCAACCAGGTTTTATGATGGCAACGGCGGCTTTAATAGATAAGATTCCAAATCCTACTGATGAGGATATTGATAAGAATATTATCAATGTGTGTCGCTGTGCTACGTACTATCGCATGCGAAAAGCAATACACAGAGCCGCAGCACTGAATACCGAAGCGAGTTCATCTACTGAAACCCAAATATCATAAACATGAGCAAGAAAAAAATATCTCGGAGAAAATTTTTAGTTCGTGGTGGTTTGGGCACTATAGGTGTTCTGGCAGTTGGAACGTATTTGTTTAGAAACCCTATTCGCAGAGTCATTGCAGAAGCAATCGACTCAGGAGAATCGCCATATATGGGCGACACAAGTTCGCCAGTAATCTGGTTCGAAGTAACTTCTGAAAACAACATTGTACTGCATAGTCCCAAAGTTGAAATGGGTCAAGGTACATTTACAAGTCTAGCACAAATGGCTGCAGATGAACTTGAGGTTTCTATGGAACAGATGAAAGTGATTCATGCAAATTCTGCTTCTGGTAATATGGATGGTTTTGCTACCGGAGGAAGTACTTCCGTTGCTTCGTTATGGGTCCCATTGCGTGAATTGGCAGCAACAATGCGAGAGATGATAAAGAATAAGGCTGCGGAAAAAATCGGGGTTTCTATTGAACAATTGAGTATAGCAGATGGAGTTATTTCTGAAGGAGAAAATTCAATTTCATATGCTGAGGTAGTGGCAGATGTATCCGAATGGAATATTCCTGATACTCCTGTGTTAAAAGATATCAAAGAATACAAGTTTGTCGGAAGACCAATACCACGTGTAGATTTAAAAGATAAAGTGTTTGGCGCACCCATTTTCGGAATGGATGCAACCTTGCCTGACATGTTACATGGAGCAGTGGTTCGTTCTTCCGCCATTGGCGCAACATATATTGATGCGGATATTTCTAAGGCAGAAACAATGCCAGGGGTTGTTAAAGTAATTAAGGAACCTGATTTTGTTGGGGTAATTGCTAATTCCCTTATTGAAGCGGAGAATGCCAAAAATACTATCGTCGTTGATTGGAAAGTAGACCGCAAATGGCAGACTTCTGATATTGAAGCTATGATAGCAGTTGGTCAAGGAGAACCTTATGTTATTCAAAAAGAGGGTGATGCGGAAGACATTTTAAGTGAGGGAGAAAACATTATTACTTCCGATTATAAAAGCCCTATCGGCGCGCATGCTCAATTAGAGCCTAACGGTGCGTTAGCTCATGTTGAAGACGATACCGCTACAATATTCATGTCAACACAAGTGGTCAAACTTACACGAGATGAAATTGCCGAAAGACTTGGTCTTGACGAGGAGAACGTAAATATTGTTCCTACTTTTTTAGGCGGTGGTTTTGGTCGCAGATTACATACGCCCAATGCTGTTCAAGCTGCTGTGTTGTCTAAGGCGGTTGGGAAACCCGTAAAGTGCTTTTTTACTAGAAAAGAAGAGTTTCAGAATGATACGTTTAGACCACCTACACATCATGTTCTAAAGGCAAAACTTTCTGAAGATGGAATGATTGAAGCAATAGAACACAACGTATCTAGTGGTGACGTTGCGCACGGCTCTGCGATGTTACCGAGTATTTTAGAACCTATTTTAGGGTCGGATATAGGAGCATGGCGAGGAGGAATGATTCAATACGGAGCTATACCTAATTTTAGAACCATTTCTTGGCGTGTGAAACTGCCTTTCGCTACAAGTTGGTGGAGAAGTTTAGGGTTATTAGCCAACACCTTTGCTATTGAAAGCTTTATGGATGAGCTAGCAATCAAAGCAAAAAAGAGTCCAGTAGAATTTCGGTTGGCTCAAATTCAAGATGATAATAGAGGCTTTCGTTTAAAGGAAGTCATCAAAGCGGCCGTTGAAAAGTCAGGATATACAGATGAGGTGGTCAATGGAAGGGCAATGGGGTTTGCGGTTTCAACCGATGCGAATACACCTTGTGCACAAGTGGTTGAAGTATCCATAGAAAATAAAGAAATCAAAGTCCATAAGGTCACTTGTGCGATGGACCCAGGAATTGCCGTTAATCCTGACCAAGTGAGGGCTCAATGTGAAGGTGCTATTATTATGGGAATGAGTGCCGCTATGTTCGAAAAAATGGATGTTGAAGACGGTCAGTTGACACCAACGATTTATGGCCCCTATCAAATGGCATTAATGAAAAATGCACCCAAACAAATCGATGTGGTGCTTCTGCAAAATGATGATAAACCAGGGGCTGTAGGCGAACCACCTTTAGGTCCGATTGGGGCTGCAGTAGCGAACGCTGTTTTTAGACTTACGGGCGAACGCTTGCGTGAAATGCCTTTGCAGCTAAAATCGTCTAAAGTATAGAAAGCATTCCATGTTGAAACAATTCGGAGGAAAGGTTACAAAAACCTTAGAAGAAAGGTACAGTCAATCTCAACAATGGGATGGGAATCGATTTGAAAATATCGAGAAAACGACTATGGATATCAGTCCTTTTGAGATTCCGAAATTATTGTACAAACAGTTTTTTGAGAAAAAAGGAAGGGAGCCAGATGAGAAGTTGCCGTTACTACCTTTTAACAAAGAAGCGTTTTTAAAACCTTCAAAAAAAATGAAATTCATTTGGTACGGTCATTCTGTTCTTCTGCTCAGAATAGAAAATAAAACCATTCTCATTGACCCAATGTTCGGACCGAATGCCGCACCTATTTCGCCGTTTCCTATCACTAGGTTTTCTGATAATACATTAGATTTAATTGAAGACTTTCCAGATATTGATTTGGTTTTATTAACCCACGATCATTATGACCATCTTGATTTGGCCAGTATAGCATTATTGACTCCCAAGGTAAAAGAATATTATGTGGCGCTAGGATGTTCAAGACATTTGGAAAAGTGGGGTGTTTCCAAAGAAAAAATTCAAGAATTCGATTGGTGGGATGCTTCCGATTTTAATGGAATCAACATCACTTTTACGCCAACGCGGCATTTTTCAGGTAGAGGCCTAACGGACAGGGCAAAGTCGCTTTGGGGAGGTTGGGTGCTAAAGACGGAACTAGAAAACATTTATTTCAGCGGCGATAGTGGTTATGGACATCATTTTAAAGATGTTGGAGCAAAGTTGGGGCCATTCGATTTCGCTTTCATGGAATGTGGTCAATACAATGAAAATTGGCATCTAATCCATATGTTTCCAGAGGAATCGGTACGGGCTGCTGAAGACGCTAGAGTCAATAAAATAATGCCAGTACATTGGGCTGGCTTTCCTTTGGCCCAACATCATTGGAAAGACCCTATCGAAAGATTTATCAAAACAGCAGAAAAGGAAAATAGGCCTCATATTCATCCTAAATTAGGAGAATTAGTGAACTATGCTTCTCATGTAAACAATATTTGGTGGTAATCTGATGAAAGTTGTGGATACCCTAGTTGTTTTAATATATTGATTTAATTCTTGTTGCACTCTAAAAAATCCAATTCGTATGTACGTAAAAAAGAACTTCGGACTCAAATCAATACTCCGATTTAGTGGTGGGCATATGGTTTGGCTTACCATTTGGGCTCTAGGCACAGCTTCACTTTATCAATTTACGGGCGCAAAAGATTGGATGGTTATTCCTTGGCTTCCTTTATCTGTAATTGGTACGGCGGTAGCTTTTTACGTAGGGTTTAAAAATAATAGTGCCTACGACAGATTGTGGGAGGCTCGA
>CALHCJ010000047.1 GCA_937936275.1 uncultured Flavobacteriaceae bacterium
TTATATTTTTAAAAGAGTCATTGTAATTTTTTTTCATAGCAATTATTGATTACAAGCAATATTCTTTTTGTGTTCAATTGGGTTAGGTCGGTTTGGACTACAAAGATAATTCAATAACAATTAAGGCTGAAAATACCCTAAAGCTTTTCGTCTAAATCCGAGGCTTTATCGTTGAACTACCAATTAAATCGATATGCGAGTACTTCACCGAAAATAAAAGATATTTTCTCTGATTTTTAATCTGTCCCCGCCCTTTTGCATTAGAATAATAAAACCTTTATACCTTCCTAAATACCAATACAACGATATACGATGAACGCCCTAAAAAGGTTTGTTACCGAAAGAAAAAACCTCGAAGTTTTCGAGGTTTTTTTCTTTTTGTAGGAGTGAATCATTTAAATTTTCCACCATTTCTTTTGAGACTTTCCGTAACCGTAGCCATATTTACCTCCATAACCAAGGTTAGAGTCTTTTACATCATTTACTACAAACGAAAGGCCTTTGATTTTACCTTCTTCCTGTAATTTCAATGGATACCCTACTGCCTTATTATCAGTAACTCCGGCTCTAGTAACATAAATCAAATGGTTGGCATGCTGGCTAATAAGCAAGGTATCGGTAACCACCATTAAAGGAGCGGTATCTACTATTACATAGTCATACTTTTCGGAAACTTCTTCAAAAAGTTCCTTTATACGATAACTCATTAATAATTCCGCTGGATTAGGTGGTATTCTACCCGAATAAATAACATCAATCGTATTATGATGAACAAGCATCGGATTAATTATATCTTTAGAATCTAGAGTATCATCATATAGGTATTCTGTAAGTCCGGCATCTTTATTTCTACTTGCTTTAGACATTTTATCAACATTACTTCCTGTAAAGAAAGTATATATCTTAGGATTTCGAATATCTGCACCAATCAAAAGAACTTTTTTATTGGTGCTTGCCAAAATCATAGACAAATTAGTTGACAGGAAGGTCTTTCCTTCCCCAGGAACACTCGACGTAACGAAAACAACATTATTTTTACCTCTCGCAGGTGTCTTAGTCCGTATCAAATAATCCAAATTTGTTCGTATAATACGAAGTGACTCAGCCAGTACAGATCTATCTTCTTTGATAACTAATTTATCGTCTTTACGAGATAATTTAGGTATTTCACCCAACACCGGAGTATTTGTAGTGATTTTCTCCAAACTGTGCATATTATGCACCTTATTATCTAAAAGATCATTTCCGTAAATTATTGAAAAAGGTATAAGAAAACCTAAAATTAATGAAGCTAAATAAACAACACTTTTTTTCGGAGAAACTGGCAGTCTACTTACGCTATATCCCCCATCAATTGTTTTAGATTTAGGAGACTGCGATGCGACGGAAATTTGTGATTCCTCTCTCTTTGTTAGCAAATAAACGTATAGATCTTCTATTGTTTGTTGCTTTCTTGTAATATCTCTAAGTGCTCTCTCATTTTTTGGTGAAGAGTATATTTTTGAATTAAAACGTGCTCTTTGACCGCTCAATGAATTAACCGTCAAACTAAGGTTATTAACCGTTCCTTTCAAACTAGACGAAAGGCTTTTCTTTAGGTTATCAAGTTGCTGATCAATATTGACAATAATTGGATTCTTTTCATTCGAACTTTCTAAAAGTCTTCTTCGTTCAGAAACCAACTGATTATACTGTGCCGTAGTATTTGCTATTGCTGCTCCACCAATATTAGCTGGAAGTACATCATACCCCTTTTGACTCTCTATAATACTGCTCATCTGGGCTGCCATATTTAGCTCGTTTTCAGCCGCTGAGAGTCTCTGTTGTGCGTCTACACTTGCACTTAAGTTAATATTGGTTTCTACAGGAATATCAGTGACCCCTTGTTCGGTTTTAAAATTCTCCGCAGTCTGATCGACGCTTGAGAGGTTACCCGAGATTTCAACAATCCTGTCGTTTATAAACTTTGAAGTTCGATCTGCTATAATTTGCTTGTCTTCAATTGCATTTTCATTATACACTCTAATAAGAGTGTTTACGATATCAATGGCTTTCTGCCTTATAGGATCTTCAAGTCGAATATCAATAATATTCGATTTTTCATCTGTATTACTAATTGTAATTTTCTCTTTATACCCTAAAGCGACCATGTCTAAGGGACGGAGTGATACTTTCAGCTTTTGGCCTTTGTACTTATTGAAACTTATTAAATTAGGAGTAATAACAATATCCCCTATTGGAGAAGCAATGTTTTTGCCAAAAGAATACACCTTTACTGGTTTATCTTCTTCTTCACTATATCCAAAAGTAGTTGATGAAGACAAGGTGACATAAAAATCAAAATTAGCGTTATTGAGTGTCGAATCCTCGGCTATAAAATTTAGATTTATCGGAGAGTTTGAGTACAATTCAGTACTTATAACGTTTCCTATGACCTGAACTTTTGAATTTAATTTAAGTTGTTTAACTACGTCGATGAAATTTGAACGAGAACCGATCAATTCGATTTCATCAATCACTTTATTCTTGACCCCTCCAAAAACATCTAAATCAGAAAAAGCACCAAGGCCTGCACTTGAGTTTTCATCTTCTAAAATTTGAATTTTTGCAGCTGCAGCGTACTGAGGACTAGCATATCTGATATAAATAGCAGCTAGTAACAACAAAACAACTATAGAAATTACAAACCACTTCCAATGCTTCGTATATTTAGATATGACTTCATTTAAATCAATACTACTTTCCCCTTTTGAGGGGTCTTGAGAATTAAGATTCATGCTCAAATTATTAGCTTAATATTAATTTCTAGTAAGCAGTAATGCCGCAGAGGTAATTAAAACAGATGCTATCGAAACTGCAATCGTAGCTCTATTATCAAGACTGGAAGCAGTAATAGCTGATTTGTTAGGCTCAACGTAAACAACATCATTTTGGGTAAGATAGAAAACAGGAGAACTCATTGCTTCTTTCTTTGTCAAGTCTAAACGTGTATACACTTTTGTCCCATCAAAATCACGTATTACCATTACATTTTCCCTTATCCCCTTTACCGTTAAATCACCCGCATAACCTAGGGCCTCTAAAATTGTGATTCTTTCTCCGCTTATAGGATATGTACCCGGTCTATTCACTTCACCCAAGATGGTAACCGTGAAATTTTTCAATCTAATATTGATGATTGGATCCTTCAAATAATCATTTAATTTTTGTCTCAAAAGCACTCGAACTTCTTCAGCCGAAAGTCCTGAAATTTTTACTTTACCGATTACAGGAAAATCTATCTCACCCGACTTATCAATTAAATAATCAACCTGCTCGGGTCGAATTCCCCCCTCAGATGCTCCTCTAAAAAGATTAAAAGGGGCACTTGCTTCACTATTTAGGGTAGAAACGTGAATACTAACTAAATCATCAACTTTGAACTTGGGTGTAAAACTATTTTTATCTACTATAGTTTCGAAAGAGCCTGTATTTTGGAAGTAAACGACTTCCTTTTTAGAAGCACAGGAAGATAAAAACAATACCGCTATTATCGAAAATAACAAAAGTGTTCTAGGAATATTTTTAAATTTTTGCATGATTTATTCAGTTTGCTGCAATATTAATAAAAATTATGATTGAAAGATTTTCTTATCTTTTTTCACTTGTTCTGATTTATTATCAATAGACTCGTCAAGCTTACAGAATTCGGAGTTATTAGAAACGTATTCCGGTACGATTTGTTTCATAAGCGCCATAGTGTTTCCATTAAAGAACATGTTAGAAACACATAATTCATCAATTTTAGACTTAACCATTGCATAATCAAGTTCCCTAACTTTAACAATTAGAATTTTCTTATGATACGTTGGAAGTGTATTTTCTCCATTGGCCAACAACTCCTCGTAAAGTTTCTCGCCAGGCCGCAAACCAGTAATTTTTATATCGATGTCATCAGGATATTTTAAACCCGAAAGTTTAATCATATTTTTTGCCAGATCAAATATTTTAACTGACTTACCCATATCAAAAATAAAAATTTCCCCTCCCTCACCCATTACAGCAGCTTCTAGAACTAGCTGAGAAGCCTCTGGTATGGTCATGAAATATCGAGTAATATCTTTATGCGTAACGGTCAAAGGACCACCTTTTTCTATCTGCTTTCTAAATAAAGGAATTACTGAACCGTTCGAACCTAAAACATTGCCAAATCTCGTAGTAATAAATTTAGTTTTATTCTCTTGTTGAACACTACTTATGTACATTTCCGCAATACGCTTTGTAGCACCCATTACATTCGTTGGGTTTACCGCTTTATCTGTAGATACGAATACAAACTTATTAACTTTGTGATTCATTGATAAATCCACAATAGTTTTAGTTCCAGCAACGTTTATTTTGATCGCTTCGTAGAAATTATATTCCATTAACGGTACATGCTTATAGGCTGCTGCATGAAAAACCATTGTAGGCTTATGCTCTTGAAAATAGGTGTTCATCCTATTTTTATCACGAATATCACCTACTATCGGAATAAAGTTATGAAACCCGTTTTGCTTTAACTCTTGTTGTAAATCATAAAGAGCTGACTCCGCTTGATCTACTATGATAAGAGATTTGTAATCATAATTTGCGATCTGGCGTACAATCTCACTACCGATAGATCCTGCCCCACCAGTGACTAAAATAGTTTGATTTTTTAGTTGGTCAGAAACTTTTGATTTTTTAATATCAATTGGAACCCTATCTAATAAATCTTCAATTTGAACCTGCTTAATTTGAGAAGCCTTAAGTTCACCGTTAATCCAACTTTGAACTGGCGGAACAATTTTAACTTTAACAGGAAACTCCACAAGACTCTCTACTAACTCGCGTAACTTATCACCGTCGACATTGTTAATAGATACGATAATCTCTCCAATTTCTTTTGTACTAAGAAAGTATTCAGACAGGACCTCCTTATTTAAAACCATTACTCCATTAATGATTTTACCTATCTTTTTAGGATCATCATCCAAATATGCAACAACCCGAGAATTACTACTAGTTTGGTTAGTAATCGCATTGTAAGTCAAAATCCCAGATTCCCCAGCTCCATATATCAAAACATTTTTTGAAACCTTGAACTTTTTTACAAGATTAAAAAACAATGTTTTGAAAACATAGCGTGCAGAAATAAGAGCCATAAAGGCTAACAAACTATGAATTATTACGATTCCACGAGGAATTGTAAAATTATCTATAAAACCGTATTGTTCGTTTACAATAACTAGAAAAATTGCTAGAATACTTGCCAAACAAATTGCATTAAAAAGTTTGTAAACATCTCTAACCCCGGTATGCCGAACAACTCCTTTATAAGAACCTGTATATAAAAATGCCATTGTCGCAACAATAACAACTATAGGTAATTGTACAAATAGGTCTTCGCTTTTAAAATTAAAAGTAAGGTTAAAACGAATGATATAAGCTAAAACAAAAGACACCGCAGTTAAAAAAACATCAATAGCTAATACTAGCCATTTTGATGCATACCTATGGGCATTGCTTACGAGGTAGTTTTTAATCATTGGGTGAGTTCTTTTAAGATTCGAGAAACTATTCTATCTAAATCTTGGTTAGTCAAATTAGATCCGCTTGGCAAACAAAGTCCGCGCTCAAAAAGTTCTTCAGAAGTTCCATCAGAATAATTTGGTGCATTTTTAAAAATGGGCTGTAGGTGCATTGGTTTCCATATAGGCCTTGATTCAATATCGTCCTCTAAGAGTGCATAACGTAATCTTTCACGCATTTCGTATGAAGCAGTTAAAATACAACTTAACCATCTATTTGAAAAGAAACCTTCGCGTTCATTTAAAAACTCTATTTCTTTTAAATGACCTAAACTCGCTTTGTAGAATTCAAAATTTGATCTTCTAGCTGCTACCCGATCATCTAAAACTTCCATCTGGCCTCTACCTATACCAGCTAGCACATTACTCATTCTATAGTTATAGCCGACATGTGAATGTTGATAATGAGGAGCGTCATCTCTTGCTTGAGTAGCTAAAAACAACGCTTTTTCTTTGTGTGCTTTATTCTTTGATACCAAGGCACCGCCTCCAGAAGTTGTGATTATTTTATTTCCGTTAAAAGAAAGTATTCCAATATCACCAAAGCTTGCGCAATTAATACCATCTACGCTACTACCAAGCGCTTCAGCACTATCTTCTACTATAGGAATATCATATTTAATCGAAATTTCAGATAATTCATGAACTTTATACGGCATTCCATACAGGTGTACAGCTACAATTGCTTTAGGTTTTTTTCCTTTGGATATCCTATCTTTAATAGCCTTTTCTAGAAGTATGGGAGATATATTCCACGTATCTTTTTCACTATCTACAAAAACTGGTGTTGCTCCTAAATATTTAATAGGATTCGCCGAAGCAGAAAAAGTTAAACTTTGACAAAGCACTTCATCACCAGAAGAAACGCCTAGTATTTCTAACGCAAGGTGAATTGCTCCTGTACCCGAACTCAATGCAGCCACGTGAACACCATTAGCAACGTAGCTTTGAATAGATTCTTCAAAAAGATTTACGTTTGGTCCAAGAGGTGCAATCCAGTTGGTTTTAAAAGCTTCTGCTACATAAGTTTGTTCATTGGTTCCCATATGGGGCGAGGAAAGCCAAATTTTTGTTTGTGTCTCCACTTTAAGATAGTTTAGTTAAGTTCATTTGAGGATTCAAAAATAATCAAAGTACGCCGGCTTGTCTTTTAATTTCGATTAATCTTTACTATTTCTCGGTTAAAAGATGTTTTTTACAAAAATGATACAAAATATCAAAATTATACTTTCCTTATATACGCTGGTAAAAGAAAAATAGCCCTTTTCATCGACAATATTTATTCTATTATCAAGTTATTTTGTAATCTTTGCAGCTTCAAACGGGAAGTTTGTTGATATGTTTTATTTTGAAATCGTTTCGTACGATTTTTCATCTAAAAGTTAAGAGAATCATCTAATTGAACAAATCCTAAAATCTACAAATGAAAATTACAAAAATCTGTTGTATCGGCGCTGGTTATGTGGGCGGCCCCACCATGTCAGTAATTGCTAGTCAATGTCCTGAAATTCAAGTTACTGTCGTTGATATCAGTGAGCCAAGAATTGCTGCTTGGAACGATACCGACTTAGACAACTTGCCTGTTTATGAGCCTGGATTGAAGGAACTAGTTGCAGAAACCAGAGGTAAAAATTTGTTCTTTTCTAATGACATTGACACCGCCATTGATGAGGCTCAAATCGTTTTCATATCTGTGAATACACCCACGAAAACTTATGGAAAAGGAAAAGGACAAGCAGCCGATTTGAAAAATATAGAGTTATGTGCAAGAAATATCGCAAAAGTTGCGAAAACAAATAAGATAGTAGTTGAGAAATCTACACTTCCTGTTCGTACTGCCAGCGCTATAAAAAGTATCCTGGATAATACGGGTAATGGTGTTGATTTTGAAATACTTTCTAACCCAGAATTTCTGGCCGAAGGAACTGCTGTCGACGATTTGTTAAACGCAGATCGGGTTTTGATTGGAGGAGCGGAAACTCCAGAAGGACAAAAAGCAAAGGACGCACTAAGTAGTATTTATGAACATTGGCTTCCTAAAGAAAGAGTGCTCCAAACCAATGTTTGGTCTTCCGAACTTTCGAAACTCGTCGCCAATGCTTTTCTCGCCCAACGAGTCTCGTCTATCAATTCTATATCGGCTTTATGTGAGCAAACCGATGCAAATGTTGCGGAAGTATCTCGAGCAATTGGCTTTGACAGTAGAATCGGCTCTAAATTTCTCAATTCGTCTGTTGGTTTTGGAGGATCTTGTTTTCAGAAAGATATTTTAAATTTAGTCTACATCGCCCGTAGTTATGGTTTACAGGAAGTTGCTGATTATTGGGAGCAGGTGATCATTATGAATGATTATCAAAAAAGAAGATTTGCTGAAAATATTGTTACCACACTTTACAACACGGTTTCAGGCAAAAAAATTGTCTTCTATGGTTGGGCATTTAAGAAAGATACCAATGACACAAGAGAATCGGCAGCAATCTATGTAGCCGATGCCTTGTTAGATGAAAAAGCAGAAATCATTATATACGATCCAAAGGTACCAGAAGAACAAGTTTACGCAGATTTAGACTATCTTGCTACTCGAGCACCGGAAGAAAATCGACGTTTGCTAAAAGTAGTTAATGATCCAATGGAGGCTACAAAGGAGGCACATGCTATAGCTATTCTTACGGAATGGGATGAATTTAAAACCTACAATTGGAATACAATCTATGACAATATGCTTAA
>CALHCJ010000048.1 GCA_937936275.1 uncultured Flavobacteriaceae bacterium
TAATAGCTTGTGCTTCCGCAGGTGCTGTAGCTTCTATATTTCAATCGCCTATAGCAGCCATTATTTTTGCTGTGGAGGTTTTTAGCATTGACTTTACGATGCTCTCAGTTATGCCCTTATTATTAGCATCTATTTCCGGCGTGCTTACCTCCTATTTCTTTTTGGGTAATGAAGTGCTTTTTGACTTTTCACTAGCCGATAATTTTCAAGTAAAAGATACCTTGTTCTATATTTTATTGGGTGTAGGTACCGCTTTCGCTTCGATATACTTCACTAAAATGTACTTCGGTATTTTGAAACTTTTTGAGCCTTTGAAAAGTCCGAAATATCGATTGCTTGTGGGCGGAATTGCCATAGGTATCATGCTCTATTTCATACCACCACTCTATGGTGAAGGATTCGGATTTATCAATAATCTACTGGAAGGCAACCACCTTTCGGCATTAGGCTCCACTCCATTTGATGATTATTTGAGTAATATTTGGGTAGTCATTGCCCTATTATTCGGACTAACCGTTTTTAAAGCAATTGCCATGACCACTACTTTTGCCGCTGGTGGAGCTGGCGGAATCTTTATTCCAACAATGGTTATGGGTAGTGCCTTAGGTAATGTAGTCGCCAAAGTCATTAATAATGTAGGTTTAGGTTTCGCTGTTTCAGAAAGTAACTTTACACTCATCGGAATGGCAGGACTTATAGCGGGCGTACTCCACGCACCCCTGACAGCAATATTCTTGATTGCAGAAATTACGGGAGGTTATGAACTCTTTGTGCCGTTAATGATTACAGCAGCCATCTCTTATCTTATCACCAAAAATGCAATTAAGCATACTATTTATACCAGAGAACTGGCAGAACAAGGCGCTTTGCTAACGCATGATAAAGATGAAAATGTCTTGACCGTCATGCAGCTAGACGACGTTATTGAACAAAACTTTAAAACAGTTACGCCTACCATGTTTTTAGGAGAAATGCTTCATGAATCTGTATCTAAATCTACTCGAAATTTATTTCCCGTTATTGATGAAAATGAAGCCTTAGTCGGAATTGTTTTATTAGATGATATACGAGAATTTATGTTTGAAACAGATTTGTATCGTACCACTACAGTATCTACTTTTATGCACACACCACCCGAACATATTTTCTACGAAAAAGACAACATGCAAAAAATAATGAAAAAATTTCAAGAAACTGGTGCGTGGAATCTTCCAGTTGTTAAAGACGGAAAATATCATGGTTTTGTATCTAAATCAAAACTATTAACAGCTTATAGAAGAGAATTAATTAATTTTACCACGTAAGCTGATGACATGAAATATCTTATTACTGCTATCGTTATAATCTCTTTCGGACTTATCATCTATGGGTTCAATCTTGACAATACTCAAGAGGCTTTGGCCGATAAATTTATAGGATCGGGAACCTTAGGCTTATTCTTAATTGCAATGCCTCTCTTTTTATATAAAGAAAGTAAGACTAGAGATTTCAAGGACTATATGTTGAACGAAGAAAACGTTCGAAAAATGCAGGGAAAAGAACCTAAAAAATCAGAAAAAGAGGCTTAGTTTAAGTTCCGCTTTTGAATAAAGAAACGTTTCAATAGTTCAGAAGCCTCTTTCTCTAAGACACCACCAACAATCTTTGTTTTCGGATGTAATTTCGTTCCCATTGCCCCACACCCCCTTTGCGGATCTTCAGCGGCATAAACGATTTTAGAAATCTGACTCCAATATAAAGCACCTGCACACATTTGACAAGGTTCTAAGGTGACGTAAAGTGTACAGTCTTTTAAATATTTTCCGCCTAAAAAGTTAGCAGCAGCTGTAATAGCTTGCATTTCAGCATGGGCGGTTACATCGTTTAGCTGTTCGGTCAGATTGTGCGCTCTAGCGATAATACGATCTTGGACCACCACAATCGCACCAATAGGAACCTCTCCTTTTTCAAAAGCAGCTTCTGCCTCTTGCAAGGCTTTTTTCATAAAAAAGGCATCATCGTAGGGTAAAACCATAACCACAAAAATACGATTATGTTTAAAATCGCCTAGTACTTCACATTCTTATATAATGGAACTTTGAGGCCAAGATAAAAATCTACGTTTTTACTATTTTCAGAAATCAGATTGGTCAAAATCGACCCTGAACCAACGGTTAGCGGACCCAATCTAAAACCAAGACCCCATGCCAAATCTCCATATTGACGTAAACCTAATGGAGAATAGACGCTAAACCATTTTGATTCCCAACGAGGAGCTAATGTTGCCGTATTAATAAGATTATTTGAATTTTCAACACCAGATTTACGCATTGACAATGACGTATGTAGACCTAGGTAAAAACGTTGTCCTATGTAATAGTCTGTCATAATCTGCAGAGCAGTTGGTAAAAGTATTTTCTGTTTGCCGGTAGTAGTTGTTCCGGTATAATTATCTTCTAGTACTTCATTGAGGTCCTTAGTTTCAAATTCGAGGGCGTTTACGGTTCCGTTAAGGTCATAGACCGTGTTTTCACTATCTGCATAACTAATACTCCCGATATCGGTCAACGCAAGTGCCATTTTAAATTTATATTGCTGCGCTCGCTTACCCTGAACTGTACCGTCAACTATTCTTTTTCGGTACTCATATACTAAACCAATATCGGCTCCAAAACCACCTTGTGAATTCCCAAAATCTGGTGAATCGCTAATAAAATCTGGAGTGGTTCCATAAGATAGAGATCCTTGAGTCGTTAAAAAATTAGTTGTTCCATTATAGTTACCAGAAAGTTCTGGTGAGCTTGCAAAAAGACCTCCAGCGCCCATTAGGTATTTCACGGTGATGCCAGCCTTTATAAACTGATCTTGGGTTTTCAGTAACTCTCGACCGTAGGTAACCCCGATTTCTGAAAATAAATGAAGTGTTGTATTTAGATCTCTGGATTCAAAATCAAAATCGTTACCAATTTCAAATCCTTCGGAAATACGTTCGTATAGATTGCCATCAATATTGTTAAGATTAAATAAACCTCTTACTCTAGTGGTCACAGCAAAACTTTGTTTTTCGCCTACATTAAACATAAAAGAAGGCCCCAAAACATCAATATTGGTAAAAAAATGATTGTTATCAGATGGATATCGCTCCGCACTTTGATCAAAATCAAAATCTCCACCAGAAGAAATAAGATCAGAAAAAGAGAGTCCGATAAAATCACTTCCTAAATATCCGCTTGCGGATACTAAATTGATATCTGAGCGAAAGGGAGAATCAAAAACATTGGCCGGGTTGTATAATACAGAATGAACTCCAGTATAATTATCCATAGAAAAGCCCATGTAACTTTGTGCTGTCATTCCGAAGTGACATAGAAAAATAAGTAGCGTTATCGTCAAACCGAAATGACCTTTAATGTTTTCTATTCTTGTTTTCATATGGGTAGTCTTTGCGAACGTAGTTTTACTTTATCTAACTTCTAACGAATACAGATCACTAAAATTGCAAATAAACTGTACGAATTTTCTTTATTTTTCAATAGCAAAACACTAGTAAAAAGATGTTTTCTAAATAACTTATAGATACCTACTAAAATTGTAGTTTTGCTGCTTACATTGGGCTACAGTGGCTAATAGAATACTTAACGGCATATCAAACCCTTCAGATCTTCGCAGACTCAAGCGAGATGATCTACCAAAACTTGCTCAAGAGTTACGTGATTTTATCATCGATATTGTGGCCACCAAAGAAGGTCATTTAGGTGCTAGTCTAGGTGTTATAGAACTCACTATTGCGTTACACTATATTTTTGACACACCCCATGACAAATTAATTTGGGATGTAGGTCACCAAGCATACGGTCATAAAATTCTAACAGGAAGAAAAGACATTTTTGATACGAATCGGCAATTAGGTGGTATAAGTGGCTTTCCTAAAATGAGTGAAAGTGAATTTGATAATTTTGGAACAGGCCACAGTTCTACTTCAATTTCTGCAATTTTAGGTATGGCAATTGCCTCTAAACTAAAAGGGAATCACAAGAAGCAACATATAGCGGTAATTGGTGATGCATCAATTGCTAGCGGAATGGCTTTCGAAGGCTTAAACCATTTAGGCGTTACTGATACCAACGTTTTAATTATTCTAAATGATAATGCAATTGGGATCGATCCCAGTGTTGGAGCTCTTAAAAAATATTTAACCAACGTAAAAAAGGGCGTTGCAAAAGATGAGAATATATTCGAATGTTTAAATTTCAACTATTCAGGACCTGTTGACGGACATGATTTACCCAGCCTTCTATATGAACTTGAACGTTTAAAAACGGTTAACGGACCAAAGCTTTTACACATTATCACCACAAAAGGTAAAGGTCTGAGGCAGGCAGAAGAAAACCAAGTCACCTATCATGCCCCTGGCAAATTTGATAAAATGACTGGCAACTTACTTCAAAAATCTACTACAGATCAGACTTCTAAATACCAAGATGTTTTCGGTCACACTATTGTAGAGCTTGCCAAGCAAAATAAAGATATAGTTGGTATCACGCCAGCAATGCCGACTGGCAGTTCTTTAAAATTTATGATGGAAGAAATTCCTGAAAGAGCTTTTGATGTAGGAATCGCCGAACAGCATGCCGTGACCATGGCTGCGGGTATGGTTACGGAAGGTTTAATTCCTTTTTGTACCATTTATTCTACCTTTTTACAGCGCGCCTATGATCAGGTCATTCATGATGTTGCGCTTCAAAATCTTCCTGTCATTTTTTGCTTAGATCGCGCTGGTTTGGTCGGCCAAGATGGTGCTACCCATCATGGTGTTTATGACATTGCCTACTTGCGATGTATACCTAATTTGGTGATTTTCGCTCCGAGGAATGAAATTGAATTGCGCAATATGATGTATACTGCCCAATTAGGGTTAAATCACCCAATTGTAATACGATACCCTAGAGGCAAAGGAGTCTTATCGACATGGGAAGTTCCTTTTGAAAAGATTGAAATTGGTACTTCCAAAGAATTGATAAAAGGTTCAAAAATTGCCGTGTTGTCTATTGGGCATATAGGCAACGTAATTACAGATGTGTTGAAAGCGTTAGAACATTCTGAAGAAATTGGTCATTACGATATGAGATTTGTTAAACCTCTTGATAAAAACCAATTAAAAAATATCTTTGCAAATTATTCTATAATCTTAACGATTGAAGACGGATGTAAAATAGGTGGTTTTGGCACTGCAATACTAGAGTATGCAAATGATATGAACTACACTGGCAAGATTAAAATACTCGGTATCGATGATGCTTTTATAGAACATGGCACTAGCGAAGAACTTTATCAATTGACTGGCCTAGATCAAGAATCTGTAATAAGACAAATAAAATCAGAATTACATGGCGATTAAATTTTTGAATACAACAGTTTTATTTTTAGCTCTTGTATTTTCCGTTGGCATTGTTAATGCCCAAGATACCATACCACTTCCTCAAGAACGTGATTCTATACTACTGGACTCTATTGCCTTACAAAAGAAAATAGACACTATTGTCATTCGAAGAGTTCAAGAACGCATTAAGGAAAATGCCGAAAGTGTCAACTTATTCAACACCAATATTTCGTTTAAAAAAACTAAACCGCTTGATAAAGAATTTAAAAAATTTCAAGTGCCAACCTTTTGGCAGCAGGTAAACTTGATCGGATTAAATTTTAGTCAAGCTGCTTTTATCAATTGGAATGCGGGTGGTAATAATTCTATATCAGCTCTAGCAAATGCTCGTTTTGAGCGTAATTATAAGTTTCGCTATTTTCAATGGGAAAATATTTTAGAAACTCGATATGGTATCAACTTACAGGAAGGTCAAAAGATTAGAAAAACCGATGACGCTATTCGAGTTACCTCAACGGTAGGCTATCGAAGAGATACGATCAGTAATTGGTATTACTCGGTAAAAGCGAATTTCAATACTCAGTTTACCGATGGTTTCAAATATCCAGATCGAGAAACTCCTATTTCTAGAGTAATGAGCCCTGGCTATTTTTTCTTGGGTGCAGGTACGTCGTACATATCCGAAGATCGCAAACTCAACGTTTATATTTCTCCATTGACCCAAAAAGCCACTTTTGTTTTTGATCAAGATTTGGCCGACAAAGGAGCATTTGGGGTACAAAAAGCAATTTTAGATGCAGATGGAAATATTCTAGAGCAGGGTAAAAATGTTTTTTTAGAAGTTGGGTTTTTGGTTACCAATAATTGGGAGACCCAGCTCATGGAAAATATAGCCCTAAAACATCGAATAAATATATATACAGATTATATTCGAAGTTTTGGTAACATTGATATTGATTGGGAACTGAACATCAACCTCAGAGTGAATAAATATATTGTTACCAATTTAGGTACACATATTATTTATGATGATGATATTCTATTTGATGCCGTAAAGAATGATGCTGGCATCGTCATCGATGAAGGCAGTCCTAAACTACAATTCAAGCAACTTCTTGGAGTAGGTGTAGCATACAACTTCTAAAAATCTAAAGCTGTTTTCCCATAATCTTGTTATAAATATGCACTGCTGCACTGTCGGAAAGACTAGCTACATAACAACAAGAATTTAATAAAATCTGGTAGATAGAAATATCAGTTTGTCGATAGAATTCAGGAAGTGTACTTAACATTAAACCATCATAGTTAGATGCCTTTCCTTCTTTTTCGCGAACCAAGGCAGTAATGTAAACATCAAGAATATCTGATATAATTTTATAACCTGCTATTTCCTTTTCTACAACTTCTTGCGATTGATAAATCTCGGCTACACTTAACGAAATGATATCGCTAATTTGAGCTTCATACTTGCTTTTATCCATTAAAGAAACACCGAAAGAACCCTCTAAAATAGCGTCTTCATTGGTTATGAAGACGTCAATCGCATCTTGAATTAAGGTGTTTATGGCCAATGCCCGTAGGTAACTTAGGCGGTCTTCTTTATATTTGAGAGAATTATACTTATTGGTATTAATACTATCTTTCACCAATTTGATTAAATATTCTAAGGCATAATCTTCAGAAATTAGTCCTAGGTTAATTCCGTCTTCAAAATCGATAATTGTATAGCAAATATCATCGGCAGCCTCAACCAAATAGGTTAATGGATGTCTAGAAAAACTAAGGTTTTCTCCCTCACGGGTTTGTATCAATCCTAATTCATTAGCAACTTCTCGAAAACTTTCTTTTTCTGACTGAAAAAACCCAAACTTTTTATCTGAAATATGCTTCGTTGGTTTTTTTGGTAGTGATTCCTTCGGATATTTCATAAAAGCTCCTAAGGTTGCATAGCTTAGTCGCAGTCCCCCATCCACTCCTTCTCGAGATTCAGTAAGCAGTTTAAAGCCATTTGCGTTCCCTTCAAAATCGAGAATATCTTGAAATTCCTTTTTTGAAAGTAGCGTTTCGTACTGTTGTCCATTTCCATTTTTAAAGTATTCTCCAATAGCCTTTTCACCACTATGTCCAAAAGGTGGATTTCCAATATCGTGAGCTAAAGCCGCAGCGGCCACTATAGCGCCAAAATCATTAAAACGGTAACCATATGTTTCCTGTAAATGAGGATGTTTTTCCAATAATTTCTTACCTGCTATTCTCCCTAAACTTCTTCCAACCACAGAAACCTCTAAACTATGCGTAAGTCTAGTATGAACAAAATCAGTCTTTGAAAGCGGTATGACCTGCGTTTTGTCTTGTAGGCTTCGAAAAGCTGACGAAAATATGATTCTATCATAATCTACTTCAAAACCTAGACGGATTTCATCTTGTTCTTTTCGTAGTCTTTTATGGGTGTCACCAAAGCGTTTTAAAGAGAGAAGTTGTTCCCAGTTCATAGTGTTCATATATAGAGCCGCAAGATACCAAATTTTGTCAGTCTCCGCAGATGATAGACGGCTCAAGGTCTTCTTAACATTCCCTTAATATAGTAACGTTTAGATAACACTTTTACAATACATCTTTAACATACGGGTAACTCGACTTTTACAAGTGTAACCTTCTTTTGCACCGGTATTTAAAAACAAACATAGTAAAACACAAAATGAAGAAATTTCTAATTAGTCTGTTTTTTCTCGCAGCCGCACAAGTTAGTGCACAAGACACAGGGAGTATAGGGGGCAAGTTAATGGACAAGGACTTTAACAACGATCCTCTTGCCTTTGCAAATATTCTTATCGAAGGTACCACCAAAGGAACTACTTCAGATTTCGACGGGCTTTATGAAATCTCCGATCTCGAACCTGGTAATTATACCGTAATCTACAGTTTTTTAGGATATGAGACGGTTACCAAAACCGATATCGTCGTAGAAGCTGGTAGTACCACTACTGTAGATGTAGGAATGTCCGCAGCGGCTGGGGTAGAGCTTGAAGAATTTGTTGGAACCGGTACTACCAAAAAAGAATCAGAAACTGCCTTATTGCTAGATCAGAAAAATGCAACCATAGTAAAAGAAAGTATTGGTGCTCAAGAGCTATCATTTAAAGGAATAAGCGATGCAGCAGCAGCGGTCAACAAAATTTCTGGGGTATCAAAACAAGAAGGAGGAGGTAATGTCTATGTTAGGGGTCTAGGAGATAGATACTTAAACACAACATACAATGGTCTTCCAGTGCCATCGAACAACATTGAAAAAAAGAATATCGATTTAAATCTATTTTCTTCTGATGTTATCCAAAATGTGGGAGTCAGTAAAACTCATGCCGCCAACTTTTATGGTGATTTTGCTGCAGGCAACGTTGATATTACCGCCAAAGAACACACTGGTGATTTCTTTCTTGATATAGATCTTGGGTCCACGGTAAACACCAATGCTGTAGGTAGTGATTTTGTAAAAAGCGAAGGCACAGGTTTTTTTGGCTTTTACAATCGATACCGAAACAACCCATACGCAGTATTACTATCTCATGGAGTCGATGCAATATCTTCTGAAGGAACTACCGGTATTGCTGGAAGTATCGCCAGCGGTAAATCATGGAACATTGGTGAATCATCGCGTTTGAGTGTTTTTGCTACGGCTTCTTTTGGAAATACGTTTGAATTTCGTGAAGGACCAGCGGTTGACTACACTACCGTTGAAAAAAAGCGCTTTCCTAATTCGGAAGAATACGAATATGGAAGAAATACGACTGCTATGGCAAACATCGTATATCGTATCAATGATAAGCATAAGATAAAATACAATTCGCTTTTTATCAATGATGCAACAGATCAAGCATCGTATTTTGGAACCAAAGGTTTAGGAACCAATCGTGACGCTATACTTGATACCGATCGTGGTTTTTACCAATCAAATATACAGTTCAACCAAGATATGATTTTTGTAAATCAACTTCTTGGAACAAGTACGCTGAGTGAAAAAATAAAATTAGATTGGGGTATTGGTTATAATAATGTTTTGGCACGTCAACCAGATCGTAAACGTATTTCTGTTGAGCGTTACGATCTTGAATTAGACAATGACGACACCACAAATGCGTCTTTCTTTAGTAACATTGCTTATGACAATCAGCGTTATTTTCAAGATATCGAGGATAGCGAATTGAATGCGCGTATCAATCTTTCGTACAACGTCTCTGAAGTACTAGATCTTAATTTCGGTTATAACGGTCGTACCAAACAAAGAACGTTTGAAAACATCCGCTACGGCTATGACTTCATTGAGCCCAATACACCTATAGGTGATGTAAGAGATTTGAATGGTGTTTTCAGTCCTGAAAATTTGGGCATTGTATTTAATACAGTTGTTTTTAATGGCTTAGACCCACAGAACGGACTAGGCAATGTAAACCTCCCCGGACAATTCGAAAACACCTATGAAGGTAACCTTGATGTTCACGCTTTATATGTAGATGGTGTATACAAGTTCAATGAGAAGTTATCTGTTGTTCCTGGGTTGCGAGTAGAGCAATTCAATCAAGATATTACCTATGACGTAATTAACCTACCTGCTACTGACCCAGGAGAACGAGACGCCAGCGAATTCTTTTTGCTACCTAGCCTTAACGTAAAGTATGCTTTGAATGAAGATAAAAACCTTCGCTTTTCATTCAGTAGTACCGTATCGAATCCAGAATTTAAAGAGGTTGCCCCATTTGTTTACGAAGATGTAACACAACGTATTGGTGGTAACCCTGACTTATTAAATGATCCGTCATTTTCAAGAATTTATAATGTTGATTTGAAATACGAGTGGTTTATGACTCCAAGTGAGCTTTTATCAGTAGCGGCTTTTGGAAAAGTGATCAATGACCCAGTAAACTTGGTAGTTGCTAATGATGCAACAGGAACACAAAGATTCTTTAGAACAGGAGATCAAGCACAAGTACTCGGTTTTGAGGTTGAAATTAGAAAAACCTTGATATCAGATGAAGATGAGCAAAGTGTTTTATCGACAGGAGTGAACGCAACTTATACCTATACGAAACAAGATCTTAAAGGTAGTAACGGTATTTTCTCTACTACTTTCGATAGAGATTCTGATCAATTACAGGGCGCATCACCCCTTTTATTAAATGCAGATTTAAGTTATCGCCCAACCTTCGGAAACTACAAACCTATTGGTAATTTGGTTTTCTCGTATTTCTCAGACCGAATTGATGCATTGGGTTCTGGGCAGCTAGGTAATATCATTGAAAAAGGTGTTCCAACACTTGATTTTATATTGAAGAATAATCTCAATGAAAAAATAGAATTAAACGCAAGTTTTAAAAATCTTCTTAATCCGAATATCGAACGTGTCAGAGAGGTTGAGGGTGGTGATATCACACTTTCAAACTTTAAAAGAGGACTTAATATCGGATTTCAATTCAAATATAAATTCTAATCGTTAATTCAGGAAAAAATTAAATTCAAGCTCATGAAAACAATCAAATTTCTTTTAAGTTTTTTTACAATAGCAATTCTTTTAGTAGGATGCGCCGCTGATGATACTGCAGATGTGATTATTAATCAGGGAGGAGGCACTCCGACAGATCCTACCGACCCCACTAACCTTGAACTTGGTGGAACGCTTAATGAAGATCTTACTTTAGAGACCGACACTGAATATAATTTGACCAGCGCATTAATAATACCTGATGGAATTACACTAACTGTAAATCCTGGTGTTATTGTTTCAGCAACCTCTGGTGCAGATGTATATGTCGCTGTGCTTCAAGGAGGAAAAATAATGGCTGAAGGAACATCAAGCAAACCAATCGTGTTTACCTCAGGCGCTTCGACTCCGAATGCTGGTGATTGGGGCGGGCTTATTCTTTTAGGAAAAGCACCCATAAACTCGGTGACAGGTGGTGACACTACCTCTACTTCTGAAATTGGCGGATTACCTTATGGAGGTAGTGCAATAGATGACGACTCTGGAGTCTTAAAATACGTTCGTGTAGAATACTCAGGTGGTGCGGCAGATGCTTCATCTGAAAACAATGGCTTTTCATTTTACGGTATAGGTAACGGAACTACTATTGAATATATACAAGCTTTCGAAGGAAAAGATGATGGTGTCGAATTTTTTGGCGGCACCGTTAATGCTTCATTTTTATCGGTAATTGGTGCGCAAGATGATTCTGTAGATTGGACAGAAGGATTCGCAGGCACCTTAACCGACGTCTACGTAGAGCATCGACAAGCACATGACAAAGGTATTGAAGGAGACGGGTTCAATACGGATATTGGTAACAATTCAGATCCTATATTCTGGTCTGCCCCAACCATCAATAATATTACAATTAACGGCAACGGATCATCAAATGATAACGAAGCCATACGACTAAGAGCAGGCACAAGAGCCCTTTTTACCAACGTACTTTTGTCAGGATTTGCTGAAGGTTTTGACCTAGATAGTGATGGCGCTGATAGCCCGACAGGACAAGGGGTACTTGATGGAGAAACTGGTGTTACAGATATTACTTTTGAGGATGTTTTGGTCAACCTTAAAAACGATACAGGAGAAACCTTTGGTGAAGCCGAATTCTTCTCTGGTATAGGTGATGGAACAGGTACTGATTATACTACTTGGAGCGCGGGATGGACACGTAATTAAAACTATGTTTGATTGGGCTACAGGAAACTAGCCTTAATTAAATACCACTGAAAACCCTGCTATAAAGCGGGGTTTTCTATTAGAAGGAATTTCAATAGCCGCATATTGATGTTAATAAATTAACAGTTTTATCACCTATACTTAATTTATGCTTAACCTTAATTTTACAATCCTAACCTTTATTTGCACTGAATCATTTTAGGAAATGAAAAGAATAGTTTTTTTTCTTGTATTTATGGTGTCAACCACAGTCTTTTCACAGAAAGAGGGAGACATCAAAGGCACAGTTACCGATCAGGCTATGCATAGTGAGCCGATGCTGTTTGCAAACGTGCAATTAAAAGGTAATGACACCAACTATCAAACAAATTTTCACGGTAATTTTGAAATTTCTAATGTACAAGCCGGTCAGTATACTTTGGTGATAAGTCACGTAGGATATGAAACAAAAGAAATGACGTTGGTAGTAAAAGAAGATGAAATTACTAAACTAACTGCGAACTTAGTTCCAATACAAATCAGTTTTGACGATGTTGTTGGAATGGATGTTACTGAAAAAGAGTTTGTTCAAGTCCCTACTGAAACAGAAAGAAGTCCTAGAAAATAAATAGCTATTTTGAAGCAAAAAAAAAGAGACTCATAAAAATGAGTCTCTTTTTTTATCGTAGTTTTAGAATTGTCGTTAATTTCTACTAACGATACCTTCTGTATTTTTCGTCTCGGTAACACCAGCGATTACGTTATCACTATATTCAACTTCCTTTAAAATATCATTTGACCAGAACAGCCATTTTCCGGTTTTAATTCCATTTTTATAAGAACCCACTGTAATAGTTTCTCCTTTTTCGTTGTAGCTTAACCATTCACCGTGCAATTGCTTTTCCAAATTAAATGTGCCCTCTTGGCTAACTTCTCCATTTGCGTGAAAATAGGTAGCCTCAATTAAATTTGTTTCTTTATTTAACTTCATTTCAGGTTCCGTTTGTGCAAAGGCAGTAATTGAAATAAATAGTATCGCGAATATTAAAATTGTCTTTTTCATAAGATTAGGATTAAAAGTATATTACAAATGTAAATAAAATTTACGTTAAATCTACTTTTGCTTAACATTAAATTTACATTGAGAACGTCAAATATTTGTCTTTATTATAGACCAGATTCAATTTTCTTATTATAAACGGCAATTTCCAAAGGTTTTTCTTAGAATTTGTTCGTGGCGAAAGTCAAACAGATATCCTACTTTTTTAACACCCAAATTTATTTCATAACATTAAATTAACCTATAAAATGAATTATAGTAGCACTTTTGTGAGCTACCAATTTTTATTTTATCGTGGGAGAGAACTTGTACCTTTTTATGATTATTGCCCTAGCTATTCTAGCTATTACGGACTTAGTAGTAGGGGTAAGTAACGATGCTGTAAACTTTCTAAATTCAGCCATTGGATCAAAGGCCATTTCTTTCAAAACTATTATGATTGTTGCTAGTGTTGGTATTGCTTTTGGTGCAATGTCTTCTAGCGGTATGATGGAAGTTGCTCGTAAGGGTATTTTTAATCCTTCTGAATTTGTCTTTTCAGAAATCATGATCATTTTTATGGCGGTAATGATTACTGATATTCTTTTATTAGATTTCTTTAATACCCTCGGTATGCCAACCTCAACCACAGTTTCAATAGTTTTTGAGTTGTTGGGTGCAGCCGTTGCAATTTCCCTTGTCAAGATTACTGCAAAGGGCGGCGGTTTTGATGAACTAGCGAACTATATTAATACCGAAAAGGCTACTGAAATTATTCTTGGTATTTTACTTTCGGTTGTGGTTGCCTTTACTGTAGGAGCTATTGTTCAATTTGCTTCTAGAATTTTAATTTCATTTAAGTTTAATGAAAGACCTAAGTGGGTTGGTGCCCTATTTGGGGGTTTCGCTGTTACTTCTATTATTTATTTTATCATCGTAAAAGGATTAAAAAGTGCTTCTATTTTTAGCCCAGAAATATTGGGTTACATTGGTGAAAATCCAGAATTATTTCTTTTAGGAAATTTTGTGGTTTGGACCTTGTTTTCATGGCTAGTCAGTAGCTTCTTTAAAATTAATATCTACACCTTAATTATTGTTTTGGGAACATTTGCTTTAGCAATGGCCTTTGCAGGAAATGATTTGGTAAATTTCATTGGTGTTCCGTTAGCCGCTTTAGAATGGTTTAATGCGTACTCTGCTTCTGGTATCGAGGCGGCAAAGTATACGATGGAAAATAAACCTGTTCAAACACCCACATTTTTACTACTTGCATCGGGCGTAATTATGGTAGTGACATTATGGTTCTCTTCTAAAGCAAAGAATGTGGTCAAGACAAGTGTAGACCTTTCTAGACAAGATGCAGGAGATGAAAGATTTCAACCCAATTTTCTATCAAGGCAGATCGTCAAGTTATCCGTTCAGGCTTCTGAAAATTTAAACAATATTCTTCCAAAATCACTGCTATCAAAAATTGATTCTCGTTTCGAAAAACCGTACGTATATATCCCTAAGAGTAGAGTGCAAGATCTTCCTGCTTTTGATTTAGTACGCGCAGCTGTCAACTTAATGGTGGCAAGTGTACTTATCTCCTTAGCAACATCTATGAAGTTACCCTTGTCAACAACATATGTAACCTTTATGGTTGCCATGGGTACTTCGTTAGCCGATCGTGCATGGGGTGCTGAAAGTGCTGTATACAGAGTTGCAGGTGTTCTCAATGTCATTGGCGGATGGTTCTTTACGGCCTTTAGCGCATTTACTGCAGCAGCCATTATTGCCTACATCATTCATTTAGGAGGCATTTGGGCAATTGCCGTCCTTCTAATTATTGCTGCTTTACTAATTGGCAGAAATTATCTTTCGCACAATAAAAAGATGAAAGAGACCAAACTTGAAGAGAAACTTCAAAAAACAGAAAGCAACTCTATTATCGGACTTATTGAGGAAAGTTCGTCGAATATCTCTTTGACTATTGAACGGGCTAATAAGATTTACACGCAGGCCATTGACGGCCTATCAAAACACGATATAGACCGTCTTAAAAAAAGTAAGAAAGGAATCACTAAACTTAATAATGAGGTTGAAGATCTGAGCGGTAATATATTCTATTTCATTAAGAATTTAGACGAATCTAGTGTCGGCGCAAGTAACTTTTACATAACTGTTTTAAGCTATTTGCAAGATATGACTCAATCGCTGGAATATATTTCAAAAGCTAGCTATAAACACGTTAATAATAATCACAAAAAACTTCGTTTCAATCAAATTAAAGACTTGAAGGAAACCGATGTATTCATTGACGAACTCTTTACCAAATTGAAAACAATTTTTGATACCAAAGCGTATGATCAATTGACCGAAATGATTATGAATAAAGAGGTTCTGATGGATACGTTGGATCAAAAAATAACCAAGCAAATTGAGCGAACGAGATCCGATGAATCTAGTCCTAAAAATACAGCACTTTACTTTAGTCTGTTGTTAGAAACAAAAGATTTATTAAAGGCAACTATGAATCTTTTAGAAATTTATGATTTACACACTAATATCAAGCCTTAAACCTTTGATATGCAAGCGAGAACCATCCTATCAATTTTTCTAATCTTTATATCTTTTAAAAGTTTTTCTCAACAACTAACAGGGCAAGAATTGCTAAACAAAGCGATTTCATTTCATGATCCTGATGGCGCTTGGTCTTCTTTAAAAGCAAAGTTAGACATAACCATGAACACCGCTGATGGCAAAGAAAGAGTTAGCACTATTGAAATTGATCTTCCTGCAGAATATTTTCAGCTTAGATCAATTAAAGAAGGTATCACACTAAAACAAACGTTAAAAAAGGGAGAATGCGAACTCCTACTTAATGGCAGCGATACTTTTTCTGAAGAAGATGCAAAAAAATATCAATTGAATTGTAATAGAGCTACGATGTATAAAAACTACTACACGTATCTCTACGGATTGCCCATGAAATTAAAAGATCCAGGCACGATAATAGACGCAAAAACACAACGAAAAACTTTCAAAGGAAAAGAATATTTGGTACTAAGAGTCACTTATGAAAAGGAAGTTGGTGAAGATATTTGGTATTTCTACTTTGACCCGAAAACTTATGCCATGGAAGTATATCAATTCTTTCATGACGAATCTAAGAACGACGGAGAATATATCCTCCTCACCAATCAGGAAGAAATAGCGGGAATGAAATTGCCCAAAAATAGAGCTTGGTACTATAACAAAGATGATAAATACTTGGGTACTGATAAGTTAAAAAGCGCAGAGCTACTTGAAAACTAGAGTGTTTTAACAAAACTACTCTTGTCGTTCATCGAAAAGTATATACCCATTTCTAAATTCTAACGTTGAAAGAAGTAATTCAAATCTACCTCGTATGCGTTTCTCACAATTCTCCGTTCTATGCATCTGCTTCGTACTTTATTTAAATTCTTGTAGTAAAGACACTACCATCTTATTAGAAGAGCAACCAGAGCAGGAAGAAGCGAATTTATCAGCCCGCATTGCGGCCAAAAAACTATATGAAGATTATTACCTAGCTTCTAAAAGTACATCTTCAGAGGTTTCATGGTCGGGGAATACCAATAATTGTGACGCTGGTGAAGTACCCCAAACAACAAAAGATAAAATTTTTCAACGTATAGCATACTACAGAAAAACCGTCGGACTAAACAATGTTATTTCAGAAAATACTACGAAAAGTAAAAAGGCACAAGCAGCCGCATTAATGATGAAGTCAAACGGAACATTAGATCATTATCCACCAGAAAGCTGGAGCTGTTATTCAAGCGATGGTAGTGAAGGTGCAGGAAATTCATTGTTAACCCAATATAGAAACGCAGAAGCCATCGACTCGTACATACGAGACTATGGTAGCTCAAATGGACCAGTGGGTCACCGAAGGTGGTTATTGTGGCCAAGGCTGCAAGAAATAGGCATTGGAAATACAGATAATACCAATGCCATATGGGTTATTGGAAATGCAGGAACTTCCCCAACGGATGCCAAAGAATTTATCGCATGGCCCCCTGCAGACTATTTTCCGCAACAGCTTGCTTATGAACGATGGTCTTTTTCTATTGCAAACGCAAATTTCGACGATACCACAATAGAAATGAGAGATCAAAATAATAATGCTGTTTCTCTACAAACTGAAGCTCTGAATACCCAATTTGGAGATCGAACAATTGTATGGATTCCTGCAATCAACACCAATACCTTATCAGAAGATATGGTATATACTGTAATGATTAAAAATGTGTTCGTAAATGAAGAAACCAAGAATTTTGAATACAAAGTGACTCTTTTTGACATTGAGGCTGAGTAGTTCTTTTTGATACAAGTTCTTTTTCACCGAGGAATTAAACACCTTTACCGAAATTCCATTCAATCCCTGTTTATTGTTACTACTTTGGGCAGATTAGCACTAGCCAATTCGTGTTAAAATGCGCATATGAAAAATTCCCCCGTGAAACAGATTCCCGTATCAGAGCACGATCTCGATATTGGTAAATTTACTTTTTACCCCAACATAATCGTATGTGAATTTAAAGAGGGTGTTCATGTAAATTTTGAAAACGCCGCCTATCCAATACAATTAGCTCAAATAGCCCTTGGAAGCGAAAAACCAGTTGTCTATATATCACATAGAACCAATTCATACTCTTGGGACCCTGTACGTTATCGCGAGGTCATAGATTTATTTCCGAATTTTAAAGCCTTTGGTATTGTTTCTCAAAATAGAAGAAGACGTATGTTGGCAAAGCTAGAACGTCTCTTTATCAAAAAACCCATCGGAATTTTTGATAATATGGATGAAGCCATAGAATGGGCTGAAGAAATGATTGAAAAATCAATTTAAAAAGTAGAGCTTCCAACCAACTGCAGCGTAACCTCATAAATATTTGTGTTCAACATATTTGCTTTTAACACAGCATAGAAGCTAACAGCAGAAATAACTTCGTGACCTGAGATCAGGACTTGAAAGGAATTCTCGATCTCATCATTAAATGCTCAAGATACGGCGCGCTTAGAATTTTCGTGATACATACTTACGAGCCTTATAAAAGTTAGAATGCGCTCTTCTCCTTGTTCTCGAAGTGGTGTAGTGAATTTTCTCTTAATTGCCTTAATCGCTAAAGAACAAGAATTTCAAATAGATATAAAATCACTTCAATGTAAAGAGCCACCTTAAAAAAGGTCGCTATTTAATTTTTGACTCCAGATAAAGCTATCGATAAAAATTCATCTCATCCAAATATTTCCAAACAGCATCAGGAAGCATCGCCTTTATATTCTTGCCATCTCTGTGGTTTTTTCGAATAAATGTCGATGATATTTCCATGATTGGAGCATCTACTTTGCTAATTTTAGGATGGTTTTCAAATTGATGTTCAATAATACCTTCTGAAATACGAGGGTACACATAAAGACTATAATTTTCTAAAATGGTCTCATAATTCTTCCATTTATGAAACCCTTTCAGGTTATCCTCGCCCATGATCAAACAAAACTGATAATCCTCATTATACTGTTCATTAAGATGAACTAAAGTATTCACTGTATAGTTCGGCTGCGGTAAGTCAAATTCAATTTTACTGGGCCTTAACTTCGGATAGGCTTCAGTAGCTTCTAAAACCATTTGATATCTATGGTGATTATCTAATAGTGTTTTCTTCGTTTTAAACGGACTTTGAGGGGTAACTACAAACCAAACTTCATCAAGGTCTGAAAACTCAACCATGTGATTTGCAATAACTAAATGACCGACATGAATGGGATTAAATGTTCCAAAGTACAGTCCTACTTTTTTCATCGACATGAATTTAATCTGCTTTGGCAACGCCCACAAAATCAGCAACCAAACTATGAGCCTCTTCAAGAGCTGTATCTAGATCATAATTTTTTATAATTTCATCAAATTGAGGTGCTGTTGCTAATTCCACAGAAGCTTTTGCAATACGCATATTGATTTTATCGTCACTTTCTGTACTACGCTTCTTCAGGCGAATTTTTAGTTCGTCAACGCTGGGTGGTTTTACAAAAACAGCAAGTGTTTCTTTCGGAAATTTTTTCTTTATTCTGAGACCCCCAGCCACATCAATATCAAAAATAACATTTTTACATTCAGCCCAAAGACGTTCTACTTCACTTTTCAGCGTGCCGTAAAAATTGTCTCTATACACCTCTTCCCACTCTAAAAAATCTTCATTTTTAATATGCTTTTTGAATTCAGAAACGGTCATGAAATAGTAGTGTTCCTTATTTTTCTCTTTTCCTCTTCGAGGTCTTGAAGTGGCCGAAACAGAGAAGGCTAAATTGAGCTCTTGCTGCTCAAGTAAATAACGGACAATCGTAGTTTTACCACTTCCAGAGGGTGCCGAAAAAATAATAAGCTTTCCCCCGTCCATTATAAAACATTAAGCATTTGTTCCTTAATTTTCTCTAACTCATCTTTCATTTGGACAACCAATTGCTGCATGGGTGCATAATTTGCCTTTGAACCGATGGTGTTAATTTCTCGACCAATTTCCTGTGAAATAAATCCTAATTTCTTACCATTCGAATCTTTAGAACTCAAAGTCTGAGCGAAGTAATCTAAATGATTTGCTAAGCGCACTTTCTCCTCTGTAATATCATACTTCTCTAAGTAATAAATCAATTCTTGTTCAAAACGATTCTCATCAACATCTGCAGTAATATCAGATACCGCTTTTTCAAGGCGTTCTCTAACATCAGTTTGACGATCAGGGTCGATAGCTACAACTTGTTCTAACAATTCTTTCAAGTTAGCAATACGATCTTTGAAATCTTGTTCGAGCACCGCGCCTTCTTCAGATCGAAACTTATTAATTTCAGAAAGTGCTTGTTCTAATGCGTGTTGAATGGTCTTATACTCGTCCTCATCAATATCTTCTCTACCGGTACGCATAGCATCTGGCATACGAAGGGCCATTTCCATTAACCTCAAGTCGTCACCATCAGCAATTGCCTTCAACTGCTTGATATAAGCAATGATTACCTCTTCATTAATCTGTGCTGAAGCTTCAGCACCAGTTGTCTCTAAATACAATCCGAAATCAACCTTACCTCGAACTAATGAACTGGCAATCGTTTTTCTAAGTTCTAGTTCTTTCTCACGATATGCGGGTGGCATACGTGCATTTAGATCTAAGCTTTTACTATTTAGAGATTTGAGTTCAATAGTAATTTTTTTAGCCGGAAGCTGAATTACGTGCTTCCCAAAACCAGTCATTGATTGAATCATAAATAAACTTTAGATTTTGGCAAAGGTACTGGTTTTATTAAAGCTCTTTAATCTTAATATTTCGAAAAGAAACTTTGTCCGAATGATCTTGAACACCAATTTTACCAGTAGTATACTTCGCAAAATTTTCCCACCCCGCAAACTTCGATTTTGATACCATTTCGTCCCACTCAGGATTATTAACAGGAAAGTTCACAATCTCAACATCATTGAGAACAACCATACCTGTATTGGTTTTATGGTTGATTGTTATCTCACACAAATTCCATTCACCAACCGGGTTTGTAACATCTTCAGAAGGTGAAACCATATCGTATAAAGCCCCAGCTTGGTGACTTGTTCCATTTTTTCCATCTGGATGCTTATCATTATCTAATACCTGAATTTCTGGTCCGGTTTCATAGGGTTGCCCTAGATTCGGTAATTCTTTCACAGCCCAGAAGATACCACTATTGCCCGCCTCAGCTATTTTCCACTCTATAGAGAGTATAAAATCGGTGTACTCCTTGTCACTTACAAGGTTATAACTTTCACCGTTGCGCTCCGCTGGCGGATAAAAAACCATTGCTCCATTTTCTATTTTCCACTGATCAGAAACCCCCTCTCGACCATATTCATGCCATCCGTCAAAAGATGTACCATCAAATAGAACTGTCCAGTCGTTTTCGGGAACGTTCATTTCAGCAGATGCCATAGCTTCATTCGCATCAACTTCAACTTCTTTGGTTTTTTCTTTACATCCAATAATAAAGGAGAACAATAACGCTGTATATAAAATTTTTTTCATTACAAATATTTTATTCGTTTGGTATGTATTCATTATAAACAATAAACTACCGATAGAAGCTATGTATTACCCTTTCCTTTTATATTCCGAGTATTTTACGAAGCATTTCTTTGTCCACTGCAGAACCCGCAAAGTCATCAAAAGTTTTCTCCGTTGCTTCAATAATATGATCTTGAATAAAAATAGCTCCTTCGCGAGCTCCTTGTTCCGGGCTCTTAATACAACACTCCCACTCCATAACTGCCCAAACATCGCAACCGTATTGTGTCAACTTTGAGAATATGGTTTTAAAATCAATTTGGCCATCTCCTAAGGAACGATAGCGTCCAGCACGATCGCCCCAATCATTGTATCCTCCAAAGGCACCTTTCTTTCCAGTAGGGTTGAATTCTGAATCTTTCACATGAAAAGATTTTATAAACTCATGATAATGATCAATATATTCAATATAGTCTAATTGTTGAAGTACAAAATGACTTGGGTCGTAAAGAATATTTACCCGTTTGTGATTTCCTGTTGCTGCTAAAAAACGTTCAAAAGTATCACCATCGTGCAGATCTTCTCCGGGGTGAATTTCGTAACAAACATCAACGCCCTCTTCATCAAAATGATTTAGAATAGGCATCCATCTTTTTGCCAATTCTTCAAAACCCATTTCAACCAAACCAGCTGGTCTTTGAGGCCAAGGGTGCCACGTATGCCAAAGCAAGGCTCCTGAAAAGGTGGCGTGCGCAGAAATACCTAATCTTCTGCTAGCAGTAGCCGCCTTCTTTACAACATCAACAGCCCATTCCGTTCTAGCCTTCGGATTGTTTTTTACTGCGTCTGGAGCAAAATTATCGAACATTATATCATAAGCTGGGTGTACCGCAACCAACTGCCCTTGCAAATGTGTTGAAAGTTCAGTGATTTCAAGTCCGTAAGAATTTACCTTTCCCTTTAGTTCGTCACAATAGGTTTGACTTTCAGCAGCTTTATCTAGATCGATAAGAAAACTCTCCCAAGTCGGAATTTGTATTCCTTTGTATCCAAGATCAGCGGCCCATTTACACATACCATCCAAGGTATTGAATGGTGCCTTACTATCTACAAATTGGGCTAAAAATACTGCAGGTCCTTTAATTGTCTTCATTTATATAATGCTTGATGTTATGGAAACAACTTTACTAAGTTTTAGGAATTTGTCCTTATATTTAGAGTGTTAATGTTCCCTTAATTTTTCTTTAAGAGTCAAGTCATAAATATAGGGAATACCATAAGAAATTCATAAGAAATTGTAAATGAATCAAGACGAACAATACGATGCCATAGTTGTTGGCACGGGCATAAGTGGCGGCTGGGCAGCTAAAGAATTGTGTGAAAACGGATTAAAGACTTTGGTATTAGAGCGAGGGCCCATGGTGGAGCATATCAAGGACTATAAAACCATGAATGATGACCCTTGGGATTACCCTCTAAAAGGTGAATTATCTTCTGAAGATAAAAAGAAATATCATGTTCAATCAAGAGTAAACTGGGCCCCCAAAGAAGATGTAAAACATTTCTTTGTTAATGACCTAGATCACCCTTACGTCGAAACAAAACGGTTTGATTGGATTCGTGGATATCAAGTGGGTGGACGTTCATTGACTTGGGGAAGACAAAGTTATCGCTGGAGTGATATTGATTTCGAAGCCAATAAAAAAGACGGAATTAGCATCGACTGGCCAGTACGATACAAAGATATTTCTCCTTGGTACGATAAAGTGGAGGAGTATATTGGTGTTAGTGGTGAAAATTTAGGTTTAGACGTTTTACCTGATGGAAAATTTCAGCCCGCTATGGATTTAAATTGTGTAGAAGAAAACTTCAAGAAAACTACCGCCGAGAAGTTTGATGATGGGCGACTAGTGACTATTGGTAGAGCGGCGCATATCACAGATCCTGATGCTACTTTTGAGGGGCGCGGTGTATGTCAAAATAGAAATCGTTGTTGGAGAGGATGTCCGTTTGGAGGTTATTTCAGCAGTAATTCTTCAACGCTTCCTGCTGCTGAACGTACTGGAAACATGACGCTTAGAGCAAACTCAATCGTACATGAAGTTATCTACAATGACAAAACTAAAAAAGCTACCGGTGTTCGTGTCATAGACACCGAAACTCATGAAAAATTAGAATTCAATGCCAAGGTGATTTTCTTATGTGCTTCCGCAATGGCCTCTGTTGGAATTTTAATGCAATCAAAATCTGAACGATTTCCAAACGGAATGGGAAATGATTCTGATGCTCTAGGAAGAGGAATTATGGATCATCACTATAAGTTAGGTGCCACCGCAAAGGTAGACGGTTTCTTGGATAAATACTATAAAGGAAGACGTGCCAATGGATTCTACATTCCTCGCTTTGTTAACCTTAATGAAAAGACCAAACGAGAAGGATACATTAGAGGTTTTGGCTATCAAGGAACTGCAAGTCGGCAAGATTGGTCTGAATCTATCGCAGAAATGGGTTTTGGAAAAGATTTAAAAGACGAAATATTAAAACCAGGAAAATGGCAAATAGGTGTAACCGGTTTTGGCGAATTTTTGCCATATGATGATAATCGAGTAACGTTGAGTAAAACTGAAAAAGATAAATGGGGACTACCTCAGTTAGATTTTGATGTAGAGTTCAAGGAGAATGAATTGAATATGCGAAAAGATATTAAAAAAGAAATTGTTGCTATGTTCAAAGCTGCAGGTTTTAAAGACGTGAGTTCATACGAAGAACCATCAGGCCCTGGATTAGGAATTCATGAAATGGGTGGCGCACGAATGGGGCATAGCGCGAAAACTTCGATCTTGAATAAGTATAATCAAATACATACCGTAGAAAATGTATATGTTACCGACGGTGCTTTTATGACATCATCAAACTGTGTTAATCCATCTCTTACGTATATGGCATTTACAGCTAGAGCAGCCAATCACGCTGCGGAGCAATTTAAAAAAGGTAAATTCTCTTAAAAGTATTTTATATTGAGGATCAAGACCAGATAGTAATTAACAATATTCACTAACCACCATACGTTTACCATTCATGGACAATGCTTCTGCTAATAACATGTGGGGAGATTATTTAAAAAATCACCTCGAGGATGTCTTTCAGGAGGCCCCAAAAGCCCTCCACTTTTGTGACAACGAGGACGATGCTAATGAATGTGCCAAATTGGTTAAGCAAGGAATCAAAAAAGCAACAACAGATTCATTATTAGGGCTTCAATATCGAGGAGAACGACTACCAAAAATAGGTGACTTCATCGTCGTAACTAATTGGGAAGGCGAAGCACAATGTATCGTTGAGACCACTAAGGTAACTCTGAAACCTTTTTTTAGCATTGACGAAGAATATGCACGAATAGAGGGAGAAGGAGATAAATCTTTGGCATACTGGAGAAAAGTACACTGGGACTATTACACCAGAGAATTAGCTGAATTTGGTAGGGTTCCCAGAGAGAGTATGATAGTCGTTTGCCAAGAGTTTGAGGTAGTTTTTAAACGATGACGTCGGCCGTGGTTGGCCACCGTTTACCTCAAACATTAGGAATAAGAAAGACCCGCTATGATTGAACTTAGCAGGTCTTTTATATAGTTGGTATTAGCAATTCGGCAAAAGGTGAATTTACTTCATCATCTTAACCCAAGTATTTTTCTTTTTGTTTGATTCTACTGTAGCTTCAATAAAATTCATTCCCCTTACACCATCTTCCATCGTAGGAAATTCACCATCATTATAACGCTTACCACGTATGGCCTTAGCAACACCTAAATAAATATTCGCCATAGAATCAAAAATTCCTTCGGGGTGACCTGCTGGTAATTTTGTGCCGTCTAGAGACAATTTAGAATTATAAGCATGACCTGGTTTGTATATTTGAGTTGGTTCTGAATCACTCATTTTATAAAGAAAATTTGGGTTCTCTTGCTCCCAGCGAAAAGCTCCCTTAGAGCCATAGATAGCAATTGCCAATCCGTTTTCTTCTCCTGTGGCTACTTGACTACTTCTGATAACACCTTTCACATGATCATCCATACGAATTAATACCGTTCCATCTACATCCATCTTATTATCCTTATACAAGTAATTAAAATCACATAGTAAGGATTTTACTTTCAATCCAGTGGTATACTCTACCATATTAAAAGCATGAACTCCTATATCGCCCATGCATGAGCTAATCCCTGCTTTTTTAGGATCTAGTCTCCAGACTGTAGAACGCTTCTTTTTATCATGAATAATCTCATTAATCCACCCTTGATAATACCGTGCATCAACTTTATGAATTTTTCCTAGTGCGCCAGATTTGATCATCTCTCGCATTTGCCGTACCATAGGATACCCCGTGTAAGTATGAGTTAAAGCGAAAACGGTACCAGCTTTTGTGTGCGCTTTCTGCAAGATTTTAGCTTCAGCTAAAGTCGTTGTCATCGGTTTTTCACAAATCACATGAAAGCCGTTTTCCAATAACTTTTTAGCCATCGGAAAATGTAGAAAGTTCGGCGTTAAAACAGAACAAACTTGTATTCTTTCATTTTCTGGAAGTTTAAGTTCTTCTTCAATAAGGGTATCAAAATCACTATAAATTCTATTTAAAGGAATATCAATTTCTCTAGCAAAGGCTTTGTTTGCTTTAAAATCTGGATTGAAACAACCCCCTACAATTTGATAATTATCATTGATATGTGATGCGACGCGATGTAAAACTCCAATTAGAGAATCTCCACCTCCACCTAAAACACCTAATCTTATTTTTTTTGGCATGAATGAACGTATTTCTGTTACTGATTATTTAAGTTTTATGAATATATAAAATCTCTAAGATTTATAAGCAATTTTTTCATTTTTGAACAAAATGACAAATAATAATAAAACTCCTAACGCAAAACCTGAAGGGTAGAGCCAGATCGTTTGCCAATCGTGATTTCCGTTAGATAATAAGTAGTTATCAGCAATTTTTCCTGCTATCCAGAAACCCACAAGCATACCAACTCCATAAGTGGCTAAAGTGATCATACCCTGAGCTGCACTTTTTACTTTACTGCCAGCTTTTGAATCGGTATAAATCTGCCCAGAAACAAAGAAAAAATCATAACAAATACCGTGAAGCGCAATACCAACAACGAGCATGAAAAACAATTCTCCTGCATCGCCAAAAGCAAATAACAAATACCGAATCACCCAAGCAAACATTCCAAAGAGAATGGTTTTTTTAAATCCGTATTTCTTAAAAAAGAAAGGTAGTAATAGCATGAATAGCACCTCTGATATTTGTCCTAAAGTAGCCCATGTTGTTGAATTTTCTACTTTGTATTCTGTAAGAAATAAACTTATATATTGATAATAAAACGCTAAAGGAACGCATATCAAAACAGATGAAATAAAGAAGATCAAAAAGTTTTTGTCCTTTAATAGTTTCAATGCATCTAGACCCAAAATATCTGAGAGACTTACCTTCTCATCTTTATCGACACTTGGAGGTGTTTTAGGAAGTGTAAAACTAAAAACCCCAAGAATAGCCGAAGCAATGGCAACCATCAAAAAAGTGTTCGAGAGTGCGCCCTTTTCAATATTCTCTATGGCATCCCATTTAAAACCAAAGCTAATTATCCAGCCCGCGATGATCCATCCAGCAGTGCCAAATACTCGTATAAAAGGAAACTCTTTTGCAGGATCTTTCATCTGATTGAATGAAACAGAATTTACTAAGGCTAAAGTAGGCATGTAAGCAATCATATATCCTAAAACATATGGATAGAAAACTGAAAAATCGGTGGCTAGAGACATTTGATACATCAAAATAGCACCGATAATATGAAGCACCCCAAGAATTCGTTCCGCATTAAAAAATCGATCTGCAATGAGTCCGATGATAAATGGAGCAATTATAGCCCCCCAAGATTGGGTGGAAAATGCCATGGCTGATTGAGCGCCCGATGCATTTAAATTATTCCCTAGAAAGCTACCTAAAGTAACAAACCATCCTCCCCAAATAAAGAATTCTAAAAACATCATTAAAGAGAGTTGTGCTCGAACCTTAGAATTCATATAAAATGATTTAACGCTTATAAAAGATGTAATCTAGTTCAAGTGGTTCAATTTTATTTTGTCTAAAATCTGCCACCAATTGACCCCTGTGATGTGTAGAATGATTGATGATATGAAAAAGGATGTCTTGTACAGTGTTGGTAAACAACCTTCCCTCTTCATTTTCATAATCAATACGCCTGTCAAAATCATCTATCGTTGTAGTAATCTCAAAAGAACTTCTCTGATTCTCATAATGAATATCACCCCAATCTTTTATCTCGTGAATTTGAAATAAATCATATTCAGGCTTTTTATTGGTCAATTTAGCATTCCATCTTTGGTGCGTATTTAAGATGTGGCTAAATAACCAAATACTTTTTTCGGGCACGAATTCTAAAGCTACACAGGTTTCAATTAGCTTCTTGTTGCAATAGAAATTGTAATCGAATAATTGATTAAAAAAAACTTTCACGTAATGGGAGGTTTGATTGTGACTATTAACTTAATTCTTTTGCAACTTTAAGTAGTAAATCTCTAGTAGCCTTGATACCTTCTTCTTCACTTAAGACCTTACCTTCATATTCAACACCAACGAACCCAGTGTAACCGGCATCCTTCACAAGTTTCATCATTTTATAATAATCAATACCTATATCATTGCCCTCAGCATTGAATTCATTTGATTTTGCACTTACAGCTTTGGCGTAAGGCATTAGTTCTGCCACCCCTTTATATTTATCATATTCCACTTTACAACTCCAATCTTCATTTCTCGTAATGCAGAAGTTACCAAAGTCTGGTAGTGAACCGCAGTTGTCAAGATTAACAGCCTCCATAACCTCAGCTTGCAAAGCACCATTTGAAGATAACCCACCATGATTTTCAACAAGTATGTTGATATTTTTTGTTTTCGCATAGGTAGCGAGCTTCGTAAGTCCATCCACAGCACTAGCCTTCCATTCCTCAGGCACCATACTTCCGTTCAAATTAACTCTAATTGCATGACAGCCCATGGCCGCCGCCGCATCAACCCACTTTTTATGTTTCTCAACGGTCTCATTACGCTCTGCCTCATCATTAACCGCCAAATTGCCTTGACCATCAATCATAATCAAAACATTCTCTAAACCATGTTTCTTTGCCTCAGCATTTGATTTTTCTACGAAAGCAGCCATTGCTTCTTCTGAATAATTCGCATCAGAAAGCTCTGGATTATACAGTTGGCTAACATACTCTAACCCCGTAAAACCCCAGTTCTTCGCTTTTTCTGCAAAAGTGTACGGGTCTACACCGTCTTCTCGAATCATTTTATGGATTGACCATTGCGCAAGGGAAAGCTTAAAAAACGGTTCAGCTGATTCCTCTTCTACTGCCGACCCCATTTCATTGCTATCCTTTTTCTTAGCATCCTTACAAGCATAAAGCCCTAATAAGCCAAAAGCAAGACCTGCGTGAGAACTGTTTCTGATAAAATTTCTTCTTTTCATTTTGATTGAAATTATGGTGGTTATATTGACATGAATTTTCTTGAAGCCAATGCTAACTCTTAGTTATCAAGACATTAACAATTTCGGTTTTCATATTGTGTATTTGAAGATTATGAATTATTCAACAAATTATCTACAAACACCTTATTTTCAGCAACAAGAATAGTTTTTAAAAGTAGAAAATTAATTTATATTTTAATAAATTTAGGGATTAAACAATTTGTTAGATGAGTAAATTCTATTACAATGAAGAGCAAGAATCGTATGATGCGATTGTTGTAGGAACAGGAATCAGCGGTGGTTGGGCTGCTAAGGAATTATGTGAAAATGGTTTGAAAACTCTTGTATTAGAGCGTGGGCGAATGGTGAAACATCGTGACGACTATGAAACAGCAAACTTAGACCCTTGGGATTTTCCAAATGGTGGGCAACCCACGCAAGAAATGATTGCAAAACAAGAAAAACAACATAGAACAGGTTACACTACGAATGCAGCCCACAATATGTGGTTCGTAAATGATTTGGAACATCCATATAACGAAACAAAACGTTTTGACTGGATGCGTGGTTACCATGTTGGCGGCCGTTCATTACAATGGGGGCGTCATAGCTATCGTTGGAGTGATATTGATTTTAAAGCAAACTTAAACGATGGGCATGGAGTTGATTGGCCTGTTCGCTATAAAGATATTGCCCCTTGGTATGATAAGGTAGAATCTTACATTGGTGTAACTGGTGAAACATTAGGCTTACCACAATTGCCAGACGGTCAATTTGAACCGATGATGGAATTAAACTGTGTTGAACAGCATGTTCGAGAGAAAGTAGCAGAAAATTTTGATGGTCGCGTTGTTACTGCTGGCCGCGTTGCTCATATTAATAGTGACAAACAATTTGATGGCAACGGAAGATCGAGATGTCAGTTTAGAAATCGTTGTATTCGTGGATGTCCTTTTGGAGCTTATTTCAGCAGTTTGTCATCTACGTTACCAGCGGCAGAAGCGACTGGAAATATGACATTGCGGGTAGACTCCATTGTACATGAAGTAATGTACGATCCTGATACCAAAAAAGCAATCGGCGTAAAAGTGATCGATAGACTTACCAAAGAAACTTTCGAATTTAAAGCCAAAGTTATTTTTCTTTGTGCCTCTGCAATAGCATCAACATCTATTTTAATGCAATCAAAATCAGACCGATTTCCTAACGGAATGGGTAATGATTCGGATCAGTTGGGTCGAAATATCATGGATCATCACTTAGGTGTAGGAGCCAATGGAAAATTTGATGGCTTTCCAGATAAGTACTACAGCGGAAGAAAACCAAATGGCATTTACCTCCCTAGATTTAGAAACTTAGGCGGCGATTCTAATCGGACTGATTATACGCGAGGTTTCGGTTATCAAGGAGGTGCAAGCAGAGGAAACTGGGAAGATACTGTCGCAGAACTTTCTCACGGAGCAAATCTTAAAGAAGCTATTTTAAAACCAGGAGGCTGGACTTTTGGTATGGGAGGCTTTGGAGAAGTATTGCCCTATCAGGACAATCGATTTACTTTAGATTACAGCAAGTTAGATCAGTGGGGATTACCTACTGCAACCTTTGATGCAGAATTTAAAGAAAATGAACTTAACATGCGTAAAGACATGATGCAATCTGCAGTAGATATGCTTACCAAAGCTGGTTTACGTGATGTTGAACCTTTTGATAGGGAAACAGCTTTAGGTTTGGGTATTCACGAAATGGGTACTGCTCGAATGGGTCGAAACAGAAAAACTTCAGTTCTCGACGGTAACAATGCATTACATGATGTACCCAATGTTTACGTAACTGATGGTTCTTTTATGACCTCAGCGAGTTGCGTAAATCCATCACTAACATATATGGCATTTACTGCCAGAGCTGCAAATCATGCAGCCAACGAACTAAAAAAAGGTAATATATAATGGATAGAAGAAAAGCACTTAAGAATATGGGGCTTGCCATGGGTTACACTGTGGCTGCACCGACGCTAATCAGCATCATGCAAAGTTGTAAGCAAGAAGTCGTAATGGAATGGACTCCAGACTTTTTTACTAAAGATGAAGGTGCAGTTTTAACCAAATTGGTAGACATTATTCTACCAAAAACAGATACTCCATCAGCTTCGGAAGTACAGGTTAACATCTTTATTGATCGCTTTATTAATGAAGTGGCTGATAAAGAACAACAAGATTTTGTGAAGATGACTATGGGGCGTTTTTTAGAGAAGGCTACGAAAGATGCCGGAAAAGAAACAGTTACCGAATTGAACTCTGAAGAGTTAGAAAAAACTCTGGCGATTGCCTTAAAAAAGGCCTCTAAGGAAGAAGAGGCTGTAAACATGAAGGCTGTTAAAACTTACCATGAAGCAATCGCTGAAGGCAAAGAAGCCATTTTAGATGAAGCTATTGCAAGCAATTCCTTTGCTAATCATCTAAGAGGACTTACTATCATGGGTTATAAAACCTCTGAACACGTGGGTGAAAAAGTACTTGCATACTTGCCTGTACCAGGAGCATACGTCGGCTGTGGCGATGTGGATGCATTGACAGAATCAACAGCTAAAGGAAAGGCATGGTCGCTTTAAGCATTGACTAATGAAAAGAAGGAGCTTTATACGAAAAACAGCCCTGACCAGTGGAGCAGTTTCAATGGGTGGGGCTTTTTCTTATGCATCAAATCTTAATGAAAAAATGAAGTACAACTTCAATTTAAAGTATGCACCCCATCTTGGCATGTTCAAAAACTATGCTGGCGAGGACCCAATAGATCAGCTCAATTTTATGGCAGATCAAGGTTTTACCGCTTTTGAAGACAATGGAATGCGTACCAGAGATGTTATGGTTCAAGAAGCAATGGCCAAAACGATGCAAAAGCGTGGTATCGAAATGGGTGTTTTCGTTGCACACGAAATTTACTGGAAAGAACCAAACCTGGCTTCTGGTAATTTGGAAAAGCGCACTGAGTTTCTAGACTATATTAAAAAGTCGGTAGAAGTTGCTAAACGCGTGAATGCGAAATGGATGACTGTAGTACCAGGTCATGTAGATTTAAAACAATCTATGGGGTATCAAACAGCTCATGTTGTTGAGTCTCTTAAACAAGCTTCTGCTATTCTTGAACCCTATGATTTAACAATGGTTCTTGAGCCCTTAAACTTTTTTAATCATCCTGGATTATTTTTAACCGGTTCTCCTCAAGCATTTGAAATATGTAAAGCGGTGGATTCTCCTTCATGTAAAATATTATTTGACATTTATCACCAACAAATACAAGAGGGTAATCTCATTCCCAATATGGAAGCTAGTTGGGATGAAATTGCATACATTCAAATTGGAGATAATCCAGGGCGAAAAGAGCCAACTACTGGAGAAATTAACTATCAAAACGTTTTCAAGTATATTCATTCAAAAGATTATAAAGGAATTCTAGGAATGGAACATGGCAATTCAAGACCAGATAAAGAAGGCGAGCAGGCGGTGATTGATGCATATAAAGCTGTAGATAGTTTCATGTAATATATCAACCATAATTTGTAGTAAAACAGAACTTCCTTGAGGAAGTCTGTTTTACTTTAATACGCTATTGAAATAATAAATTACTTCAAAATAAGAAAATACTACGTAGAAATAAATCGACGAACAGTAATAAACATGGTCATTCATCGGATTAATTGAATCTAAAAAGCGTTTCATCGAAAATTTAAACCGTTTTCGATGTACTGCGCAATAGGCGTATAAGATTATCTTCAAATCGTCCGTTCTTAACTTATGAACTTGAACCCATATCTTTACGTCATCGTTGCCTACTTCGTTTTAATGCTCATCGCCAAGATCGCATACACGTTTTTTACAGGCCAAAAAGAAGCTCATAAAATTGAGAAAACTATAAAACCAAATTGGAACTTAAATTTGTACCAATTACGACAAAGTTTAATGAGCATCTGGTTTTAATAAAGTTTTATTAAAACAGTGCGTTTTCTTCATTTTTATTGCCTCTGTCAATCCGAAAAAAGGTTTTTGGACTGATGATTTTCGCACTTTAACGATATTTTAAGCAAAAATTTGTAATTTTCGTAATCTATTTGCGTTAAACTAACGTATATATAATACATCAAGATTTTTAGCAATGGAAAAATATCTCATCATACTACTTATTTACGTTATCGCATATGGCTGTGCTGTTGCAATGCGTCCTTATGTAGAAAAGTAAAAAATCGTTTTTATAAAACGGACATCCTATAATTTATGGGATGTATTTTTTTCTGTTTTTGAAACAATACTATATAAAAAATCCAGTCTTAACAAGAGTTTGCAAGACTGGAATTTTTTGTTTTTAATACTTTTCCTACCGTATTAATCTTTCGATCAGAGACTAAAAAAGTTTAAGATCCACACATCAGACAATCATCGTCAGCTTGCCCTTCTTTAGCACGAGCAATCATTTCTTTCATTTCTTGAGGCGTCATCGGCTGAATATCAGTTTCAGTCTGCGAATCAGCAACTGGCGTAGTTTCCACTTGAATGGCCTGTGCTGTTGCTGGTGTTGCTGCCGCTACTTCAGCTTCCGCCGCAACACTAATAGGCATCTCTTTCTTCTTCGTATTATCTAAGGTAAACTTAATGGCATCTACAGCTGCTTTAGTTCTTAAATAATACATTCCTGTTTTCAAACCACTTTTCCATGCGTAAAAGTGCATCGAGGTTAACTTTGAATAATTGGCATTTTCCATGAACAAGTTCAATGATTGACTTTGATCAATAAAATATCCTCTATGTCTAGACATATCAATGATATCTTTCATGCTCAATTCCCAAACTGTCTTATACAACTCTCGAATATCAGCTGGAATAGTTTCAATATGTTGAATAGAACCGTTTGCACGCATCAATTCTTGTTTCATATTTTCATTCCATAACCCTAAACCTACTAAATCTTCTAATAAGTGCTTATTCACTACAATGAATTCCCCAGAAAGCACTCTTCTTGTATAGATGTTTGAAGTATAAGGCTCAAAACATTCATTGTTTCCTAAAATTTGAGAGGTAGAGGCTGTAGGCATTGGCGCTACCAATAATGAGTTTCGAACTCCGTTTTTCTTAATATCCTTGCGAAGTTTAGCCCAATCCCATCTTCCAGAAAGTTCTTCGTCTTTGATATTCCATAAATTGTATTGAAAATCACCCTTAGAAATAGGCGATCCTTCGTACGAAGAATAGGTGCCTTCCACTTTTGCCAATTCCATTGAGGCAGTAACTGAAGCAAAATAAAGTGTTTCAAAGATTTCTTGATTCAACTTCTTGGCTTCATCACTTGTAAATGGTAAGCGTAACATTATGAACGCATCAGCTAAACCTTGCACTCCCAAACCAATAGGTCTATGGCGCATATTTGAGTTTTCAGCTTCTTTTACAGGATAAAAATTTCTATCTATTACTTTATTCAAATTTTTCGTAACCCTTTTCGTTACTTTAAATAATTCTTTATGGTCAAACGCGCCATTCTTAATGAACATTGGCAAAGCAATAGACGCTAGGTTACATACCGCAATTTCATCAGGAGAGGTATACTCCATAATTTCGGTACATAAATTAGAAGAGCGTATCGTACCCAAATTTTTCTGATTGCTCTTACGGTTCGCAGCGTCTTTATACAACATATAAGGCGTACCGGTCTCGATTTGAGATTCTAAAATCTTCTCCCAAAGTTCTCGTGCTTTTACGGTTTTACGCCCTTTACCTTCTGCTTCGTAGCCTAAGTATAATTTTTCGAATTCTTCACTATGACTAGTAAAAAGACCAGGACACTCGTTCGGACACATTAAAGTCCAATCTTCATTATTCTCCACTCTTTTCATGAATAAATCAGAAATCCACATTGCATAAAACAAATCACGCGCACGCATTTCTTCTTTCCCATGGTTCTTTTTTAAATCTAAAAACTCATAGATGTCTGCGTGCCAAGGTTCCATATAAATCGCAAAGCTTCCTTTACGTTTTCCTCCTCCCTGATCAACGTACCTAGCGGTATCGTTAAAAACCTGTAACATAGGAACTATTCCGTTTGATGTTCCGTTCGTTCCAGCGATATATGAACCAGTCGCTCTAATATTATGAATTGAAAGACCTATACCGCCAGCAGATTGTGAAATCTTGGCTGTATTTTTCAATGTATCGTAGATACCATCAATACTATCGTCTTTCATTGCCAGCAGGAAACAAGAAGACATTTGTGGTTTTGGAGTACCTGAATTGAAAAGTGTTGGTGTTGCATGTGTAAAGTACTTCTTAGACATCAACTCATAAGTCTCAATAGCAGCATCTAAATCATCCAAATGTATACCAATAGAAACACGCATCAACATATGCTGAGGGCGTTCAGCAATTTGTCCGTTTAACTTTAAAAGATAAGAACGTTCTAAGGTTTTAAAACCGAAATAATCGTAGCCAAAATCACGGTTATAAATAATGGTTGAATCTAACTTCTCTGAATTTTTTTTGATCACCTCATATACCTCATCAGAAAGTAATGGTGCTTTCTTACCCGTTCTTGGATTCACGTATAAATACAAATCTTCCATGGTTTCCGAGAAAGACTTTTTTGTGTTCTTATGTAGGTTTGAAACAGAAATACGAGCCGCCAATTTCGCATAATCAGGATGCGTAGTCGTCATTGTAGCGGCAATTTCGGCTGCTAAATTATCTAATTCTGAAGTTGTTACACCATCATAAAGTCCTTCAATGACACGCATTGCTACTTTTAGTGGATCTACAAGCCCATTAAGGCCGTAACATAGTTTTCGAACACGCGCTGTGATCTTATCGAACATTATCAACTCTTTTCTTCCGTCTCTTTTTACTACATACATTTGGCTACTCTTATTTTTACTGGTTAATACTATTGGTCATCAAAGCCTGCAAGATTTTTCTGAAATATTTCAGAGCAAATAAACCTTGTAGGCTAATTAGGTTGTTATTTTAATTATAATGGGGTAAACCTGTTGAGTTGAAAAACGCAATAGGTTTTTAATGTTATCTAGAAATCAGCGTCGAAACTGATTTTTTGCGCATCTTCATCTTTATTCATCACACCTGCTTTCTGATACTCAGCAACTCTTTTTTCAAAGAAATTTGTTTTTCCTTGCAGGGAAATCATATCCATAAAATCGAACGGATTCGTTGCGTTATACACCTTATCGCATTCCAACTCAACTAAAAGTCTATCAGTTACGAACTCTAAATACTGTGTCATTAATTTTGCATTCATTCCAATGAGACTAGCCGGAAGAGACTCTGTGATAAATTCTCTTTCTATGTTTAGAGCATCTACCAAAATAGCAGTAATACGCTCTTTAGGGACCTTACTTATCAAATGCTTGTTATGCAAGTGTACTGCATAATCACAGTGCATGCCTTCATCTCTAGAAATTAATTCATTTGAGAACGTTAAACCAGGTAACAATCCTCTTTTCTTCAACCAAAAGATAGAACAGAAAGCTCCTGAAAAAAAGATTCCCTCTACGGCTGCAAAAGCAATTAAACGCTCTGCAAAACTTGGAGATTCAATCCAGTTTAACGCCCAGTCTGCCTTTTTCTTAATGGCAGGAAAATTTTCTATCGCCTTAAACAAGGTATTTTTCTCTTTTTCATCTTTTACGTAAGTGTCTATCAAAAGAGAATATGTTTCAGAGTGAATGTTCTCCATCATGATCTGAAATCCATAGAAAAATTTGGCTTCTGCATATTGCACCTCACTCACAAAGTTTTCTGCTAGATTTTCATTTACGATTCCATCAGAGGCAGCAAAGAAAGCTAAAATATGTTTGATGAAGTAACGCTCATCATCATTCAATTTATTATTCCAATCATTAAGGTCTTCACTAAGATCTATTTCCTCTGCTGTCCAGAAACAAGCTTCGCATTTTTTGTACCAATCCCATAAATCATGATGTTTGATAGGGAAAATTACAAATCGGTCATCGTTTTCTTCCAAAATAGGCTCTACAGCTGTGGACATAGTCTTATAATATTTAAAATGTTAGTGTAACGGGTTGAAAATTACCCCTGTGCTGGGCTTACAAAGATGGAAAATAAAGAGGTATAAAAAATGTGTGTTTCAAAGATTCCATCACAAAGTTTTTAACATCGGGTGTTGAAATCTAGGCTCGTAACTGATATACATTACGCTTTAGAAAGAATGACAATTTACCCAAATTTTATATTGACGTTGAACAAAAAAAATAAACCAAAAAGTATGTTTTTGAATATACTTTTTGGTTTAAAAAATAGATTCTTCAAACCAAGTTAAAATACTTTATAAATATTAGAAACTTAAGGTTCGTGCAGGAAACTGAACAACTAAAATTAAAAAGCCCAGAAGCAAAACTTCTGGGCTTTAAATTTAATGAATATGATACCGCCAAACCGTACGGCCCTTCTGGTGTATTAATAATAATACTTGTCGCAAAAAGTGCTGATTCAGGTAGTTCCCCCGAAACCTATAATCGAGCAAATCACCTTAAGCCAACAAGTTGGTTAGGTGTACAATAAGCAACAATCACCAGACAGGCCCTGTTACTAGAACAGTAACACACTCTTATTAAAAATGCGTGCCTTAGACCGTACCTTTTCGGATTGGCAGTTTCATAAATTTTAAAGAACTTTTTATTCAAATACTATTGCAAACCTTCAAACTACTACTTAAACTATAGTTTTACCCACTTCTACAGAAAGTAAAAATACGATGTTTAAAGTGAAATATCTTACATAAATATTCATAATTATAAGTTAAAACATCCTCATTTCTAAGGATTTATCCGTTTGTGAAGCACTTAAAAAATCCACTTACTTCTTTGTGGCTATAAAATCTCCACTTAAATCAATAAATTGTCCCTTTGCATTTTTCAATTTGAACTTTAGCGTTCCCCCTAACCTTTCATCATTTATATGATTAATTTTAATTTCACCACTTTTCGCAAAAAAAGGCATCTCCCCTAGAACATATATGTCTGCAAAACCAAATACTCCATCAAAGTTATTTAATAGGCCTTGTGATTTTTTTGAAACTTGATAAGAACCCTTTGAAATCTGACCCAATTTTTTGGGTTTAGAAATTAAGAATTGTATGGTGTGCCTTGTTGCATCATCTGTATTTTTTAAGGTTAATTTTAAAATCGAAAAACGAACCCCGTCTTGCTTGGTTCTGGTTATCGTTTCAAAATTTACAGTACCGATCAAATTTTGATTTGTGGTCCCACTTGCGCGCAACAAGTATTCTCCTGAAAAAACTTTTTCCTCTGACGTTGTGCTTTCAAACTTGGTTCCCGAAGTAAGAACAAGGGGAACTAAAATCCAAAGACTAATCTTTGCGATTTTAGTAAAGAAATGTGACATAATTTTGGTTTGGTTTGGTTAGGCGGTTCTCTTTTTGAAATTTAACTCTCATTGAGGTATTTCATGATACCTTAAATCTTCTTCTGACCCAAATGTATCTGAAGCAACAATACTTTCATCAATTCTCTTATTTGAATTTTCAATAACAACTGCTAACAAAAGCATCAAAACAAAAACAGTGAACGTTATAAAACACTTTTTCATGGCTTTAGAAAATTTAACATTCAACGAATCACTCACGGGACTAAAAGCTATGATAAATTGAGCGTCTAAAATAAAGTACTTCGAATATGTTCATAAGGCATTATGTACAAATGGTAGTATATTCTGTATGAATTGCGCGCGTACTACAAACCTTCAAGAGTTAATAAAACCAATTAATACTGTTCTATAAACCATTTGAAAGGAATTGCTCAGACCTAGCGCCTCATCTTTTTTTAATTGTTTTTCACCAACCGTACTTAAATTCTATCCATTGGCACATCTTTTTTTGAATCCATCACACATCATGTTATTTTTAACTAACTTTCTTAACGAATATCAAGACAAGAGCTAATGATTGAAGCGGTAATAGTTGACGATGAGATAAAAGCATTGCAGAGTCTTTCATGGGAACTCACTAATTTTAGCGATGAAATCAACGTATCGGCATCTTTTACAGATCCGATTGAGGCTTTAAATCATCTGGAACTAAATACTCCTGATTGTCTTTTTTTAGATATTGAAATGCCCACTATGGATGGTTTTCAATTTATTCAAAAATTAAAAAACAAAGATTTTCCGGTGGTGATAACAACAGCATACAACCAGTATGCTATTAAAGCACTTAAAAACGAAGCAATTGATTATCTTTTGAAACCTATAGATACTGATGACCTTAAAGAGACTTTAACGAAAATCAAAAAATTTAATGCTAAAAATTATACCGCGGAGCGTCTTGAAAAAATACTTTTGAACTTTAATTCGAATGCTGTTGATAAGAAAATTACATTTAATACCGATGGTAAATTGGTATTTCTAGAGAGTAATGAAATCATTTATGCAGAATCTGATGGTAACTATAGTACCATTTACCTTACAGATGGTCAAAAAATAGTTTTGACAAAAAAATTAAAAGAAGTTAATGAAATACTACCTTCAAGCTCTTTTTTTAGGATTCATAATTCATACATTATTAATCTTACAAAAATCAAAGAATTCTTGAAAACAGACGGGTACGTTATTTTAAAACCCAACCACAAAATTCCAGTATCTAGACAAAAGAAATCTGATTTTCTAGATATGTTGTAAATTTCCCCATGTTCTTACGCCTACAAAAGGGGAATCATACCCTTACGCGCTTTTATTTCTACCGATGAAAAATTATTTTTTTGTTTTATTTCTTCTCATCACTATTCAAGGGTTTTCTCAATCGGTCTCAAAATCTTTTGAAAAAACTATTGATAGTCTGACAAATAAATCCCCTGAAGGTTATACAAGTATCCATTCTGTACTTAGAAAATATAGAAACGACACTATTGGCATGCGTTATTTTGCAAAAATTGCCGCTAATAAAGGTTATTTTGATGGACAAGCATATGCACTGAATGAACTTGGTCGAAAGTATCGAAACACGACTCAATATGCCAAAGCCATCACTTTACACAAAGAAGCATTAGAGATCGCGAATGCTGCCAATAGTCTTGAATTTAAAGTTTCAAGTCTTAATAATTTAGCCCTTGTTTACCGAAGAACATCCTCAATTCGAACAGCAATGGATTATAATCAAAAAGCTCTAGAACTGGCTGAGACTGTTGATAATCCCTCGACAAGTTTAAAAAGGAGTATCAATATCTCTCATAATTCAATTGGTAATCTTTACAAAAAGTTAAAGCAATACGATAGGGCTATAAAACAATTTGAAAAGTCCTTATACCTAGAGTCTGAATTAAACAATGTACTCGGTCAAGCTATTAACTATCAAAATATTGGATATTGTAAAGAAGAACTAGGGGATTTAGAAGGAGCTTTTGAAGATTATAACACCTCACTAGCTCTAAATGAACAAATCAATAATGAAATGGGACTTATCATTTGTCACAATAGTATCGCTCAGATATATATCAAACAAGGGAAGCCCCATAAAGCACTTCATCTTCTGAAACCCACTCTTGATATTGCTAAAAAACGTGGAGATGGTTATTTAACAGCACCTTTACTTGTAAATCTTGGATGGGCAAAATCATTGTTAGAAGAAAATAGAGAAGCTGAAAAGAATATGTTGTTGGGGCTTAAGCTATCTGAAGAATCTAATTTACCACTATCTGCAGCCCATGCATCTCACCTACTATCAAAACTCTATCAAAAACAAAGAAAGTTTGAAAAAGCACTTCAATACAATCTCAAATCTGAACAGATTGAAGAAGAGATTCAAAATGAAAGTACCCTTCGATATGTTAATGACATAATTTTTAGATACGATTCTCAAAAACAAGTGAATAGGATTGAAGTCTTAGCAAAGGAAAACGAAAATGTAACCTTAGCGTTAAGAAAAAATCGAACCATCTTATTAATTGCTGGATTAGCGCTAGCCTTATTAGCCGGAATCTTCTACATTTTATATCGTCAGTTTCAACTAAAGAATGAAAAGAAGGTGCTAACGCTCGAACAAAGCATGCTTCGTAGTCAAATGAATCCTCATTTTTTATTTAATTCTTTAAATTCTATCAAACTATATATCATTAATAACGAACAAAAAAATGCGGTTCACTATCTGAATAAGTTCTCTAAACTGGTACGAAAAATATTAGAAGCTTCTTCTTTGAGAGAAATACCGCTGGCAGAAGAGCTAGAAACTGCTGAACTGTATATGAATATAGAAAATATTCGATTTTCTAACGAAATTGATTTTCAGATAAACATAAGTGATGAAATCGATCCGCATGTTGTGAAAATTCCTTCCTTGATTTTACAACCCTTTTTAGAGAATGCTTTGTGGCACGGACTTTCGTCAAAAACTGGAGAAAAGAAGATACAAGTTGATGTTCGCAAAGCGGATGATCGCGGGTATATTGATATCATCATCACCGATAATGGGATTGGTAGAGCGGCTTCTGAACGAATCAAATTAGGTAAGGTATTAAAGCGAAAATCAGTTGGAATAGATATCACAAAAGATCGGTTGTTAAATTTTTCTCGTGATTTTCAAAATTCATTTAATCTAGAAATTATTGATCTTTTTAAGGGCGATGGTGGTGCTAACGGCACCAAGATTCTACTGCATATACCAACTATTTGACATGCTCTTTGGCTATCAGTTCTAGATCACTATACCATTTTTCACCAAATTTTCGAACCAAAGCTTCTTTAACAAACTTGTAAATTGGCACTTTAAGTTCTGCTCCTAGGGAACAAGCTGGGTCACATATTTCCCATTTATGATAATTGACCGCGGTAAGCTCGGTATATTCCTTTACTCGAATAGGATATAAATGACAAGAAACTGGTTTTTTCCATTGGGTAATTCCCTGATTGTAGGCTTCCTCTAGTCCACATTTTGCGGTTTTGTTTTCCGTAAAAATCACATATGCGCATTCACTACCGTTTATTAAAGGAGTTTCCCATTCTCCGTCTTCCCCCTTAACAAAAGCTCCTTGAGATGTTATCGCAGCTATCCCTTCTGGTCTCAAAAAAGATTTAACATCTGCATAAATATCAACTAAAATTTCTGTTTCATGATCTTCTAAGGGCGCTCCAGCGTCTCCATCTATACAGCATTGCCCCTTGCAAGCGTTGAGGTTACAAACAAAATCATTCTCTATTATTTCTTCGGATATAATTGTTTTTCCTAATTGAAACATCTTGTCTTTTTAAGCTTTCAAAGATACCATTTCAGGGTATGGAATACTATTAATTCTATCTGTAGGTGATAAACCTATTATTAGTCTTAAATTTGCCGAAAATTTAAAAAATATGTCTTTGGATCTTCAATTTGATATGCGACAAATTGCTACTTCAAGCATGATTCTATTTGCTGTAATTGATATCGTGGGAAGTATTCCAATTATAATTGGTTTGCGCAATAAGGTGGGGCACATACAATCAGAAAAAGCTTCAATTGTTGCTGCTATTATGATGGTTGCTTTTCTTTTCGTAGGTGAGGAAATTTTGAATTTAATTGGTATTGACGTAAACTCTTTTGCCGTAGCTGGGGCTTTTATAATTTTCTTTTTAGCTATTGAAATGATTTTGGGAATACAACTTTTCAAGGGTGATGCGCCAGAAACAGCATCCATTGTACCTTTGGCATTTCCTATGATAGCTGGTGCAGGCACCATGACTTCGTTATTGTCGCTTCGTGCAGAATACTATGTTGAAAATATTATTGTTGCTATTATCGTGAATACTATCTTTGTGTATCTGGTATTAAAATCTTCTAGTAAGATTGAAAAAATTTTAGGAACAAGTGGTATCGGAATTATTCAAAAGGTTTTTGGTGTTATACTTTTGGCAATTGCGGTAAAATTGTTTGCCACCAATATTAACCAACTTTTTTAGCTAGCTACAAATGAAAAATTCTTTTTATATTATCTTAATCGTAATTGCGATAGCTTTAATAGCCTATAACGTAACGCTAGTTAATTTTAATAGCCCATTTGAAGGTGATAGTGTAATTGCAATTATTGGTATCGCCGCTTCCTTATGCGCAGTAGTGCTTTTACTAATCTTTCTAACCTCAAAAAAAATTCAAGATCGGTTCAATAAAAACTAATTATTAGTCTCGATAGTCTCCGTTGCGGCTTGTTTTATAGTAGAACGATCTATTTCTAACACTTGGTGCAACATAGCATCAACCTTACTTTTAATTTTAGCTTGAACATTAGCTCCGTATAATTGTTCAGCCAGTGCTGCCTTTATATAGCGTTTGACGCTATCTTCAAAATCATAAAACGGCATTGATAAGTTGCTTCTTTGCGCATAGTTGACAAATCGATCAAATAAAATATCATCTACTCTAAAATTGTTGACGAAATCCTCTTCTGTGTAGTCTATATAACGTTGACGGTCTTCATCTAAATGTTCGAAAGCGAAATAAGAAATAAACCCCACGCTATCCATACTTTCAAAGGCTTCTTCTTCATTTGTTCCAATGGGAACAAATACATCAGGCACAATACCACCACCACCATAAACTACCTTTCCTTTAGGGGTTGTAAACTTTAATGAGTCCACAACTTTCACACTATCTAAAGAAACCAATTCTCCACTATGATAGCGATCTGTAAAACGTTGGTAGTAATCTTTATTTCCGTTTTTGTATGTCTTTTGTATACTACGACCTGTTGGGGTGTAATATCTTGAAACCGTTAAACGAACTGCAGATCCGTCACCTAGCTCCATTTCTCGTTGTACTAGACCTTTCCCAAAAGAACGACGGCCTACGATCGTGCCAATATCATTATCCTGTAAAGCACCTGCAATAATTTCGCTTGCGGAAGCAGAACGTTCATTAATCAAAACATAAATAACTTTATCCTCAAAGCTTCCTTTATCTGTAGCATATATATTATTGATCTTTCCCTTTTTATTTTTAGTAAACAGAATCAACTTTCCATCTTTGAGAAACTCGTCAGCCATTTGCTCGGCTATACCTAAATATCCGCCAGGGTTATCGCGCAAGTCTAGGGTCAATTTTGTGGCTCCTTGTATTTGCAATTGTTTTAAAGCAGATTTGAATTCTTTAAATGTTGATTCTGCAAAACGATTTACTTTGATGTAACCAATGTCATCGGTTAGCATATAAAAGGCTTCAACGCTCTTAATAGGCACTGTTCCTCGCTTTATTTTCACCTTAAAAGTTCGATCTTCTTCTTTACGATAAACGGTTAAAACAACAGAAGTTCCTTTTTTGCCTTTCAATTTTTCAACAATAGCATTGCTAGCCAGATCCTTGCCAAATAATGTGTCATTATCTGCCATTAAAATGCGGTCACCAGGTTGAATACCCTTCAAAGCACTTGGTCCACCATCTACCGTTCGTATCACAGCGATGGTATCTTTATATGGATAAAAGTTAATCCCAATTCCCACAAAATCACCCTTCATATTTTCGGCGACCTGTGTCATTTCTTTCTTCGGAATATAAACAGAGTGCGGATCTAATTTTTCCAAGATATTATTAACAGTTACATCAACGATGCTATCGGTATCAATCTCGTCAACATACTCATAATCAATGTAGTCAATCAGACGATTGAGTTTGTCTTTTTTTGAATTGGTTGTAAAAAGTCTTTCTGGGGAGTCATTAAAATTCAGCTTTCCTCCTACAAAAACACCTATCGCCAATGCTGCTGCTAAAATTGTTGGCCATATGAAGTTTGTTTTCTTTCGCATTGATTTAGGGCAACTAGTTTATGATGTAGTGATTTCAGGGAGGTGGCTTAGCGCAACACCTGCTTTCTCAAGAAATTTCAGTCCGGAGTCATCTTTATAGGCCACATGATACACAACGCGTTTTATACCTGATTGGTGTATTAGCTTACTACATTCTCTACAAGGTGATAAAGTTATATATAAGGTAGCACCCTGACACGATTGTGTGGAGGCGGCTACTTTAAGTATTGCGTTTGCTTCGGCATGTAAAACATACCATTTGGTATATCCTTCTTCATCTTCACAAAAATTTTCAAAACCTGTGGGTGTACCATTGTATCCATCAGAAATTATCATTCTATCCTTTACGATAATTGCCCCTACCTGTTTACGTTCGCAGTATGATAATTTGCCCCACTCTTGGGCCATTCTTAAATAAGCCTTGTCATACTTCGCTTGTTTGGTTTTCTTCATAAATCGTACTGGCAATTAAAAAACTAAGATACCTGCTTTGCTAAGCTTCTACAATACTAATAGGTTAAATTTAACAGTATCTTATCTAGGAAATGTATCGATTAACATTGGTATGGTAATCAATATTACTGCAACGGATGCGACAGCAACGAACACTTTTTGCTTTACTTTTAAAACGGAAAGAAAGAAATACGAAACGCCAAGTACGGATAGCACAATCAATACTTGCGAAATTTCAATTCCTGAAGCAAAACCTAACAATGGCATTATCTTTTCATCTTCTTCGGCCATAAGCATATTAAAATAGTTGCTAAATCCGAAGCCGTGAATTAATCCAAAAAAAGCAGTTGCTACTAGATGTAGCACTATACTTTTATGTTCCGAAATAGATTTAATATAGATCAAATTGAATATTGCTGTTCCAAAAATTGTCACGGGAATCAAAAATTCAATCCAACTGACATCCATGATTAAAATTTCATAAACAGACAAAAACAGTGAAATACAATGCGTAATTGTAAATATAGTCGCCAATAAAACCACTTTTTTCCAGCTTTTAAATCCGAAAGGAAGAGCCAGAGCAATTAGAAATAAGATATGATCGTAAGCTGCAAAGTCAAGTACATGGTTTAAACCTAATTCTAAATAAAAGATAAAATCTTGCATAGCATATTTCTCTTTTAAAGCCCTCTTTCTTTCTGAATGGTCTCGTAAGCCTTCTGAACCTCTTTAAATTTCTCCTCGGCCCCTCTTTTTATCGCCTCATTTTCAGTGTTCACACGATCTGGGTGGTACTTTTTAGCCATCGTTCGATATGCTTTTTTAATTTGATCTTCAGTGGCAGTGCGCTCAATCTCTAAAATTTTATACGCGGTATCGGCAGATTTTACAAACATCGCTTTGATACTTTCAAAATCGCGAAAAGCCACCTTCAGATATCCGGCAATTTCTTGAATTTTGTTGACTTCTGAAGTACTGACTGTTCCATCTGCTTGGGCAATACCAAACAAGAAATGTAACAGCTGAAGTCTGACCTCATATCGCGTTCTTTGATTTAGAAAAGCGCATATTCGCGGTGCTGAAATTTCTCTTTTTTTATTGACTTCATTAAAAGTTCTAAAAATAGCATTTGAACGCTCCTTACCGTATGTCTGTACGAAATACTGGCGTACATAATTCATTTCTGACTGACTTACGGTTCCGTCCGCTTTGATAACAATAGAACATAGCGACAATAGATTCAACTCAAAGTCGGCAGGAGAAACTTTTTGACGCGTCATATCGCTAAATACGGTTCTTGCCCCTCGAGATTTACCTCCAGAATCTGCCATATTATCAATAAAACTTCCGATCAAAAAACCAAAAATCGCACCCGGATATCGAAACAAGTAAAAACCTCCAATCGCGGCAATCCATTTAAACATGGTAATTTATTTTCGCCAAAGATATTAAAAGGTACACTAGTATGTAACTAAGTTCGGCTGATTTGATCTTAAAAGACTACCTCTATAATTTTCTAATTCCACAACGAAAAGTTAAGGACTATCAAAGAAATACGACAAAACCCTTATCTTTGATTTCTGAATTAAAATAGATAGCATATGTATCCTGCAGAATTAGTAAAACCTATGAGAGATGACCTTGCGAATGCTGGGTTTGAAGAATTATATACCGCTGAGGCAGTGGAAAAAGCAATTAGCCAAGAAGGTACTACCCTGGTGGTAGTAAATTCAGTTTGTGGTTGTGCAGCAGCAAATGCAAGACCAGCTGCTAAAATGAGTTTACAAAATGATAAAAAGCCAGATCATGCTGTGACCGTTTTTGCTGGTGTAGATACTGATGCCGTTGATGCTGCAAGAAATTTAATGATTCCTTTCCCTCCATCTTCGCCAAGTATGGCTTTGTTTAAAAATGGAGAATTGGTTCATATGATTGAGCGTCACCACATTGAAGGTAGGCCAGCAGAATTAATTGCTGAGAACCTTACTGCTGCTTACAACGAGTTTTGTTAAGTCGCAGCTAAAGAGAATCTTATAAAACAAGAACAAAACCGCTTCATAATGAAGCGGTTTTTTATTTTTGTAATATGCAGAAACTATTGGCATATCCGTTAACGATTTTATATCTCTTTTTTTTCGGGTTGACCTTATTGATTTTTCATCCTATTCAATGGATTTGTTTTAACGTATTTGGATACAATGCTCATCGCATGAGTGTTGCTCTATTGAATCTTTCTTTGACGAGATGCACTCATATTTTAGGTACTACCTATAGTTTTAACAATCCACATGATATTCCAACTGGTAGACCGACTATAATTGTGCCCAATCACCAAAGCATGCACGACATTCCTCCTATCATTTGGTTTTTGCGAAAGCAACATCCAAAATTTGTAAGTAAGAAAGAATTAGGCAAGGGCATTCCTAGTGTTTCTTATAATCTTCGACATGGGGGCTCCGTTTTAATCGATAGAAAGGACAGTAAACAAGCTTTGGTTGAAATTTCTAAATTGGGTACCTATATCGAAAAAAACCAAAGAGGTGCAGTTATTTTCCCAGAGGGTACGCGTAGCCGAACTGGTCATCCAAAACCTTTTAAAACCACGGGATTAAAACTACTATTGAAAAATGCACCATCAGCGTTGATAATTCCTATTAGCATTAACAATTCCTGGCGCATGTTAAAATATGGTAAATTCCCAAATGGGTTGGGTAATCATATTACATTCGATGTTCACAAACCGATTCCTGTTGAAGGAAATCTTGATGAACTCATTGCCAAAACAGAAGCAGTGATAACCGCTGGTATAACTTCCTTTAAATGACAAATACTGAACTGATAGACGAAACCGTAGCCTTTGTTAAGAACACATTGAAAGGTGCAGAAGGTGGGCATGATTGGTTTCATATTCAGCGTGTTTTCAACAATACACTATTAATTGCTGCAGAAGAAAAAGTTGATGTTCTTGTGGTGAGCCTAGGTGCACTTTTACACGATATTGCAGATGCTAAATTTTATGATGGAGATGAATCGGTCGGTCCTAGAGTAGCTACTCGTTTTTTAGTATCTAAAAATGTTGATCAACAAATTATAAATCGCGTTGTCGAAATCATTGAAAATATTTCTTTCAAGTCAAGCCTAGGCTCAAATGCCAAAAGACTCCATTCGCTGGAGTTGCAGGTTGTACAAGATGCTGATCGTCTTGATGCTATTGGGGCTATTGGAATTGCCCGTGCGTTCAATTACGGAGGGTTCAAAAATAGAGAACTTCATAATCCTGAAGTGCTACCGAAACTCGATATGAGCAAAGAAGAATATAAGAAATCAACCGGCCCAACCATCAATCACTTTTACGAGAAGCTACTTCTTTTAAAAGATAAAATGAATACACGTACGGGGAAAAAACTAGCTCAGAAGCGGCACGAATATATGCTTGATTTTCTCAATCAATTTGATAAAGAATGGAACGGTTTTCAGTAATCTATTTTACGAAAACGTTGTAGTAAATTCTACCTTCAAATTCAGTTCTCACTTTTCTTTTTTATGTATCTTCCTGAGACTTAAATCAATCAAGATGCAAAGAAGAAAATTTATCAAAAAAGCAGCTGTTGCCTCGACAGCTTTTTCAATCGTTCCAAGTTTTGTGATGGGTAGAAACCACGTACCACCAAGCGATACACTTTATGTTGGTGCTTTCGGTGTAGGCGGACGTGGCTCTGGTGTTATTCAGGGCATGGATAATACAAAAAAGGTAAAGTTCGTCACCTTATGCGATGTTGATGATCGTAGGGCTGCGGATACTTATAAAAAATATCCAAAGGCGAAACGTTACAAAGATTTTAGAAAAGTATATGACAATCATCTAAGCGAAATTGATGCGGTTATGGTGGCAACCCCTGATCATATGCATGCTTCTATTGCCCTACCTTTTATGAGGGCTAAGAAACATGCTTATGTTGAAAAACCGCTAACACATAATATCAATGAGGCGCGTCTCATGACTACTGTAGCAAAAGAAAACGGTATTGTCACACAAATGGGAAATCAAGGTGCCTCAAGCGCTGGAAGTCGTGAAGCTAAGGAATGGATCAATTCGGGAGTTATCGGCAAAGTATACAAAGTAGACTGTTGGACGAATCGCCCTGTCTGGCCACAAGGTGTTCCCGCGCCCACCGAAAAACAGCCTATACCCAAAGGTTTGGATTGGGATTTATGGTTAGGAACAGCAGCACAACGAGATTATAACGCTGCTTACTTACCTTTTAAGTGGAGAGGATTTTGGGATTTTGGTACTGGAGCCTTAGGAGATATGGGATGTCATATTATGGAAACCCCATTTGGGGTTCTAGACTTAGGCTATCCTACCGAGGCGGAGGCAAGTTGCACCACCAATTGGGTTGGTGATTTTGTGGAAGCTGATTATAGCGATTCTTGTCCTGCTTCATCCATAGTCAGATTGAAATTCAATACAGAGCAACATGGTGATATCGCATTGAATTGGTACGATGGTGGGTTATTACCTGATCTACCCGACGAATTAAAAGATGGTGAAAAAATAGGTGATAGTGGTGGTGGTTCTATATTTTACGGTACTAAGGGAATTTTAGTAGCGGACACCTATTCAAGAAATGCACGATTATTGCCTAGTTCTAACATGCAATTATTTAATGCCCCCAAACCTTATTTGAAAAGAATAGATGGAGATGTTGAGGGTCACCAAAACAACTTTGTAGAAGGTTGCCTCAACGGCACAGAAACCTCATCAGATTTCAAACGCTCTGGTCCTTTGACGGAAGCTGTTTTGATGGGTAATTTAGCAATCAAAGCATTTCAATACAAGAAATACAAACCAGGTAAGAAAGCTGGCGATTGGGATCCGTTTGAATACCCTGGTCGACGAAAAATTCTCTGGGACGGTGCAAACATGAAAGTTACGAATTGGGATAAGGCCAATGAGTGGGTTAAAGGTTCTTACCGCAAGGGTTGGGAACTATCTTAATTATTTGATGGTTCAATTCGTAGTATAAAAAAAGTCCTGTAATTCATACAGGACTTTTTCATTTATACAATGATATTACTTCTTTTTTGGTAAACCTCGGGTTAGCCAACCACTTTTATTTGCTGTGGCAATAGCGTAAGGAGTAATCCAAAACAAACCAAACGTAAATAAAATGCTATACGAATAGGCCCAGAAAGATTCCTTGGTTTTATATCGCTTGGCATAAAACAATACAGGGAAGGTAGTAAGTATCAAAATACTTGCAAGTGTCGAACTGACGAATAATAAGGGATGTGTCAATACAAAAAATAACATAAATATTAAGAACGGGTAGCTCATTATAATTTTTGAAG
>CALHCJ010000049.1 GCA_937936275.1 uncultured Flavobacteriaceae bacterium
AGATTTAATGGCGCATAAAATCACAGATGTAGATACAGTAGTTGGCATTGCCGCTTCGGGCACCACCCCATATGTTTTGGGCGGTATTGCTGATGCCAAAAAAAATGGAATACTTACTGCTGGAATTACAAACAATCCTGGATCGCCGCTAGCGGAAGCTGCTGATATTCCAATTGCGGTCAATGTTGGTCCCGAATTCGTTACTGGTAGTACAAGAATGAAAAGCGGTACTTCTCAAAAGTTGGTTTTAAACATGATTTCAACTGCATTAATGATAAAAATTGGCAGAGTAAAAGGAAACAAAATGGTCAATATGCAGTTAAGCAATAGTAAATTGGTAGACCGCGGAACTCGTTATGTTATGGAAGGACTGGGTATTGAATATACCGAGGCTAAACAATTGTTAAAGACGTATGGTTCGGTAAGAAAAGCGATCGAGTCAAGAAGCTAATTGTATGTTGGAAATAAACTATTTATTGGGTACGAGCTTGTAAATACCTTTTCCTTCAACCGCAACATATATTAATCCATCAGGGCCTTCACGAACATCTCTAACACGCCCTAAACCTTCCATGAGTTTTTCTCGTTTCTTTACGTTATTGCTTTTGATGTCTAGACGTTCTAAGTATTGAAACGCCAACGAACCAACTAGCAGGCTGCCATTCCAGTCTTTCCCATACATGTCGGTAGTAATAAATGCCATTCCGCTAGGCGCAATGGAGGGCACCCAGTAGTGAATAGGCTGTTCCATACCGGGCATCGTAGTTTTATCCGTTATTTCGGTACCGCTATAATTAATGCCGTAAGTTACAATAGGCCATCCGTAGTTTGCTCCTGCTCTTATAATATTGATTTCATCACCACCTCGGGGGCCATGTTCATGATCCCAAATTTCTCCTGTTTTAGGGTGTTTAATCAAGCCTTGTGGATTTCTATGTCCATAACTATAAATCGCTTTTTTAGCACTTTTTTCATTAAAAAATGGATTGTCTTTTGGAATACTACCATCGTCGTTGAACCGATAAATTTTTCCACCATCTCTAGTGATATCTTGCGGATTCTCATCTCGAGCACCACGCTCTCCAATGGAAAGGTATAGGTATCCATCATTGTCAAAAGCGATTCGAGAACCAAAGTGTTGTCCTTTTATAGTATTAGGTCCTGCTTTGTATAGTAATTCATTGTCAATTAACGAAGTACTTTTCAATTTAGCACGCATTAACGCCGTGTGACCGCCTTTCTCTCTCCCTTCTTCCGAGGCGTATGATAGATAGATCCAACCATTATTTTCATAACTAGGATGCAAGGCAACGTCAAGTAGCCCTCCTTGACCTCTGGTGTATACTTTTGGAGTATTTGAAATCACGGTTTTTGAATCCCCTTTCAGATGGTATAATTTTCCAGATTTTTCGGTAACCAATAAGGACCCGTCTGGAAGAAAAGTCATTCCCCAAGGAACCTGCATTTCATCGAATAACAGCACTGCCGAAAAAGGTTCTTTTTCTACTTTATTTGCTTGATTTTTAGGGTCTTGCGCACAAGACAATACTGTCCATAAGACGAATAAGCCTACAATTATCACACTATTTTTCATAATTGGACGTTAGAAGTATATTATAAGGTACTCTAAAAGAGACTAAATATAAAGACATTTTATAAGTTTAAATAATTACACCCAAGAATATTCGTCACCCCAAATTACCGATATTCTTATACAATTCGACTTAACCTATGCTCCCAAGAAACTCACGGCTTGTGCTGTTTACCATCGTCCTGATGGTTCTTTCCGTAGTTTGTACATCCGCATTAGCAGACACTAAGGTATTTAATTTGATTGCGGAAACTATCTCAGTATTTGATATCGAAACGGCAATCTCAGATAAAAAAGATCAACTCAAACCTCCACAAAAAAATCAAAGTAAATTAAAACCTGTGACAAGCTCAACTTTGAGCATGCCAATGTTTATGACCATTATTGAAGGTGCAGATGAGGAGGTAACTTGTGCGGATGATGGTAGTACTGTTGCTAGGTTTAGTCTTTGTGGTGATTTTGACGATCGTGTTATTTCACTTGCAGGCGCTCCATTTGGAAGCGTTGAATGGGAGCAAGTTACTGGTGGATGTACACCAGATATGAATACTCCTTGTCCGGGTACGTCTTGTACGTATTCTTCGGTAGGTACAGGGCAAACATTAACAATTGATGCAAGCACAATATCTGCCGCGACAGGTGGCGAATTTCGTGTAAGAGTAAATGGTTCTGGTCCATATTATTATTTTGAAGTAGCAAAAAGCACCATTACTCAGAGTTTTGTAAAAAGGGACTTTATTTGTGGTGTTGATGGTCGTATTCAAATAACCAATCTATCAAGCGCCTATGAGTTTGCAATTGATAGCGGCGGTGGATTTGGACCTTGGCAGGGACCAATTTTCGATAATTTGGCCCCAGGTACTTATGATGTTAAGGCAAGATTACAAAATACCCCTGGCGCATGTGAGTACCCTTATGAGCCTATTATTATTGAACAACAAGATATTGCTATTGAGGCTACTTTTGTCGACGCTGCCTGTTCTGGTGATACAGGAAGCATCACCGTCAGTGTTAATAATTCCGTTCCTGGTCCTTACAAATATACTCTGCTAGATAATACTGGAACCGCACAAGAATTTACAGCGTTTCTGCCTGCTGACACCCATACCTTTGCTGCAGTAGGTTTCGGAACGTATATTGTTCAAGTGGAAACACAGCAGTGCACCGGTGATCCGCTTAATGGAATTGACCCACCCCGTCAGGATCAAGATACGAGTGGAAACCCGATTGTTATTGGAAATGGTTTACAAGCTTTGGATGCCTCAACAGAAGTAAATAGTAGCTTTGGATGTTCTACAATAACTGATGTTGACATCACCTTAAATACTTCAGGAGGTTCAGCTCCATATACCTTTACGGTTAATGGAGGACCGGTTCAACCTTCTTTTACAGGTTCAACAACATATACAGTTACGGCAGCGGGAACGTATGATTTCGTGATTACTGATAGCAATGGTTGTGATATCACAGCTTCCTCTAACGTTGAAACACTATCTCCGCCTGACGTAAACGCGACAGGCGTTGATGGCACTTGTTCGAACGGAGGTGCTAGAATTAATTTTAATGTCGTTGACGCAAATGGTTACAACCTTTCTTATCGCGTTAACTCAGGAGATGCGTTCGTAACCAACCCTTCTATTTCTGTTCCTGCCGGAACATACAGTGGCATAGAAGTTCGTTACCAACAAGGTGGATTTGAATGTACATTGCCTTTACCGGATATAACTGTAACAACGGTTGGAGTGATCACGGGCTCAGCTACTAAAATTGCTGATCGCACCTGCGACGGTTCAGGAGGTACTGTCGGAGGTCAAATTGATTTTGGACCTGCCAGTGGAGGTTCTGGAAGCGGCTATACCTTTAGTATTGATGGCCTCAATTTTAGCGGAACTACATCTTTTACAAATTTAGTTGCGGGTACGTATACACCAATGATTGAAGATGCTGGCGGATGTCGTTTAGAACTTACCCCAATAACAATATTAGATGTTGATCCACCTACTGACATTGACTTTGTTGCTACTAATAGTAATTGTGCGGCAAATACGGTAGATATACAATTAGTGCCAACTAGTAACTTTGCTATCGTTAATTATTCAATCATAAGTCCTGTAGGATCTGCTTTAGATAATGGAGGTAGCGATACTTTTATTGGTGTAGATGCGTCGCAATCTTATATTTTTCAGATTCGTGATGCCAATGGATGTATATATCAAGAAGGATATTCTCCCGCTATTCTAAGCACTATTAGGGCTAGAGTTCAATCTGGGGCTGATACACAAATATGTACAGGCGCCAGTGACGGTTCAGGTACATTTTTAATTGATGGCTTTGCCAATAATTATACCTACAATATAAACGGTGGTGCTGAAAGCGCTCCACAAAATAACGGAAGTGTTTCCATTGCAGGGCTAGGACCCAATACCTATACGATTACGGTTACTGACGTAGATACGGGCTGTACCGATACTGCAAATTTTACAGTACAAGAACCACCAACACCGTTGTCCTTAACAGGAAATGTCACGGCAATGAGTTGTGCGAATGGTAACCTAGGAAGAGTAGTGGCCCAACCTACTGGTGGATGGGGTACCAACAGATATACCTTAGTATATCCCGGTGGCGGAACCACTGTCGGACCAAAAGCGGGACCAGTCTTTGGTAATCTCTCCCTTTCAGGAACTTATACACTTTCGGTTACAGATGCTGAAGGATGTACAGATGATTTCACCTTTGATTTAACGCCAATTGATGCACCAACAATAAGTCTTGATGCTTCTTCTGATTTTTGTTATGTACCAGGAACAGGAGCAACAATGGTGGTGACTTCAACAGCTGGAACTGCAGGTGTTGGTACGCACCAATATCGAATTAACGGTGGGCCATTGCAAGCTTCTGGAACATTTACAAACTTAAGTCCAGGAAATTATACGATAGAAGTAGAAGATGCTAATGGCTGTACAGACGATTTAAATGTTACTGTTCGTCCGCAGTTAAGAGTCAATACAAGTATTACGGCTGAGATTCCTTGTGGTGGAGCAGATGGTCAAATTACAGTTCAGGTAAGTGGTGGTTATTTAGCAAGTACTACACCAAAATCATATGAAGTAAGTAGTGATAATGGAACTACTTTTGGGCCTATAACGCCATTTACTACGAATACGTTTGTTTACGATACTAATGTTTTTGGAGATTATATTTTTAGAGTCTCTGATAACCAAGGTTGTGTTGCCCAGTCTGATCCGATCCGATTGAATGAACCTGAAGAAATAGATCCAGCAACTGTTGTTGTAACGCCCGCTAGTTGTGGTCAAACAGATAATGGTATTGTCATGATTACTCCGGATGCAACGAGTGGAGTTCCTGGTTATGAAATTAGTTTTAATGGTGGGCCTTTCGGCACACAGTCAACCTTTTCCAATCTCATTGCTGGCACCACATATCCGTATGTAGTTCGTGACTCAAGAGGTTGTGAAACCGCAGCTGCGTCGGTCACTATTCCTTTAGATGGAACGCCTCCGCCAGATGCCTCTGTTACGCCTAACTTAGCCACTTGTTCTTCAGGAGCTGTAGAGGGTTCTATTGACGTAACTGGTGTTGTCGGAGGAACTGCTGACTATACTTATATCTTATTGGATGAATTTGGAACCGAAATTACACGAACGGGTCCTACGGCTAGTACAACTGCTAATTTTGGTAATCTCGAGCCAGGTAATTATACCGTAGTCACTATAGACGCGTTAGGTTGTAGAGATGAAGACGCTGTTACTGTAGTTCAGACCACCGTAGATGTAGTTCCTGATCCGGTTACTCCAGTATGTAGTACAACAGGATTTAGTAATACTGTTGAGATTTTTGGTGGTGTTGGACCATTCCTTATTCGGTTAGAAAACATTGGCGTTCCTGTAGCGGTTAATTTACCGCCTAGAAGACACACATTTACAGGTTTACAGTTTGGTGTCACTTATACTGTAGAAGTTACAGATCAAGGTACTGGTTGTGTATATTTAGATGAGATACCACCTGTAGAAGGTCCTTCAACGTTAGATGTTACTGCTGCAACGACTCCAGGATATTGTGATGCTAACCGTTTTGGTCAAATCACATATGATGTTGATGGATTTTTACCAGGTAGTGATCTAATCATTGAGTTATTGAATACAGACGATGGTTCTAGAATTACTTTGGAAACTCCTACGAATGTATCACCCATATATTCTGGTACTCACGAAACACTTCCAGGAAATTATCAAATTATTGTTACCGATCTTACCGATGATTGTAATGATGCGGCAAGTGTCACTATCATTCAAAACTTACCATCCATAGACATATTAAGCAGTGATCCTGCGAATTGTACTTCTGACGGTTCTATTACCGTGCAAGGTAACGGTGGAGGTGGAGGTCCGTATACATTTGCCTTTATGGATGTTGGCGTGTCACCCACTCCAGGAGATTTTTCTCCTAGCACTACTCATTTTGGCCCTGCGGGTAATTATGATGTTTATGTACAAGATGCTTTAGGATGTACTTCTTTTGCAATTGCTGAAATCATACCATTAGACCCTGCATTACCAGCTCCAACCTTTGCTGTTGGTAATCAGTGTGCAGTGGCATCACCGTCTTTTGATATCATTGTAAGAGTACCTTCTTCCGTCGATACTCCTCGGTTTACACTTGGAGGCGATTCTCAATTCCCTGTTGATAATGGTACTTTCTGGGAGCATACTTTTGTGGTAAATACACCTGGAAGTTATGTGGTTGATGTTATTGATGCCAATGGTTGTACAAGTCAAGGTACGGCCGAGGTTTTCGAATTTATTTCTGCCTCTGGAGGATTTAGTACGGAGTCGACATGTAATGATGCTGATGGTGAAATTACAATTTCTACCAACGGAGGTAGTGGTAATTTTGATTTTGAACTTACAGGAACAGATTATCTAGGCTCAGCTGTAGGACCTCTAACACAATCTGACGACCCTATTTTTACTGGGGTAACTCCAGGGACATATCAGGTGTTAGTAACCGATCGTGATGTTACGGACGGGATCAATAACTGTACTTTTTTAGTAGACAATATTAATTTAGATCAAGCGATCTTACCAGTCATATTGCCAACAACGCCTGAGAATATTTCTTGTAATGGTGCAAACGACGGAAGTATAGATATTGTACTACAAGCAGGAACTGATGCTGATTCTCCTATTGATTATCGTTTGTTAGATTTTGCTACTCGTGCTTTAATTTTAAACAATGCCTCAGGATCATTTCCGAACCTAGGTCCCGGTAGCTACGAGGTTGAAGTTGTTACAGACAGAAACTGTACAGATTTATCGGGCGAATTGGTGATAACGGAGCCACCAGTATTTACAATTACGGCAGATGCAACTCCTTTTACTTGTGAGTCAGGCGCAAATCGATTCAGTTCTTCGATTGTAACAGCTACAATTACAAACCCGGGTACGCCAACAAATTATAGATATAGTATAACAGGTTTTGAAAACTACCAGACAAGCAACACATTTGAGATTGTAGATAATGGTAGTTCACAAGTAATTACTGTATTTGCAATTGATGATAATGGTTGTCAAACTACTGCCAGTGTGACGATTGATCCACCAATGGATGTTGTTCCATCAATAATAGAGACAGACGTCCTAAATTGTAGAGATCCCGAAAGAGTGCGAATTCAGGTTATTGGAACTACTGACTTTACCGTTTCGACAGTTTCTGCGGTTGTAGTTGCTCCAGTAACAAATTCTCCGGGTAATAATTTTGTAGATATATTTTTACCAGCTTCGGGAGATTACCTATTTGAGGTCCAAGATAATTTACCAAATGGTTGCGCATATCCTATGCCAATTCATACAGTTATTGATCCAATTGATCCGACTGTGGTAATAGCTGAAGGGAATCCCGTCCAATGTTTCAATGGTACTGATGGTGCTTTAACGATTACGGTAAATGATTATACAGGGTTATATAGTTATACTGTGTATAGCGGAAACGATCCTGGAAAAACCACTCCTTTGGCAACTGGTAATTTAGATACAGCGAATAATCCAGAAACAATATCAGGTCTTGCTGGGGGTAACTTCTTTGTAGAAATTACTTCTTCAGCTATGCCATTCTGCTCAGGAGATAGTAATATTGCTACTATTCGAACCCCTAACGGAGTACTAGATGTTACTGCTGTTGAGGTGGGTAACGTAAGTTGTAATGACAATACGGGGATTATTGACGCCACTGGCACAGGTGGATGGGATACATCTCCGTATGAGTATCGTTTACTAAGAGATAGCGGTTCTGGTTATGTTGAGGTAGTGGCATATTCTAGCAACCATGAATTCCAAAATTTATCTAGTGGAGACTATCGTGTAGAAATTCGAGATATTGAAGGTTGTACAGATACCTTTGATATTAATTTACCCATTGTTCCGCAGATTGATGCGGGTATTCGTGAGCCACAAGGTTTGCAGTGTCCGAATGGGAATAATGCCATTTTAGAAGCCTATGATCCAACTACAGGAGATGCAACTACGGCAACCCCCGGGGCAACAGGAGGTTTCCCTGGTGCTGGTTATAATTATAGATTGTTATATTTAAATAGTAATGATAATACAGATATTGCTTCCACAAGTGGATTGCAAAACACACCAACATTTGTAGGAGCAAGTGGAGGTTTTATTAGCGGAGGATGGTATGCCATTGAAATATCTTCGAGTTTTGATTGTTCATTTGTAACTGTACCTTATTTCGTGAATCCACCACCACCGATTGAACCACGATTGGTTCAAACTAGAGTTCCTGGTTGCGGTGGTTTAGGTGAAATGCGATTGTTTATTGCTAATCCAGATCCAGCCTTCACCTATGAATATTTAGCTTTTGAAAATGGTGTTCAAGTCGGAGTTTATACTGATTTACCACCGAGTGCATCTTTATTAATACCGGGTACTGCTGGGGTTTTATATCAATATGATGTAAGAAAGAAAAATGCATCTAACATTTGTGACGCAGTACGATCAAATGGTATTACGATGACTGATGCTTCTGGCATTACTTTACTACCAAATTTACCGGATGATATTTCTTGTGCTTCGGAATTGGATGGGCGTATTGAGTCGTTTATCAATGGAGGTGTAGGTGGCGAAATGTTCAGCTTATACAATGGCGACCCAGTAGACGCATTCACTCCATCTCCCACGGCAACCTTATTTAGAGGTCCTCAAGATAATGGTACTTTTGAAGGTCTTCCACAAGGAACAGATTATTATATAGCGGTTACTAGCGGACTTACCTGTAGCGATATTGCTGGACCGTTCGAGATTTCAAGACCTGAGCCTATAGTGTACAACCCAACTGCGACTCCCGTTACCTGTAATGGTGAAACCGATGGCATGATCACTATTGAAGTAACTAGTGGTGGAGTAGGTTTAATACAATTTGCAATTGCACCAAACTTTAACGAATTTTTCAATGAGCCTACAACTCCCGGTATCTATACATTCGATGAGTTAGCGGCAGGCATGTATGAAGTTTTAATTCAAGATGAAAACGGTTGTTTTGAAAGAGCAATGATTGAGGTTACTGAACCAGAGATTATTACGGGTGCCTTGGTTGATTCAACTCCTGAAACATGCATTGGTTTTGAAAATGGTACTGCAACTATTAGTGTAGTCGGTGGAACCCCTTTTGTTGACGCTTCTACATTTGCTACTTATTATGAAACGCGATTGGTGGGTCCGAACTCAGATGGCACGGAACCTTATGTGCGAAACGACAATTTATATTTTGAGAATTTAATAGGTGGTGAGACCTATATCGTTTTTATACGCGACGCAAATTCTTGTCCTGGAGACGTGGTTATTCCAATTGAAATGGGGGTAGATCTTACAGCAGAACCAGAGGTAGTTTACGGTTGTGATGGAATTTTTCCAAATAGTACAGCTAGCGTAAATATGGCTGATACCAGTTTAATTCCTGAGTTACTATTCGCACTTGACCCAGTAGATCCAACAGATGCAATTAGTGCAAATGCTGGAGTGGAATTTACATGGGGTGATCTACCTGCAGGTGATCATGTTGTATATATTTATCATGAAAATGGATGTACCAATTCAGTCACGTTCACGACTGAAATGTATGAGCCACTTACCTTGACGGCTGAGAAAACAGGTCCTAACGAGGTAACCGCTTTAGCTGAAGGTGGTTATGGAAACTATGAATACTTTTTTCAAGGAGAATCTACAGGCGTTGAGACGGTATTTACAACAAATGAAAGTACTGTAGTAAATATAGAAGTTCGCGATGAAGGTGGTTGTGTTGCGGTTGTAACCATACCCTTTGAGTTCACAGGAATGTTAGATATTCCAAATTTTTTCACACCGGATGGTGATAATAACAATGATTTTTGGGCTCCAAATAACAGAGAGTTCTTCCCAAATATAGAAGTGAAAATATACGATCGCTATGGAAGAGTTGTAAAGACCTTAGATCAGGTTGACCAATGGGATGGAAAATATGAGGATACTGGTGAACCTCTGCCCTCGGGAGATTATTGGTATGTGGTGAATGCAAATGATAAAAGTAAACAGCGTTACGTAGGTCACTTCACGCTGTACCGATAATAATTGCATAACATAGAAATCACAAGGCATCCAATTTTGGATGCCTTTTTTTGTATATTCATTTGAAATATTTAAGAATTCGATGAAAAATTTCTTTTGGTTACTTTTTGCATTTTTTTTATTCCAGAGTTGTATCGCTCAGAACAAAGTGAATTTAATTGATGCGGAGATGGAAACGGTTACCATAGAAAAGCTAAATTACTACCTCTATTTTCCAGACGAGTATGAGGAGGAATCAAATAAAGAGTTTCCAATTTTATTATTCCTCCATGGTGGGGGAGAGTCTGGTGATAGTCTTGTAGCCATCAAACGCAATGGACCCCCAAAGATGATTGTGGAGGGAAAAAAGTTTCCGTTTTTAATTCTTGCGCCACAAAACCCGTATCAGAAAAAATGGTGGAACACAAGGGCAGTGAATCAATTGCTTGATAGTGTTGTAGCTAATAACAGAGTTGATAAAAAGCGTATTTATCTCACGGGGTTAAGTAGAGGTGGTGGAGCAGCTTGGGAGATGGCAGTTCAGTATCCATCTAAATTTGCTGCTATGGCTGTAGTTTGCGGAATGACACCGTTACCCTATGCATCTTGGATTGATAAAAAAATGCCTATCTGGGTTTTTCACGGCGAAGAGGATAAGTCAATACCATTTTCAGAATCAGAAACTATGGTAAACAGATTAAGGGAAATGGGTTATGATATTAAGTTTACGCAATACCCTGGAGTGGGCCATAATTCTTGGATTCAAGCCTATAAAACCGAGGAATTATATGAATGGTTTACACAACAAGTGCGTGAGAACTAAGCATATTTTTACGATATAATTATCAATATTTATGAGAACAGCTATAATCTTCGTATTATTTTTTATTGGCTTCTTTTCTTTATCAACGGCTACCGCAGTTACGCAACTAACAAATAACAAAAAGCCAAGAAATGTAATTTTTATTTTGACCGACGATCATCGTTATGATTATATGGGTTTTACGGGAAAAGTACCTTGGTTAGAAACTCCTAATATGGACAAGCTTGCTTCAGAAGGTGCATATTTATCAAATACATTTGTAACAACTTCACTATGTTCGCCAAGTAGAGCTTCTATTCTTACGGGCCAATTTTCACATAGCCATACCATTGTTGATAATCAAGCTCCGGACCCAGGTAATTTGACTTATTTTCCTCAATATCTACAAAAAGCAGGATATCAAACCGGATTTTTTGGAAAATGGCATATGGGAGATCATGGTGATGACCCGCAGCCAGGGTTCACACATTGGGAAAGTTTTCCAGGGCAGGGTGTTTATTACAATCCTACGCTTAACATCAATGGTTCTAGGGTTGCTTATAAAGATTCCACTTACATTACTGATTTACTAACGGAACATGCTATCGATTGGTTGGATACAAGAGATACGAAAAAACCTTTCTTTTTGTATCTATCTCATAAGGCAGTTCATGCAGGCTTTCAACCTGCCCGCAGACATAAGGGAAAATATAAAGGAAAACAAATCGCGCTTCCTGCAACTTACGAACAAACAAAGACAGGGGAGTATAGAGATTTGAAATGGCCTCAGTGGGTTGCTGATCAAAGAATAAGTTGGCATGGCGTCGATTATATGTATCATGAAAATCGCAATATTCATGAGATGGTAGTTGACTATTGTGAAACTTTACTGGGAGTAGATGAAAGTATAGGTACAGTTATGGAATATCTTAAAAAGGAAGGTTTAGATGAGTCAACTCTCGTAATCTATATGGGCGATAATGGTTTTAGTTGGGGAGAACATGGCTTGATTGATAAACGTCACTTTTATGAAGAATCTGTGAAAGTGCCTTTATTGGTAAGATGTCCTGAATTGTTTGAAGGAGGTAAAACTCCTAAGCAAATGGTGCAGAATATTGACATCGGTCCGACCATAATGGCAGAAGCAGGGGTAAAGCAACCTGAAAATATGCCTGGAGTGTCTTTTATTCCTATTTTAACTGGAGATGCAAATGCCTCATCACGAAAAGAAGTTTTTTATGAATACTACTGGGAGTACGATTTTCCCATGACCCCAACCGTTTTCGGAATGAGAACCGATCAATACAAATACATGAAATTTCAAGGTATTTGGGATAGGAATGAATTGTACGACTTGAAAAATGATCCTGAAGAAATGTATAATTTGATCGCAGACCCTGGTAAACAGAAAATCGCGGAAGAGATGTCTGCAGCAATTTATGATTGGTTAGAAAGAACAAGAGGAATGCAAATTCCTTTAAAACGAACAGTGAAGTATCGTTTTGGCGATTATAAGCACAAAGGGGAGCATTAAACTGCTCTACATTTGATTCTTAAGCTTATAGATGATTTAAAGCTTCGTTTGATTTTCTAAAAACCATAATTTAGAGATGTTGGCTTTTTCTTGATCCTTGAGTTGGGTATTATAAGTGGGTAGTTTAAAAGAGCCAAGAAGAATATCTAAATCACCGTCACTATCAACATCACCTTTATCCATTACGAGCCAATTTCCTAAGAGTGGCTCCTCAAAAGTATGTTCCTCAAATTCGTAAGTAGCAGAATTTTTATTTTCAAGAAAGTGAAAGCCTTCGCTCTCAGGATTAGAAATATCTGCAAAAAATGCAGTAACTACAAAATCTAAATCTCCATCAGCGTCATAATCAGCCGTTAATACTTTTGTTGCTCCGTAGATTGGATAAAACCATTCTTGTTCAAACTTGTTTTTAGTGTTGTTCATGAACAAACGGAGGCCATGATAGGGCTTGGGGAATATTGAATAATCCGCATTGTCTCCATTTACCATAACGATGTCCAAATGACCATCAGTGTTATAATCTATCAATTCAAACCAACTAGAACCGTATTCTGGTGGTAGCTTTATAATTTGTTCAGCGTCAAACTTTAAGTCTTCGGTTTGATAAAGAATAAAAATTCCTTCATTTCCTTGCGACATCAAGACGATAATATCTTTTTTACCGTCATTGTTCATATCAGCAATATCAAATTTTACAGCGCCAGGTAGTGGGAGTAAGCTTTTTTTCTTAAATCCAGTTTCAGTCTCTTCAAAGAGCGATAGTTCGCCCGTGAGATGTCCGAATTCGCAAACTATCACTTCGTTCGTCCCATCCTCATTTAAATCAATTAAATCAGTAAATACGGGTCTATGTAGGCTATTACCAACAATACTAATGGTATTTGATTTTTTTGAATGCACTATTCCCTCAGGAATTTCGCTGGGATTCATAAGACCAATTTCCGTCGTAATTTCCTGTCCATTTTTTTTCAGATATGAAGTTATGGGAGAAGTAAAAGATTCAATCAAGATGTTTTCGTCTGGTGACCACTGATGAACGTTACCATTTCCACTGCCCACATAAAAAGACTCGCTTATAGAATCAAAGCCTATACTCGTGAACAATGGACTGATAGTCTTTTCTAAATGAACAGGTTTGGGTTTAAAGATCTTAAGTTGTATATCATTGACTGCTCTAGCCTTATCTATTGGAATGGAATCTGGAGCGAGATTAACAATATAGTCATGAACTTGCCACCAGGTGAGACTATCAATAATGGATTTACTAGGATAAATTTTGCTTTTAAGAATATGATATTTTTCGTCAAACGATTTGCCTTGAGTCGGGTTATAACCATTGTAACGGTACCCCATACGAGCTGCCATTTCGGGTAGCACATTATTTTTCCAGATGTCTTTCGGTATGTTTGCTGGGTCTGGGGCTAAATGGCAACTACCACAATGTACTTGGTATTGTTCTGCGGAAGATTTATTTTTTTTTGTGTTCTCAGTACAAGAAAAGCAGCATAAAGCTAAAAAAATAAGATAAATTGAAATGTTGTTTTGAAGTCTTAACATAAGAAGCAAAGAGTCATTTATAATTTGATAAATAGGTTAGTAGAGTTATAGAAACTTATTCTGTTTTGACTTTGATAAACTGCAGATAATCACTGTTTTTTGCAGCAATTAGGTATAATTCACCTTGAATTTTCATTTCTACTAAATCTTTAACATCTCCTGGTATATATAGTCCACTTTCACGTGATGGTACCGCTAGAAAATTCCCTTTCCCATCACCTTCAAGGTAAAGTCCTATTGCTGCATCGTTACGAGGAGTTTCAACCTCAGAACTATATAAATTACCAGCGACGACAGCATCTAAATGGCCATCTTTGTTATAGTCTTTGACAATAATTTGATTGATGTTAGACAATTGAGCCAAGTTAGGGAGTTTCTGCTTTTTAAAACTACCGCTTGCATTTTCTAAAAATATACTACCGAATGATCCAACGCTGTAATGCAGCGAATTTTTCAGATAATCATCTGTATAGACATCTTCAAGCGTAGCGTCTGCGAAAGAAGCATAATCTTTAAATTTTTGTTTGATAGCAGGCATTTGCTGTGAGGAACATTCCCTACCTCTAAGTGGATATTGCTTACCACCATTGAAATAACTTAGTACAATATCATTGGTATTGTTGCCATCAAAATCATTAAAGAATATATCAAAAGTTTCTTCTTCGTTTGCTTTGTATTTAAAATTTAGCCCAAGATTACCAACAATGTAATCCATATCACCATCATTGTCAAAATCACCCTCATTTATACTAAACCACCAACCGTTAGAATCTTCTAAGTTAAAGGTTTCAGTATCATTTACTAAACTACCATCTTTGTTTGTTAGTATGGTAATAGGCATCCATTCCCCCACAAGAATAAGGTCTATGCGCCCATCAGCGTTATGATCGGTCCAAAGTGCATCAGTAACCAACCCAGATTTTTTTAGACTCGGTGCAAACTGTTCGGTAACATCAACAAACTTCGGAGTATCTGCGGTACTCTGATTTTCTAAAATATAACTATTTGCAGGAGCAGGATAATTTTTCGGAACCAGCCTTCCACCAACAAATAAATCTAGATCGCCATCATTATCAAAGTCATAGGGTTTAACAATACTGCCACTTTCTAACATTTTTGGTAAAGCAGCTGTTGCCTTTGTGAAATCTCCGTTTCCATTGTTTATATAGAGCCTATCTTGGAGCATTTCAGACTGCTCATCAAATTCATTGCCACCACTAACCATGTAGAGGTCATTGTCGCCATCATTATCTGCATCAAAAATGATAGAGCTCATATCTTCATGTTTTTGATCTTGTTCAAAGACTTCGGACTTCATTTTTACAAAACCTTTTTCATGTTGCATATAGACCATGGTAGGCGTGTTCATAGAACCGCTTACCACAAGATCATCGAGCGAGTCGTTATTTACATCACCAACGGACACAAAAGGACCAAGCCTTGAAGTCTGATGCGGTAGTAAAATTTCATCAATGAAGTCATTATATTGATTTTCTATATGCAGGTGTTGAATTGTTTTAGAAGTATCATTTTCAGTAATGAATATTTTTTTAACCTGTTTTTTAAGATCACTTATTTTTTCTTTTGCGTTCGCATAGTTGACTGTAATGATCTGATTCACATTGATATCAGTTAAGGTTTGTACACGGCTATCAGGCCATTCAACGGTTATGGTCTCGACTTGTTCAATCTCTCCTAGCCCAAAATGAATTCTCGGAGCTACAGATGATTGAAACCCTCGGCTAAGCGTCAATTCTTGAAATTGCGCTTCATTTTTTGTTTTCAAAAATACTTTTGCGCCGATACCTAGTGGATTTTTGGCTGGCCCATTTAATTTGATAGTAATAGCATTATTCTGAGATGAACTTGTGTTTTCAAAGACACTAGCCTCGTCATCAATATTGTTTGTTATGATCTCGAGATCACCATCATTATCTAAATCCGCATAAACACTACCGTTTGAAAAGCCCTTAAAACTAATACCCCATTCTTCGTTAACTCTTTTAAAATTTAAATCTCCTGTATTTTGAAAAACGAAGTTGTCAATACGTTCTGAGGGTATGGCTAAACTTTTTTGTAAAGGATTATCTGTTTCACTCTTAGCTTTTTCTATGGTGCTGAAATAATCCTTATTATTTATTTCTCGTCTCGTACCATTAGCAATAAAGATGTCTTTTAAGCCATCATTGTTTAGATCTGCGATTAGAGGTCCCCAACTCCAATCCGTAGACGAAATTCCTGCTAATCGTGAAACATTGCTGAAATCGGGTAGAGAGTCATTGATTAGGCCATTATTAAGTTGCAGGCTATTCTGCATGTACTGATAATGAAAACCAGAATTGACAGTGCTCCAAAACAATGCAGGATCCATACTCGCCATATTGGCTTTTGCTCTTCTGTTGTCTTGGGCGGTCATATCAACTTGAAAAATATCGAGAAGGTTATCGTTGTTGATATCAGCCATATCAACGCCCATACCGTAGAAAGAAGTGTTTTTGGTTAGTTTTTTAGATAACTCAGAAAATGTTCCATTTTTATTATTGATATAAAAAAGATCTGGAGTGCTAAAATCATTCGATACGTATAGGTCAGGCCAACCGTCTTGATTGACATCTCCTACCGTAGCGCTTAATGATAGTCCGAAAGATTTGAGTCCGGCTTCTTCTGTTACGTCTGTAAAAGATGCTCCATCATTTCGATATAATTTATCAGATTCTTCATCCTTTACATTCTGCTTTTTGAAGTAGTAATAACTGTTGGGCGCGTTGAACGAAGTAGGTGGGTAGTTCGCCACATAAAGGTCTAAATCGCCATCAAGGTCATAATCGAAGAAAACGGATTGCACACTATTGCCAGCGTCAGCGATACCGTAACTTTCTGCTGCTTCGGTGAAAGTTTCGTCTTGGTTGTTTATAAATAACTGATTTTTTTTAGATCCAAATTTTCCGCTAACTGAGCAGTAAATATCTAAAAAGCCATCGTTGTTTATATCCGTCATGGTTACACCTGTGTACCAACTGTCATCTCCATCAACACCAGCTTTTTCAGAGATATCATCAAACTTCATATTTCCTTTATTGAGGTAGAGTTTGTTTGAAACCATGTTACCTGTAAAATATAAATCTAATAAACCATCGTTATTGATATCACCAGTAGAAACACCGCCACCCATATACAAATAACCATAGGTAAAATAGTTCAGGGAGTCGTTTTCTGTAAGATTGTTAGAAAAATTGATACCTGTTTCGGCAGCACTTTTAGGAATAAAAATCGAACTATTGCTTGTGCTATTTTCATTACAAGAGATGAATAATAACAGGGAAAAAGAAAGTATTACAATATATTTCATTTCAAAAAATTGATAGTGATAAAGATAAGAAATCATTGTGGTTTATACCGTAAAATAAAAGCAGGACATCTGTTAAGATGTCCTGCCTTCAAATACTTAATTGATCTTAAAGAATACTAGTATCCGGGGTTCTGTGTTAGAACACCACCACTTAAGTCAATAGCATTAATAGGTATCGGAAGCAAATCATGCTTGGCTTCGTAAGGATTTGTCTTAGGACCAAAATTTGGAATCGTTCTAGTTTCATTAGCGATGTAATCGTTGATAATCTGAACGCCATTACCCCATCTTCTAATGTCAAACAAACGGTGTCCTTCCATACCTAGCTCTAAACGTCTTTCATGACGCACGGCAGCTCTAGCATTTGCTTGATCCGCAAAAGATGCATAAGGCTCAATTACATACGTTGCTGCATCAGCATCACCAGCTTCATTCTGAACGTAAGTCATATTCTTAGCTCTATTACGAACCATATTTACCCATGTTAACGCATTTGCCAAATCATTTGATTCAACGGCTGCTTCCGCACCCATCAACAATACATCAGCAAAACGAATGATGTGGTAGTTGATACCAGAATGTTGCTGACCCCATGCTCCAGTTCCTTGATTACCTGTGTCACCAGATTGGTACACATTTTTAGCAGGTAAGTATGGTCCTGAGATATCAGCAAAAGTTGCACGAATCCAAGAGTGTCCTGGAAAAGTTCCGTAACGATTATAATCGATACCTCTTCGTCCTACAGTGTAATCTAATCTAGGATCTAAGTTGCCTGTGTGCGGTGTAAATGCGTCAGCATCTTCCAATCCGTAATCATTAGCAACGTCAGTTTGATTGAAAGTGTCTAACAGTGGTAAACCATCAGCATCAGTTTGAAAGGCGTTTACCAAATCTTGAGTAGGTTGGTAAAAACCACAACATGAACCAAAAGGACCTGGATTAGGGTAGTTTAATACTCCACCAATATTTCCATTCAATGATTGTCCGCCATCAGCAGTAAACTGAATTCCGAAAATCGATTCTGTACTGTTCTCGCCAGCGCTTTCAAAGTTCGCAACAAACTCAGGGTTCAATTCGTATGGTCCGTTGTTAATAACATCGGTAAATAATGATAATGCTGGTCCCCAATCATTTTGTTGCAAATGTACCTTACCCAAATATGCTTTTGCCGCCCATGAACTTGGTCGACCAACATCCGCACCTTGAGATTCAGGTAAATTGTCTATAGCAAACTGAAAGTCGGCTTCAATTTGATCCCAAATAGGACCAGGGTTTGGCTGATTAAATTCTGTAGCCGCATAGTTTTCTTCAGAAATATATGGTACGTTACCGTATATTTTTTGAAGTTCAAAATTGAAGTGGCCTCTTAAGAATCGAGCTTCAGCCAATTTACTCGTCAAATCTGCGTCTTCGATGGTAGCGATTAACGCAATGACGGCATTCGCTCGATTGACTCCAGCAAAAACAGAAGACCATTTTCCTAAGATATACGGATTACCAGTTGCCCAGTTATACACTTCTACTTCAAATAGGTCAGCTTGATCACCATCTGTACTCCCTTTGTGAGCATCATCAGATAACACATCAAACCACCAATTGTCACCACTTGCGGCAAAACCATTACCGTCAAGGTTGTTTCTGATGCCATCTAATGTAGAATAGGCACCAATTAATAATAGCTCTACGCCATCTTCGTTTTGTACGGCGGCGTCACTGAGAGCACCTATCGCAGGTACCTCTGTAAAGTCATCGCTACAGCCTACAAAAGCTATAACTAGTACGATCAAATAAATTAATTTCTTTTTCATTTTTTTACAATTTAATATTAAGACCAACAGTATAAATTCTTGATTGCGGTACAACTTGACTATCTACACCTAAGGTAAGGTTGTCATTTGAAATCACTTCTGGATCAATACCATCATAACCAGAAATAGTGAAGAGGTTTGTTCCTTGAAGATATATTCTAAATGCATCTATACCAATTTTACTAACAAGCTTTTCAGGTAATGCATAACCAAGTTGTAAATTACGAAGCCTTAAGTAAGATCCATCCTCTACAAAATATGAATTCGGTTGTGTTTCACTATTCTGAATTGAATTGCTCAGGGCAGGTAATGTTGCATCCGTATTCGTCGGTGTCCAAGAATCTAGAACTCTAACACTTCTATTTCCGTTTACAAAAGTAGGGAAATCAGTAAATATCTTGTTGTAGTTGTAAATATCATTTCCTTGTGACCCTTGAAGAAAGGCTGAAATATCAAAACCTTTATATCCAACGTTCAGGTTAAATCCGTAAGAGAAATCAGCGTGAGGAGAGCCGATAAAAGTACGGTCATCATCGTCGATATTTCCATCGCCATTAATATCAGCATAGGTAAATCGACCATTACCGTCAAAACCAGTAACTTGTCTTCCGTAGAAAGAAGAAACAGGTCGACCAACCTCAGTACGAGTTACCGCACCACCTCTAAAACCGGAATTCCCTAATTGAAATTCACTAATTAGATTAGTTACTTCGTTGTCATAGGTTGAGAAATTCAAGTCAAAACCATATCTAAACCCAGATTCTGTTTCATCTTTGAATCTTAAATTGGCGTCAATACCAGTATTGACAAAATTACCGAGGTTTACTAAAGGCGCGCCAGCATCAATTGCTGTTGTACTTATTAAACTATTATCTGCAGTAATTAAATCTCTGGTTTCGTTTCTGTACCACTCGAAGTCAAAGTTCAATTTGTTGTTAAAGAAACCAAATTCAACCCCAGCATTTATAGCCTCCGTTGTTTCCCATTTCAAATCGGGGTTACCTACAGATGATAAAATGGCTCCAACGGCAATGTTACTCCCATCCAGTGAATAGTTGGCCAAGCCTTCACTTAAACTTGATATGTTAACTGTGGGGTTGTTTGATGGTAGGGTTTGATTACCTAATAGTCCCCAAGAACCCTTTAGCTTTAAATAACTAATAGCGCCATCGCTATCTGCAAGAAAATCTTCTTGACTTACAACCCAACCGGCACTCACAGATGGAAAGACGTCACTTTTGTTATCTCCTAAGAAACGTGAAGATGTATCATTTCTCAACGTACCTGTTAAGAAATATTTATCGGCAAAAGAATACGTTGCAGAGCCAAAAATAGAATATAATGAATTAGCTGAATCTGCTGAAAAGTCTACGTTGGGTGTACCGCTACCATTGTTTAGTAAATAAAAGTCTGGTGTTTCAAATAAGTATCCGTTACGACTAACTCCGCTTCCTTTAAAACCTTCTCTAACGGCTTCAACACCTAATAGTCCATCAATTTTGTGATTTCCAAAAGTCTTCTTATAATTCAGCGTATTTGAGAAAACCCAAGAAAATCCGCTTTGAGCTACTTCTCTTAAAGTGTTGGTTCCTAAAGGCTCACCATGCTCAGGATCTAAAGCCTGAAATTGTCTCTGATTAAAAGAGTTTATGGTTCCACCGATACTTGTTTTAAAAGTAAGACCCTTTAAAATTTCTGCGGACAAGTAAATATCGCCAATTAGCCTTATTGTTTTGTCAAAATCATCGCTACGTCGCTCAAGTTGTGCCAATGGACTTCTTGAGTTACCTGTACCTTGTGCACCAGTACCCGCAAATCTGCCTTCATCATCAAATAATGGAATTAGCGGGCTGCTTCGAATCGCTTCTTCGAATCGGGCACCACCGCCACCAGTTTGACCATTGGAGTATGCAGCACTAAAGTGTTCCCCAATACGTACCTTATCACCTAATTTAAATTCAGAGTTCAAACGAATTTGACCTTGTTTGAAATCTGTATTTAGTAGTATACCTTGGTTTACTACGTAATTGGTAGAAAGCGAATATTTGCTATTTTCTTCACCATTAGAAACGGAAAGAGAAATGCTTTGTCGTAATCCACTTCGTGTTATAGCGTCAATCCAATCCGTCCCACCAGGAGTGATGGTTGCTGAAGCAGGTCCTCTTACAATAGGATCATACGAAACAACTCGTGTATACCCATTTAATGAATTGGGTACAACAGCAGATGCGCCATTTCCATATTGTGGGTGATCAAAAGCTGTTCCATCATTTGCAGAACTCTGAAATAGAACATCACCTAATTGTTGTGCGTTTAACAGCTCTGGTCGATTTGCTATCTCTCCAAAACCAGTGTAGGTGTCGATCGAAACTACTGGTTTCTCCATGTTGTATCCACCACCTTTTGTAGTAATAATGACAACACCGTTTGATGCTCTTGCACCATAAATGGCTGCAGCACCATCTTTCAAGACATTCATTTGAGCAATGTCTGTTGGGTTAATGCTGTTCAATACGAATGGATCATCCGTTTGCAATCCATCAATGATAAAAAGTGGGTTGGTATTGTTACTTGAACCAAAACCACGAATGTTAATTTTTGGTGGACTTCCTGGGTTTGCATTTTGTACCACGGTAACCCCTGAAACTCTACCTTGTAGTGCTTCAGCCGCATTGACAATGGGAGCTTTAGTAGCCTCAACCAAATCTACGGAAGCAACAGAACCGGTCAAATCTCCTCTAGTCTGTGCGGAATATCCAATGACTACTACTTCTTCAAGTGCAGCAGCATCTTCGGCCAAACCTACGTTAATAGAAGATTGGCCCGCAACAGCAACTTCTTGCGATGCAAAACCAATATAACTGAAAATTAAGGTGTCATCACTTGAAGCCTCAATGGTGTAGTTACCATCAAAATCAGTTTGTGTACCATTGGTAGTACCTTTTACAAGAACGTTAGCTCCTGGAAGCGGCGCACCATCTGCGTCAGTAACCGTACCAGTTACTGTTGACTGAACCGAAGGGCTCAATACATCATTTGTTAATTTTTTTTCTGGATTTGCAGACACAAATTGAGTGCCTAAACAAATCACCATCGAAAAAAGCCCGATACCGAAAGAAGTCAATTTCCGAAGGAACTTTAACGAGTTGTAATCACGTTTTTGATTCATAATCCTTTTTGTTTGTTAGTTTAAATTAATTTTTTAAGAGTGCTTCTCCTTCGATTTCAACAATTTTGAGACTGTTAAGAAAAACCCAATTAAGTGGTAATAATAGCAAAATTCCATGTAATACCACAAACATTGATTAATAATTTACAAATGCCAATTGTTAATATTTGAGCTATAAATTTTTAACATACCGCATTAAGCACCCGTATTTATTGATGAATTGACAAAAATTTTTTTAAAATTTTGATAGAAAAAAAAAGTGTGTTCGATCACAAACACACCTCAAAATGTTATTTATTCTTACAATTTTACACCAAAAAATAGCAGCTACAACGTTAGAGCTAGGTGTTAAAAATGATGTTTTTTGCCATTTAGAGAATGTTAAAAATAACTTAAAAACAGTTGGCATTTTGATTTGGTCAGCGAACTGTGATTATATTTTTTGGGTTACTAGAAATTGATTCCTATTCTCTAAATTTTTAAAGAAAAAGAGATAGGTGTCTCCACCGTTCTTAATTTTGAATTTTTTACGAATGCTAGAAACGCTCTCTGGAAAGTTTCGAGTAGTGATGTTTGCTTTTTGAAAAGCAAAAGCTCTCATAGTTGACTTATTGTAAGGATGGACGTGAGATATTAAGAATCGCCTGCCCGGAAAGTCAATGTATTGATCAGAAGTATATAAATGGGTATGTTGATGCAGTTTTTCTAGCTTAAAGCGTTGACCAATTAATTTAAAGGCACCTGATTTTAATAAAGAGGCATTGGGTTCGTAGAGATATTTTTTCGGTTTTGATAGTATTGATGCACTTTGCGATTCCTCATTGGTTTTAAAATCAAAAATTTCTCTACAATTAGTTTTGAGATTGATGGTTTTAATAATGGGCTCTTCCATAAAACCATTGTTTAGCCACCAAAGAAGTTCTTTTACTTCATTGTTGACAGCAACGATATGAATTTCTTTGACATGCTTTAGGGTTTTCATACCCGCAGAAAGATCTAAGAGAGGAGCTGTTTTTAGCAAAATATTGTCTGCTTTGCTAAAAAGCAGGTCTTTATGTGTGGTAATGTTAGGGGTATAATCTTCTAAAAAAACTACCTTGCCTTTTTTTAAATTTCTTCTGGAGGGATCGATATAAATCCAATCAAATTGTTTATCAGACTGACTTAGGAATGATAATCCATCCGCATTAAAATTTTGGATATTCTTGGCGCCTAAAACCTCAAAATTATACTTCGAAATTTGCGCAAGATTTACATCAATTTCTACATGCGAAACTGTATCTATTTTTTTGCTAAAATAATAACTATCAATTCCGAAGCCACCAGTCATATCTAACACCGATTTTCCCTTTACAATTTCTGCTTTGTATTGAGCGGTGATTTCTGAAGAAGTTTGTTCAATATTTAGTTTTTCGGGGTAGTAAATTTTGGGAGTTTTGAACCACAGTGGAAGCTTTTTTTTACATTTTTTCTTAGACTCAATCTGTTGTACAAGTTCTTTTGAAGAAACGTGTTCAAAAATGTCTTTTCTTAGAAGAACTGACATGATGTCAGCATTCAAGTTTTCGGATATAAAATTCTGTACACCAGTATGTAATATATTTTTATTCAAAGTAAAACTATAGATCTTTAGTCAAAGATTTTACAATCTTGTTTTCGGATAAAAACTCCTTTAAAATGACTTTTATTGCAGTGTAGCCAGGTACTGCGATGATCATTCCAACGACTCCGAACAGTAATCCTGCAATAATAATAATTAAGAATATTTCTAGTGGATGCGACTTGACACTTTGAGAAAAAATACGGGGTTGTGAAAAGAAATTATCAACGAGTTGGCCAATCGTTAATCCGAGAAAAACCCATCCTGCTTTTGGTAAAATTACGCTACTAAAATCTGCCCCTAAATTGCTGGTCATGGTTAGGGTAATCATGAGCACTCCACCGATGATCGGACCAACGTATGGAATGATGTTAAAAAGCGCGCATAGAAAAGCAATTACAATAGCATTTTCCACGCCAACTAAAAGCAGTGTGATGGTGTAAATAATGAAAAGAATAAATAGTTGTAACAGTAGACCAACAAAATATCTAGATAGTAAATTATTTATTTTATCAATCGATTTTACGGTTCTTGATTCGTTCGCTTTTGGCACGAAGGTTAAAATACCATTTTGAAACAATTTACTATCCTTGAGGAAAAAAAAGGAGATAAAGAGAACAGATAACAGACCAACACTGGCAGAGCTCAAAACACCAAGGAAAGAATTTAAAAAATTTGGAATAAAACCAACATCAAAGCCTTCAACTATATTTTTTTCTATATCTGTTTCTTCAATAATCTCACTAACTACTTCAGGAGAGGCACCTAAATATTCGGTAATCTGTTGGTAGAGTTTATTGACATTACTTTGAAGTTCATCAATATTAAGTAAGGATAGGTTTTTACCTTGTTCTGAAATTAAAGGAACAAAAAGTGCTATAATACCAGCAATTGCACCTACAAAGACTAACATTGTTAGAATTACTGCGAGTGTATTCGGAAACTTAAGTTTTCTTCGTAAAAACTGCACAATGGGTCGGCCTATTAAAGCAATAACAGCAGCAATAGCCAAGTAGGCAATAACCGATTGAATTTGGTAAAGGAAAAACAAAAGCAATGCTATCCCTACTAGAATGCCAAGGGCTTTTAAAATTCCGTTTGAAATGGTATTGGAGGTCATTTGATATCGAATTGAAAAGATTGATATTTAATTTTTAAAAACGTATGAAATAATGTTAGCTCCCATTTGTAAAGCTTTTTCACGAATATCTTCGGGGTCATTATGAACTGTTGCGTCTTCCCATCCATCGCCTAAATCAGCTTCAAAAGTAAATAATAAGATTAATCGGTTCTCATGAAAGATTCCTAATGCCTGGGGGCGTTTTCCGTCATGCTCATGGATTTTTGGTAATCCTTTCGGAAACTTATATTCTTGCGAAAAAATCGGATGGTCAGCACCTAGTTCTTCCAATTCTTTGTTTGGAAAAACCTTTAAGAGCTCTTTTCTTAAATAAGGTTCCATTCCGTAATTATCATCAATATGCAAAAAACCACCAGATCGTAGGTATGTATTTAGATTTTCAGCTTCTTCTTGGCTAAAAACGACATTGCCATGACCAGTCATATGCAAAAATGGGTATTGAAAAATTATAGAATTACCTACCTCTACCGTTTCTGGTTTTTCATTGATTTTAGTGTTAATGTTATCGTTACAAAAACGAATCAAGTTAGGCAGGGCAGTAGGGTTTGAGTACCAATCACCGCCACCATTATACTTTAAAATTGCCACCTGTTGGCCTTTTAGCGTAAAAGAAGTTAAAAAAATGATAATGCCAAGAACGAGCGTAAGGTGTTTCATAAATAACCTACTAATTTTTAAATACTTCTCATACGAAGGATTTCAAATTTAAGCATAATCATGATGAAAAAAACGTATACGCTCACAATAGTAATGATTGCATTAGCAGCAATGGCTTTTCACTCAAATACCTCAGATACAGATGCAGTACCGAATACGAATGAAAATGAGTTTGAAGCTTATAAACCAATCGTGGTTTTAGAACTATTTACATCGCAGGGTTGTTCGAGTTGCCCTTCGGCCGATATGTTGCTTCAAAAGGTAAAAAACGAATATCAAAAGGAGGTTTATGCGCTGTCATATCATGTAGATTACTGGAATTATATTGGTTGGAAAGATCCATTCAGTAAATCTTCTTATGCTCAGAAACAAAGGGAATACAATATAAAATTCAGAAATAATAGTAACTATACGCCACAACTTGTGGTTAACGGCAAAGAGCATTTTGTAGGCTCAAGTACAACGAAAATGTATAGAAAGATACAGGATTACAAAGAAAGAAAAACAGGTAATGAAATCAGTTTAACCAATATTTCTGTCTTAGATCATAACGCTTCATTTAAATACGATCTTAAAGGAAACTTAGAAGATAAAAATATAAGAGTCTTACTTGTCATTGATGAACGTACAACTGAAGTTAAACGTGGTGAGAATAGAAATAGAACTTTAAAAAATAGTAATGTCGTTGTAGCTGAAAAAACGCTTTCGGCGAAGGCAGCTGGTGATATTTCAATAGAAATTCCTGAGCTAGTAAAGGAAAAAGATCGACTTAATCTTATTGTATTGGTAGAAAATGAAGATTTTGACATTACTGCGGCAGGAAAAGGCCCAATTATGCGTGAATGATAAGATAGATCTGTTCTACTTAGACGCTCAGAACTATCCGTTATTTATCATATTTACGGTGGTACATGCCACAATAGCTGCTGTTTCAGTTCGCAATCTATTTCGACCTAATGAAATTGGTAAAAACCCGTGATTATGAGCCGCTTTAATTTCTTTTTTTGAAAAATCTCCCTCAGGTCCAATCAGCACGGTTATGTCTTTATCTGGCGCAACTCTTCTTTTCAATTCGAGCTTTTCTTGATCTTCACAATGTGCAATAAATAATAGTCCCTCGTGTTTTTTTGAAATATAATCTTGAAATGTAATTGCGTCATTTAGTTTTGGAAGAAAGGTTTGTAACGATTGTTTCATGGCCGATTGTATAACCTTTTCCAAACGTTCTTTTTTAATCACTCTTCGCTCAGAATTTTCGCAGATAATGGGCGTAATTTCGTTCACCCCAATTTCGGTTGCTTTTTCTAAAAACCATTCAAAACGATCATTCATTTTTGTTGGGGCAACGACTAAATGCAACCAATGCATTTTTCGATGTTTTTTCGTCGTTTTCTCAATTTGTGCTAGACACTTCTTATGATTTGCAGAAATTATTCGAGCTTCAAATAAATAACCATTGCCATTGGTAATGTGTAGGGTGTCTCCTTCTTTTTTCCTCAAAACCTTTATTATGTGCTTACTTTCTTCTTCATTAAAAGTAAACTGCGACGCGCTTCGATCTAAAGTTGAATTGTAAAATAATTGCATATTGAAATGGTTTGAAGTGATCTTTTTTAAATTGATTAAGAGCCAATTGTATATCTTGCCTTCGCTGTAATCGATGATGCTGAAAATTGTTTTTCTTTAAATTTTAAATACCCTACTATACCTATCATAGCAGCGTTGTCAGTGCAATATTCAAACTTTGGAACATAAGTTCTCCAGCCGTGAGAAACTTCAGCATTTTTCAAGGCTTTTCGTATACCAGAATTAGCAGAAACGCCTCCACCGATAGCAACTTGACTGACCCCAGTTTGTTTTACAGCTTTCTTAAGCTTATCCATTAAAATTTCAACAATAGTACATTGAATCGATGCACAAATATCATTTAAATTTTCATGAATAAAGTCTGGATTCTTCTTGATCTCTCTTTGGATAAAATATAAGATTGCAGTTTTAAGTCCGCTGAAACTGAAATTTAATCCGTCTACTCTCGGTTTTGTAAAAGGGAAGGCTTTCGGATTTCCCAATTGTGCATTTTTGTCTATTAACGGACCTCCTGGGTAGGGTAATCCTAATAACTTGGCACTTTTGTCAAAAGCTTCACCAACGGCATCATCCAATGACTCCCCTAAAATTTCCATATCAAAATAATCTTTAACAAGAACAATTTGAGTGTGTCCTCCACTTATGGTCATACCCAAGAAAGGAAATTGAGGAGTTTTAGTCGCTTCATCCTCGATAAAATGAGCTAAAATATGAGCTTGCATGTGGTTGACCTCAATTAAAGGAATTTGCAATCCTAGCGATAAAGACTTGGCAAATGAAGTACCAACAAGTAAAGAGCCCATCAGTCCTGGTCCACGAGTAAAAGCTATGGCTGATAACTGTTTTTTATCGATATTTGCTTTTGATAATGCCTGATGAACCACAGGAACGATGTTTTGCTGGTGTGCTCTTGACGCAAGTTCGGGAACAACTCCACCATATTCTTCGTGTATTTGCTGAGTTGCGACCACATTGCTAAGCACTTTTCTATGAGATAAGACTGCTGCTGAGGTGTCGTCACAGGAAGATTCAATAGCTAGAATAAAAATATTGTCTTCGTTCAAGAGGTTTGGAATAAAAATTGGAGTACAAAGGTAAAACATAAAGCCCTATCCGAAAATTAAGAAAAATATTGCTCCGAATCGTATTAGTGTTTTTGCTGATATGTGTGTTGGGCACTATAATTCTTTCTCTTCCACCTGTTCAAACGCGCTTTGCTAAGTTTGCTACAAAAAAAATAAATGATACTTACGGGACTAATATCAATATAGAAAAACTTAAATTTTCTCTTATTACCTGGGATACTAATCTTGAAGGAATTTATATTGAAGACTACGAAAAAGACACCCTGTTTTATATCAATGATCTTACCACATCAATTTTAAATCTTAAGAATTTAGCAAGTAGTAAACTTGAGTTTGGTGATATAGCCATTGATAAACTTGATTTCAAGCTAAAAACATACAAAGACTCCGTTGGTACCAATTTAGAGGTGTTTATTGATAAGTTAGATGATGGTAAACCAAGAAAACCTG
>CALHCJ010000050.1 GCA_937936275.1 uncultured Flavobacteriaceae bacterium
TTTGGTTTTATTAGTTGGCGTCAAAATTCATATGCCGTTGATCCGACCGTATATACGTATTTGAGATCACTTGACAATCTTAAAGCGTTTGCAATAGTTTCGGTAAAAGAAATAGACATGCACAATTTTAAAATTGAAAAGCTCTTTTATAAAAAACCTATGAAATTTTTCATCCAATATGAGAATGCTTTAACATGGGTTAAAAGAAGAGTTAAAGGAAAGTAAATAATTATGTAAGGCGAACGATACAAGGTTTAGAATTTTAAAATTCTAAACCTTTTTCTTTGGCATGCAATAATATTGTAAGCAAATATCCTAAACTTAGAGATTCTATAGCAGCTCATAAGCTTATTTTCTATTGAGAATCCTCTTGTTGTTCAGGTTGTTGCGGTTGTTCTGGCATTTTAAATAAATCAATAAATGCCATACCAATTCCGTTTGTAATATCTGACGCCGTTAACGATTGATAGCCCGTTTGCTCCACTGCAATATCACCAGCACGACCATGCAGGTAAACAGCGAATAAGGTTGCTTTGAGAGGCTCATAACTTTGAGCAATTAGTCCAGTAATCATTCCGGTTAGCACATCACCAGAACCAGCAGTAGCCATTCCTGGATTACCTGTAGTATTTACATAACCTTTCTCTTCATAAATAGTAATGCTATGTGCGCCTTTAATAACCACAATACAATTATACTTTTTAGCAAATGCTTTTGTTTTTTTTAGCTTATCAAAATCGTCCTTCCATTTGCCTATCAATCGCTCCAATTCTTTCGGGTGAGGAGTTAAAACAGATTGAGCGGGTAACTTTTTTAAGAAGGTTTTATTTTTTGATAAGATATTTAAACCGTCCGCATCGATAACTAAAGGTGAGTTGTTTTTTTCAAGAAAGTCTAGAAAGGCTTTCTGTGTTATTTCCTTTGTTCCTAGACCTACCCCTACTCCGATCACTTTAGGTGCAATTACAAAATCAATCTTAGAGATTACATCTTGACCATCAGTTAACACCATAGCTTCTGGAAATGAAGTTTGCATAGGTACATATCCGCATTCGGGTATGTAAGCCGTCACCAAACCACTACCCACCTTCAGGCATGCGCGAGATGCTAGTTGAACTGCTCCAATTTTTCCTTTACTTCCCCCAACAATTAGTGAATGTCCGTTAGATCCTTTATGAGAAAATTTTTCTCTTGGAATATAAAAGGGTAATACCTCATTTTTCCCGATGAGCTCATATTCTGTTTCAGTAGTCATCAAAAACTCAGGGTCTAAACCAATGTCTAATATTTCCCACTGATTACTGTAAATTCCTGTTTCAGGCAAAAAGAAAACCAATTTGGGAGCTTGAAAACTTAAAACAAAATTTGATTTTATAACGGCTTCTGGATTTGCAGGAAGTTTGTTTGTATACAAACCTGAAGGAATATCCACCGATAAAATAAATGCTTCTGTTTTATGCAAGTGCTCCATCAGTTTTACAACCCAAGTATCAGGTTCTCGATTTAATCCAATACCGAAAATAGCATCAACAATAATATCATCTCGCCCAATTACTGGCAGTTCATCATCGGATTCTAAAAATTCAGGCCAGATTTTGCGATCTTTTAGCCGTTCTAAATTGATTAAGAAATCTTTAGAACGCGTTTTACTATAATTTACAACGTAGACAGCAATGTGATAACCGTGCTCTTGAAGGTGTCTAGCCAATGCTACCCCATCACCTCCGTTATTCCCGATACCGCAAAAGAGATGAATCTTTACAGGAGCCCCTTGCATTCGAGTATGAAGCCAATTAAAAATTTGAATAGCAGAACGCTCCATAAGAACATCACTGGTGATTTGCTGTTTTTCTATTGTAAATTTATCTGCAGCATAAATCTGCTCGGCGGAGAAAATCTTCATGAGAGGAACCTTATCTATTAAATGGTTTTATCAAAAATGGACTAAACGTCGTTGATTTACGATTTTTCTTCACGTATTTTAACAATTCTGTAAAAATAATAACGGAGATTTGTTTAGCGATTCAAAAGTACTACTTTTACCTCTTTAACAGACTTATGCTTTTTCAAAAAACGAACATAGCAACTCTATTCGCTACCACAAATGGCTTCAGCTTTACTATTGCCACCACAACCCCTTTGGGGTAAACTGCTATATATTATTCGTTCGTATTGCCTTTTTAGGCACCTTGAAAATATCTTAATACCAATATCATGAAAGTTTTAAAATTCGGAGGCACTTCGGTCGCTAATGCTGAAAATATAGCACTTGTAAAAAATATAGTCTCAAAAAACTCCTCTCAAACATCCATTGTTGTGGTTTCTGCTTTTGGTGGGGTTACTGATGTATTACTACGAACAGCAAGCTTAGCTTCCAAGCAAAATGCCAATTATAAAACAGATTTAAAAGTGCTAGAAAATAGACACTTGACAGCTGTCAAATCTTTAATTCCAATACAAAAACAAAGCTCAATTTTAAGCAAAGTGAAAAGCGAGCTAAATACTTTAGAGGCTTTGCTAGAAGGCGCATTTTTGATTGGTGAGATTACGCCACAACTTTCAGATAAAATTGTAAGTTATGGCGAACTGCTCTCTTCGTACATCATTGCTGAATATTTTAAACAGGAAGGTTTAGATACCATACATGTAGATAGTCGTTCATTAATTCGAACCAATGAAGTCAATGGAAAAGCTGCCGTAAATTTCGAATCAACCAATTCCAATTGTAGAAAATTCTTTAAAGAAACACAACATAAAGTAATTATTGCGCCAGGCTTTATTTCGGCTTCAGAAAAAGGAAATCCTACTACTCTGGGTCGAGGTGGTTCAGACTACACAGCAGCAATTTTTGCCGCGGCATTAGATGCTAAAGTATTAGAAATATGGACCGATGTCAGTGGTATGTATACTGCTAATCCGAAGTTGGTAAAACAAGCGAAACCTATTCCGCACATTTCTTATGAAGAAGCGATGGAGCTGTCACACTTTGGCGCAAAAGTTTTATATCCACCAACTATACAGCCCGTATTGACTAAAGGTATTTCCATTATAATTAAAAATACCTTTCAACCTGAAGACGCTGGTACTCAAATTACCAAAAGTAGTAATCACCAAGGTAAAACGGTTCGTGGAATAAGCCACATTCCCGACATGGCGCTACTATCTTTAGAAGGACCGGGAATGGTTGGTATACCAGGCATTTCTAAGCGTTTCTTTGAGGTTTTGTCTCAAGCAGAAATCAGCGTCGTTCTCATTACGCAAGCATCTTCAGAACATTCTATCTGTGTTGGTATTGCGGCAAACGATATTGACCAAGCAGTACAAATTGTGAATGACGCTTTTGAATATGAGATCGAAAGAGGAAAAATTAAACCTGTAATTGCCGAAAAAAACCTCGCTATTATAGCTTTGGTTGGCGATAACATGAAAAGTCATCAAGGATTGAGTGGTAAAATGTTCAGCACACTTGGTAAAAATAACGTAAATATTAGAGTCATAGCACAAGGAGCATCTGAACGTAATATTTCGGCAGTTATTAAAGAATTAGATGTTAAAAAAGCGCTGAACGCCTTGCACGAAGAGTTTTTTGAAGAAAATATCAAACAACTGAACCTTTTTGTCATGGGAGTTGGAAATGTTGGTTCAAAATTTTTAAATCAAGTAGCGCAACAAAAGAAATACCTCAAAGAAAAATTAAAATTAAACGTTAGAATCGTCGGACTGTCAAATTCAAGAACTATGGTTTTTGAAGAGGATGGGATTCCCCTGAAAAATTGGAAAGAAAAGTTAGCTGATGGTGAAAAAGCGAAC
>CALHCJ010000051.1 GCA_937936275.1 uncultured Flavobacteriaceae bacterium
GGCAGAATTAATATAATTATTCTTTTCTCTAAAGGTATGGAGCCTATCAATTTCTTCAACAGACATTCCCAAAGTGTAGCCCTTGTAGTCAGAAATAAAATTTGGATTGAATGGATAAATTTTTACCGAATCTTTTTTTATTAGCCTGTTCTTCAAATCATCAATTTGAGCCTGAGTCACAGCATCGGAAGTAAATTCAGATACAACCGTATTATTCTCCACAAATGAATGGAAAGCGAAGTATGACAATTGAATTAAAACAATAATAAGTAATAAAAAGAAAATCCCACTTCGTTCTTGCTTGTTAAACTTGAAGTGGGATTTGATATTTTTCAATTTATGAGGTATTAATACACTTTGTTTATTGCGTTGACATATTTAGTTAAACTCTTCTTCACCTTTGGAAAAAGAATTAATAGCCCTACCATATTAGGAAATACAAGTGCTAATATCATTGCATCAGAGAATTTAATGACAGCATCTAAGGTTGCTGCTGCACCGATTACAACAAATAATAAGAAAAGCACCTTGTAAAGAATATCAGCTGTTTTTCCTCTTCCAAATAAATATTTCCAAGACTGTAGACCGTAGTAAGACCAAGAGATCATTGTTGAAAAAGCAAACAGAATGATTGCAATGGTCAACACATATCTAAAGCCAGGAATAACCGAATCGTATGCCATTGATGTTAAATCAACTCCACCTACATAGGCTCCTGTATCATTTAACAATACTGTACTACCTACTCCATTTCCGTAGTCGAATGCCCCTGCATCCATGTTAAAGAAGATAATAACAAGAGCAGTCATCGTACAAATTACTACGGTGTCTATAAAAGGTTCTAATAAAGCTACGATACCTTCACTAGCTGGATATCTGGTTTTTACCGCTGAATGGGCTATCGCAGCAGAACCCGCACCTGCTTCGTTAGAAAATGCTGCTCTTTGAAATCCTACAATAATGACCCCCACAATACCCCCAATGGCAGCATCAGGAGAAAAGGCACCTGAGAATATCATTCCAAAGGCATCTCCTATATATTTAATATTCGCAAAAATTATGATTAAAGAGGCTAGCACATAAATTCCAGCCATAAAAGGAACAATTTTTTCTGTTACGCTGGCAATTTTCTTTATACCACCTATAATTACAATACCCACGAGAATTGCTAAAATAACACCGATAATAACACCTGTAGCACCCCCCTCTAAATTAAGCATTGTAGTCAATTGAACCGCAGCCTGGTTAGATTGAAACGCGTTACCACCTCCAAATGAAGCACCAACACATAGCACAGCAAAAATAACAGCCAGCACTTTACCGAGAATTTTCATGTTATTCTCGCTCAATCCTTTTGACAAATAATACATAGGGCCTCCGTAAACCGTACCATCATCGCCTACATCTCTATATTTTACACCTAGAGTACACTCTACAAACTTGGTAGACATACCAATCAAACCACATACAATCATCCAAAAAGTAGCTCCGGGTCCGCCTAACGCAATGGCAACGGCAACTCCCGCAATATTTCCTAAACCAACCGTTCCAGAAACTGCTGTCGCAAGGGCCTGAAAATGACTTACTTCTCCTTCTTCACTTTCATCTCTTATCGTATCTGGAATATCACCATCATCAGTCATATGCATTTCTACTTTTTCCAGACCATACTTCTCTATTTCCTCATATTTACCACGAACAACATTGATGGCTAAAGGAAACTTGGTAATACCTGGAAATTTAAAGTAAATGGTAAAGAAAGTAGCTCCTAAAATCAGAAGAATCAGTACAATCGGAATATCGTATCCTGCGATAGGAACAGACGTTAGCACCGTATTTTCCCACCAAGTTGCAAAGGGCATGAAAGCGTCATTAATTTTTTCATCTAACCCCTTTTCATTTGATTCTTGGGCAAATGTTAGCATAGGAGAAAATATTGCAAAAAGAGCAAGAAGTCGGTACTTCATAATTTGAATTTTGGTTTAGTTTAAAATTAGTCGGTTGACAATATCATAAAAATAAGCAACACAATCAAGCAATCTTGTTAAATTAACTTAAGTCAATATGAAACATTTCGTTTAATTTTCGAATCTGTTCAGGGCGACCAAGAACAATAACTTTACTTTTTGGCTCAAGGGCCATATCTGCTTCAGGATTGATAATATAGTTTCCGTCTGGGGCTATATAGCCAATAATTGTACAACCCGTTTTTTTACGAAGATCAAGATCACGTAAAGAGTTACATTCAATTTGATCTGCAAAATCTTCTATAGAGACTTCTTCCAAATTCGTGGTGTGCTCACCTTCCGTTGAAAGTTTATCCATAAAAGTTATCAGATCTGGCATCACTACCAGCGAGGCCATATGGTCTCCGCCTATTTTATCTGGCATAATTACCTTATTGGCACCTGCTAAAAGTAGTTTCTTTTGAGATGTAACTAACGAAGCCCGACTTATAATAAATAGTGTTTCGTTCAATTGACGCGCTGAGAGTACCACAAAGAGATTTGCTGCGTCATCAGGCAAAGCAACAATTAAATATTTTGCATCGTAGATGCCTGCCTCTTCCAAAACCTCATCTTCATTTGCATCTCCTTCAACAAAAAAAATCTCCTCCTCATAGCGCTCGATAATATCTCGTTGACGTTCAATAACAACGAAAGGCTGTTTGTAGGCTTTTAGGCGCTCAGCAGCTTGCATACCGTTTCGACCAAAACCGCAAACAATCACATGATTTGACAAATTGTTAATTTTATTTTTCACCCTTTTCTTTTTTAATAGTTGTAAAGAATTTCTTCCCAAAACATACTCGGTAAGCACCGAAATTGCAAACCCTAAAATAAATACGCTTACTATGATTAAAAATACAGTAAAAATTTTTGCGGTATCATCAAGAGGCTGTACTTCTTTAAAACCAACGGTAGCCATCGTTATGATAGTCATATAGAGGGCATCAATCCAAGAATAGTCTGAAATAAATCGGTAACCAATAGTACCAAATAATACTACCGCCAACGTTAAGATCAGTGCTAAGTAAAGCTTGGAACGAGAAAGTTTAACCATATTTAAAGATCAAAAACAGAGGTCCTTTTTGTATAAATCAAGTCTTTAATTTTTAGCCAGAACGCTACAAATAAATAAAGTGCGAAGCCAAAACCTATGGTAACAAAGGTGAGATAAATAAATGATGTTCTTACCACTCTGGCACGAATTCCTAAACGCTCGGCAATACGTCGGCAGACTTCAAAGCCTCTCTTCTGAAAATAATATAGAATGGTGTAGAAAAGATTCATGGTATAAAACTAATCATTTCCTTGTAATAATGAACCGCCAACTGCACATTCAAGGCATCGATTTTTCGTACAGTACTCATTGTATAATTGTAAAAATGCTTGACTATCTTTTGCATTTTCGACGTTAACCTTGTGCTTCATGAAATTAGAAAGAATAGAATTTCTTTCTGGAAGAATTTTAGTAATAATTTCAATAATATTTTCATCAACACCTTTTCCAAGATGTTTGGCGTAACAAAATTTTAGCGGCAAAATAGTGTTGATTAAAATCAAGTCGACAAATGATTTTGTCAATTTTTTTTCACTCTTTTTCGACACTTTACCAAAGGTGTAATGATTTGACCAATAATCACTTGTAGAAACACTAAATATAGCACGCAATGTTTTTACATCTGTCCCTGACATTATTTTTTCAAACAAGCTTTGATGTTTACCATATAAATTTGCTAGTTGCGATAATCGTACTGTTGGAAAGTTGGTCGGCCTTAGTTTGAAAAAATCAGGCTTTAAAACTCCATCATTCAAAAGTTCAAATTTTCGATTTAAAAAATTGTACTCCCTCACTAACTCGATGTAGTAATTATCTAAAACTGACTCGTTGTTCAACATATGGGTCATTCCGAAAAAGACACTCTCTAACTGAACAACGTTAGATTGCAACTTCCGAACTACTGAAAATGGTAATGCATTCGCTAAACTTAAAAATGCCTCTCCGTTAATTTTAAGTCCAAAATTTTTCAATAGCAAAGTAAAAAGAACCTGCTCCCAATCGTTGTTATATTTCACTAAAAGGTTAAAGATAAAATTGGACTTTCGCTCTAAACGCTCAAAATAAAGTCGTTCAAGCCAATTTTGAAATAAGAAGTAATCTACTTCAGATATACTTTTTTCGCAGTTGATAAAAGTATAACGTTGCTTATCAAATAAATTTTGATAATCGATTAATAAAGTTTTGGAGACATATCTTTTAAGTTCTAGTGTCGGAATTTCAGAACCGTCATTTCTAAAAACAGACACATCATCTTCCCAAACTACATGAAGAATAACGTTATTGTAGTTCTCATCATTTTGGTGGTTATGAACGTACCAGTCTGAGGATTTTATATGAATCTCTACATTACCAGCCCACAATTGACCATCAAGACGAATTTTGGCATTGAAAAAGTCTGGGCCTGCTAACTGGTTATGTATTCCGACCTTTTCAATAATTACAACTTCTCCATGCGAGCAGACTAAAGTCTTCCACTGAAGTTTTTTATATTTCCAAATAAAATGAAGCAAGTCTTCTTGCACGAGAATACCCTAGGTTGGTGTTTCATGCTAAAGTAAATGAAAAAATAAAATGTAAGAAAAAACTTTAATTAAAACTATTCTGTAACTTCTCCTTCCCAGTTCATAAACCCTCCTTCAAGGTTGTAGGTATTTTCAAAACCAATACTGTTCATAATAGCACAAGCCTGACCACTTCGATTTCCACTTCTGCAATAGACATAGTAGTTTTTTGACTTATCTAACTTCTGAAGCTCATCGATAAATCCTTGACCCAAATAAATGTCTATCTGCTTAGACTTCGGAATATGCCCCTCTTCAACCTCATCATCTGTTCTAACGTCTAAGATAAAAGCGTTTTCATCTTTATGTAATTGCTCAGTCCATTCTTCTTGTGATAAATCTGCCATAGTAAATGAAATTTATGGGTGTTCCCGCGACAACGGAAATCTAGTTATTATTGTTTTCAAAAATACAATTTCCGCATCAAATTGACAGTATGTAATTTTTAACAAAATTTTGTAGAATCAAATATTGTTACAAGCGAAATTCAATATACATTTGTATATACAATTGTTGTATTAGCATGAATGTTGAGCAAATCATAAAAACCGAAAAAGAAATTCCGCTAGAAAGCAGAACTATTATACATTTTATGTTAGTCAACAACCGTATTAACGAGAAGATTTCAAGTGTATTAAAACCGTACGAAGTTTCTTTACAACAATTTAATGTGCTACGTATTTTAAGAGGTCAAAATGGGAAACCTGCCAATCTATCAACCTTAAATGAAAGAATGGTCACCAAAATGAGTAATACCACACGATTGGTTGACAAATTGATTTTAAAAGGATTTGTAAATAGGATAACCTGCCCTTCCAACCGAAGAAAAGTTGAAATCAATATTACATCCGAAGGAAAAAAAGCATTAATAAAGATGGATACTGCAATGAAAACTGCTGAAAAAAAAATTCTTAAAAACCTATCAAAAAAAGAACTAGACCAGCTCAATGGTTTATTTAATAAATTTTAATCAACATATGAATACATATATAGAAAGCTTGCAATGGCGTTACGCCACTAAAAAATTTGATGCCACTAAAAAGATTTCAGATAAAGATTTGAAGATCTTATTAGAGTCGATGCGATTAACTGCTTCCTCTTATGGATTACAGCCTTACCATATTTTCGTGATTACCGATGATGATATTCGCAAAAAATTACAACCTGCTTCTTGGGGGCAATCGCAAATTGTCGACGCTTCTCATTTGTTAGTATTAGCCAACAAAACGGAAGTTGATGCGACTTGGATAGATAAATACTTGTCAAATGTTAGTGAAACAAGAGATATTCCTTTAGAGGCTTTAAATGACTATTCCAATTTTATGAAGTCGAAAGTTTTGGCTCTTTCGCCTGAAGAACAATCAACATGGGCAGCAAAACAAAACTATTTGGTACTTGGCAATCTCTTATCAGCAGCAGCCGAATTAAGAATCGATGCCTGCCCAATGGAGGGCTTTGAAGCTGAAGCTTATAATGAAATCTTAGGTTTAACAGCAAAAGGTTTAAGTGCAACTTTAGTCGCTGCAGTGGGCTACAGATCAGCAGAAGATGAAACACAACATTATGCAAAAGTGCGACAGGCCGAAAATGAATTATTTACACACCTATAAATTTTTAACACTTATTAATTACTATTAAATTTAGACACATGAAAAAGACAGTATTAAGTTTAGCACTAGCCGTAATATTCGGAGTAACAGCAACAGCAACTGAACCAAACGCAGCAGAAAAAAAAGAAG
>CALHCJ010000052.1 GCA_937936275.1 uncultured Flavobacteriaceae bacterium
GATCGTAGTTCTAAATATCATTCAGGGGGTGACATGGCCTTTGACTCCAATGGAAATCTGTACATCTCTACAGGAGACAACACTACTTATCCTGATACCTATACTGCAATCGCTCTTCAAAATACGGATACACCTACGAATAGAGATTTTAGCGCAGAGAAGTCTTCTTCTAATACCAATTCCTACATGGGTAAGATTCTTCGAATTACACCTCAGCCGAATGGAACTTACACTGTTCCTTCTGGGAATTTGTTTCCAGGAGGGGTGGGCGGCTTAGCCGAAATATATATAATGGGTTTAAGAAACCCTTACCGCATTTTTGTAGATAAAGATAGAAATGATTGGTTGTATTGGGGAGAAGTTGGTCCTGATGCTTCTGTGGCAAGTGCTCGTGGGCCTGTCGGTATGGATGAAATTAACATAGCTACTCAAGCAGGTAATTTTGGATGGCCTTATTTTTCTGGGGTAGACAATTTACCTTATCAGGTAGTGTATAACGGTTCGCCTCCTTTTTATAACGACCCTATGTCACCCGTAAATACTTCTGTTTTCAATACAGGAGCAACCTCTTTGCCTCCTGCTCAACCTTCAAAATTATCATTTGGGGCTGAGAGTGGTGGTGCAAGTTTTTTTAAATGTGTGCTATCTGGATTTAGATATGATTATGATCCAAGTCTAACCGATCAGCAAAGACTTCCGATAGAATTTGACGACGCTTATTTCTTTTTTGATTTTAACCGAAGTAGAATTTACTTGGTAAATTTAGATGCTAATGGTAATATTGTTCAAAATTTAGGCACCGAAACTTCATTTGACAACGTACCTCAATTTGCTCCTTCTACATTTCCTATATCATCAGAGGGTTTTATTGATATGGAACTCGGACCAGATGGAAAGATGTATATTTTGGCTTATGGGGTTCCTTGTTGTAGTAGTGATGCAGGACCTTCTGGAAAACTTTACAGAGTAGATTACACAGGTGTTACAACAAATAGTCCTCCAGTTATACAACTGAGCGCAACACCAACTTCTGGTGACCTTCCGCTAGTAGTAAACTTTTCTACAGCTGGTACTATGGATCCGAATGGAGATTCTCCCTTGACATATGAGTGGGATTTTGATAGTGATGGTGACATCGATTCTACAGACCCAAATCCGTCCTTTACCTACACAACCGCAGGTACTTTTAATGCACAACTTAGAGTTAGTGATGGAAACCCGACAAATGGGCTTAGCATTAAAAATGAGACCATTTATGCAGGTAATAATTTAGCATCCTTTAATATAAACTCACCCGCAGTTGGCGGACTTTTTGATTGGGGTGATGACTTGACGATAGACATTAACGTAGTAGATGAGGGCGTAACTGTGGATTGTAATAACGTTGTAATGATTCCAGGTTTTGGACATTTAAATCACGTGCATCCCGAAACCTCTACCAATACTTGCCCCCAGGTTTTAAGAATTGAAGCTGACGATAATCATGGTATTGATGGTGAACTTGATATTTTTGGTTCCATATCTCTTGAATATACAGATGGAGGAGGACTAATTTCACGAGATTTAATTACCCTTCACCCTAAGCGTAAAGAAGCTGAATTTTTTAGTTCTCAAAGTGGTACAACGGTAATTCCTAATAATGATCCTTTGGAAGGTGGTTTATCTGCGCTAAGGGTTAATGACGGAAGCTTTATGTCTCTTGATGGACGAAATCTTCAAAATATTAATGCTGTAAAATATCGCGTTGCAGCCTCAAGTACTGGGGGTAGCATCGAATTGCGAGTTGGGGGTGTAAACGGAACACTTTTGGCCACGACGAATGTACCAGCTACCGGTGGTGAAGGGAATTGGGCTTATATTGAATCTCCTATTACTGCGCCTACAGGAATCAATAATTTGTATTTTGTCTTCAGTGGATCGGGATCAAATATTTTTGATTTAGACTACATTGAGTTTTTAGGTGAGGGTGTTTCCGTCGATAATACTCCACCCATTATAGAGCGGGTAACAGCATTGAATGGTGCTACCATAGCTGTGAAATTTTCTGAATATTTAAATGAGCCAAGTGCCGAGACCATGGCTAATTATGCCATTGATAATGGCATTAGTATTGTATCTGCTGAATTACAGGTTGACGGTCGCACGGTATATTTAACGACAAGTCAATTAAGTTCTGGTATCAGTTATTTATTGACCGTACAAGATGTGGAAAACACAAAGGGATTAGGTATAAATTCAGAGACTTTTCCTTTCTCGACTGTTGATGCGATTCGAATTAATGCGGGAGGTCCAGAAGTAACCACAGGAGGAGAAACATTCATAGCAGATAACTTTAATTCTGGTGGTGCTCTATTTGATACAACCGAAGAAATAGCTGGTACTGAAGATGATGCTTTATATCAAACTGAGCGTTTTGGAAATGGTACTGCCTTTGGGTACGAGATACCTGTTGGAAGTTCAGGGGAATATGATATAAGACTACATTTCGCAGAAATATTTTATGGGCTACCTGGTGGTGGTTCTGCAGGAGGTCAAGGCTCTAGAATTTTTAATGTCACCATTGAAGGAACGGAGGTTCTTACGAATTTTGATATTTTAAGCGAAGTTGCTCCCGCAACAGCTCTGATAAAGGAGTTTAACGATATAATGATCGACGACGGTGCTGTTTCCATCGAATTTATTGGTGTTGTCGAAAATCCTAAAATAAATGCAATAGAGGTTTTAGATTCAAATGCAATTAGCGAACCTCCCACGAATGCTGATATCACAATAACCTCGCCATTAAACGGTTGGGATGTGAATCAACCCTTTGAAGTTGCTTTTAGAGTTGAAAATTGGACAATTTTAGAAGGAGATACACATATTCATTACTATATTGATGATATGATGATGGGGCCTTATTATAGTTATGAGCCTCTTGTGATAGATGATTTAAGTTTAGGTGAACATACGATCAAAATTGAACTTTTTAACGCAAATCACACTGGTACAGGAATTTTTGATGAAGTTAGGGTAAATATCACTGGTTCGATTACATGTAATACCACCGAATTTCCTGATCAATGGGGTGTGAAGCAATTAGAAACTTCTTCTTTGCCTCATGTTTCTGTATATACTTTTGCAGATTTTGATTTAGATGGTGACGGTTTAAAAGATATTGTTACGGGTGCCTGGTGGTATAAAAATCCTGGTAGTGTTCAAGGTAATTGGATAAGAAGCGAAATTGGTAATACATTCAACAACGTTGCTCACGTTTACGATTTTGACCAAGATGGTGATTTAGATTTATTGGGAACAACAGGCACCTATCAAGGTTCTGATTTAGTTTGGGCCCAGAATGATGGTTCTGGTAACTTTACGGTATTTTCAAACATACCGTCTGGGAGTTCTACTTTTAGCGAACCGTTCTTAGCTGGCATTGCTGGTGGTGTTTTTGAAGTCGCTGGACCCTATCAAATGGCAATCAATTGGAACGGAGCTGAGGCTACGAATGACCCAATGCAATTATTGACACCTTCACCTGACCCTACAACGGGAATGTGGACCTTAGAAACTCTTAGCCCTGATTCTACAGGAGAGGATATTCAAGCTGGTGATATCGACCAAGATAACGACCTCGATTTATTTCAAGGTTCTAATTGGCTTAGAAATGATTTAAGTACCGGTGGGGGCTGGACAACCTTTAGTACAGGAATTAATTATGCGACCACAGAAGATAGAGCACAATTAGCAGATTTTGATCGAGATGGAGATTTAGATGCAGTGGTTGGTCAATTAAGTGCGTTCACTTCAGATCCTAATGCTAGTGAATTCGCATGGTTTGCTGCCCCCGCTGACCCAACCCAACTCTGGACTAAAAATGTATTGGATACTGACGTCAATGGTAGTTTGAGTGTTTTTGCAACTGACATGGATTTC
>CALHCJ010000053.1 GCA_937936275.1 uncultured Flavobacteriaceae bacterium
CAAAATGGTATCGATACAAACTGTCGTCTTACCAGTTTGACGGTCACCAATAACAAGTTCTCGTTGTCCTCTCCCTACAGGACTCATAGCGTCAATCGCCTTAATACCAGTTTGTAATGGCTCGGTAACGGGCTCACGAAAAATAACCCCTGGTGCTTTTCGCTCTAAAGGCATTTCATAAGTTTCACCAGAGATAGGTCCTTTACCATCAAAAGGCAAACCTAATGTATTTACAACACGACCTGTAATTCCTTCACCAACATTAATGGAAGCAATGGTTTGAGTACGTTTAACTACTGAACCTTCTTTCACATCGCGTGAAGGACTCAATAATACTACCCCAACATTATCTTCTTCTAAATTCAAAACGATACCTTTCAGTCCGCCTTCAAACTCTACCAACTCACCGTATTCAGCATTCGATAGCCCATACACACGTGCGATACCATCACCTACTTGCAATACGGTTCCTACTTCGTCCAAAGAGGCCGTAGCTTCGAATCCTGATAATTGTTTCTTTAAAATTGCTGATACTTCAGCGGCTTTTACTCCTGCCATATGTTCTAGATATAAGACCTAAGAGCTAAGACCTAAATGCCTTACCTCTCAATATTTATTTTATAGACTATTTGTAAATTCTCTTTTTAAATTGCTCAGTTTGTTTGCGATACTAGCATCATATTGTAAGTCACCAACCCGTAAAACGAAACCTCCGACAATACTCTCATCAATCTTGTTCTCAATGGTAACCTTATTTCCCGTCATCTCTTCCACCTTCTTTAAAATCTTCTTTTCCAAATCAGCTGTTAATGGTACTGCTGTAGTAACAAAAGCAACGTCTTTTCCTTTTAGCTTTTCGTTTAAAAAAAGATATTTAACAGCTACTTCATTGAGCATTGAAACTCTCTTGTTATCTACTAACATCGATATTGCACCTTCGGTAACTTTATGAGCTCCTTTGAAAATAGCTAACAGGGCTTCTTTCTTAACACTACTGTTAATTACAGGACTAGCCAACATTTCACGAAGTTCAGCACTACCAGAAATAGTACCAACGACATTTTGCATATCTTTTTCTAAGCCATCAGTAGCTTTATTCTCAACCGCTAGATCAAGAATAGCTTTTGCATAACGTAAAGCTGCTCTAGAATCGCTCATGTCTTCTTAGTTCAATTTGATATCTCCTAATAAATCGTCAACCAATTTCAATTGCTTGCCCTTATCAGAAAGTTGTTCTTTTATAACTTTTTCTGCGATTTCTACAGAAAGATTGGCCACTTGATTTTTAATGTCAGCAACAGCGGCTTTCTTTTCACTTTCAATGGTAGCTTGTGCGGCTTTAACCATTTTATCGCCTTCAGACTTTGCTTGCTCTTTTGCCTCTGAGATGATACTATCTTTTATCTCCCGCGCTTCCTTCAACATTCCATCGCGTTCTGCTCTAGCCTCTTTTAGAATTCGCTCATTGTCTGCCTGAAGATTTTGCATCTCTTTCTTGGCTTCTTCTGCCTGCGCTAATGCACTTTTTATTGACTCTTCTCTTTCACTTACGGCACCTAAAATCGGTTTCCACGCAAATTTCTTAAGAATTAATAATAAGAATATAAAAGTGATCGCTGTCCAAAAGACAAGACCAAATCCTGGTGTTACAAATTGACTACTATCCATAATATAATTTTTAATACATCATTAAAATCAGGATACAACCAACCGTTGCATCCTGATTTTTTTTACTTTAAGAATGATACAACTACCGCAAATAAAGCAACCGCCTCAACGAAGGCAGCTAAAATAAGTGCTGAAGATTGAATCTTTCCATGCATTTCTGGCTGACGAGCCATGGCTTCCATAGCGCCTCCGCCAATCTTTCCAATACCCATACCAGCTCCGATTGCTGCTAAACCAGCTCCGATTGCTGCAATTGCGCCGTAATCTGCTACTGCCGCAACTTCTTGTACTAATGCTAGACTCATAGTTCTAAAATATTTAAATTAATTAATGATGTTCTTCTTCTGTTGCCATTCCGAAATATAAGGCTGACAATACGGTAAAAATGTATGCTTGAATAGCCGTTACGATAATCTCAATTATCCCAATAAATAGTGAGAACCCAACCGAAACTGGCGCTATAAAAACAGACTTGAAAATAAATATTAATGACATCAACGCCAATACGATAATATGACCCGCAGTAATATTCGCAAATAAACGAATCATTAAAGAAATAGGTTTTACAAACATTCCAATGATCTCAATTGGCGCTAAGAATATTTTCATGGGTACTGGAACACCTGGCATCCAAAAAATATGTTTCCAGTAATTTTTGTTTCCACTAAATGTTGTTATAATAAATGTAAACACTGCTAAAGTAAAAGTAAATGCAATGTTTCCACTAAGATTTGCTCCGTTCAAGATAGGAATCAATCCAAAAATATTATTAATCCAAATAAAGAAAAATATGGTTAACAAGTAAGGCATATACTTCTTGTATTTATGCTCACCTATCATAGGAATTCCGATCTCATCTCTTACAAAAACTACCAAAGGCTCTACAAAACCTGCAATTCCTTTAGGAACGTTATTTTCAGATTTCTTATACTTTCTAGCTGCGGCAGTAAATATTAATAAGAGGACTAAAACGGAGATCCACATCATGAAAACATTTCTGGTAATAGAAATATCCCATGGTTTTGTGGCGTTCGTAGGATGATTTTCTGCGTCAAATGAAACACTAGAAGCTCCCGCATCTAATTGATAAATTTTCTCGTGAAGTTTGACAAACTTTCCTCCATTCCTTTCTACAATAACCTTACCAGAATCATCGTGTTCAAAAGCACTTGACATAAAAGTTGTCAAGCCATTGTCTGTCCACAAAATTATTGGTAAAGGAAGTGTTATAGGGTGGTCATTCCAATCGATAATATGAAATTCATGAGCATCAAGAACGTGATGTGTTATCATACCCTGTGGGTCGAACTCATCTTCTTTTTCCTCAAAATGCTCGACTACTTCCTCAATATCGTCTTGAGCAAAAACTGTAGTGCTAGAAAGTGTAAAAAGAATTACTACAAGTAAAGATTTAAGGCCAATCAATTTCATTCTAATTCTATTAAAAATACCGCTCCTAAAATTCGGTGCAAATGTAAGGACATTAAATGAATTCACAAACAATATTCAAAAGGACTTTTTCTATTGTATTTTATCGGTTTAAACGATCCGATAAACAGTAAATCATTGGGTCTTATTTAAGAAGAAATTGACGCTGTAAACTTCGAACGCGAGGAAAATAAAATAAGGGATGAAAAAATTCATCACATCTGGTTTTTTGCTTTGAAAATCTGAAAGTAAAAGTGGTAATAAAAATAAAAATGCAAGAACCATCTTTAATAATGTTCCAATCATGAAATAATTGAAGATCACACTATTTCCATTAGAAAATTTATAATTAATTACGGTGTATATTAATAGAACCGTTACGACGTGAAACGCATAAATCTGCCATAAGGGAAAAAACAACAGTGAATCTGAAAAGAAATTTTCAAAAAGATATAAATGTGATCCTGCAACTAAAACAGTGATTAGACCTAGCTTCAAAAGAAACGACAGTTGTCTTTTCTTAAATACTTCATTCATTATTTGAGGAATCTTTTGAAGCTAAGTTTATATTTCGAATCACGAAAATTACCGATAGTATTACACTCGCTAATGATAAAGCTAAGGTATACCAATTATGTTCGTTAGGAAATTTATCATCGAGTTTTACCCCAATAAAAGAACCTACCATAACGATGGCTATCATCTGAAAGGCTATTCCAGAAAATCGCGCGTATGAATTAAAACTATTTTTTTTCTTAGGATGCTTTTGCAGGCCCATTTACGTTACTTCCGATAGAAGATTTAAAGCCAGAGTTCGAACTACTAGAACTAGATGCGCTACTAGAACCACTGCTCATTGAAGCACCACCCTTACCTTTCATTGTACAGGAAGCGTTAAAAGTTGCACCTGGCTCCACTGCTAATTTGGTAACCGCTACCGTACCTTCAATAACTGCTGAAGATTTTAATGAAAGTAAATCGGAAACCAAAAGTTCGCCATTAAAGCTACCTTCGATATCTGCATTTACACACTCTACTTTACCGTGAATGTAGCCATCTTTGCCGATGACCACTTTACCAGAGGTTTTAACATTCCCGTCTAGTTTACCGTCAATTCTAAAATCAGCCTCGGAAACGATATCTCCTTTGATTTTAGTATTCTTCTCAATTCTGTTGGGTTGTCCGCCGATCTCGTTCATAGTTCTAGGTTTTTTGTTGTCTGAAAACATTGTTCATTTAGGGTTTTGGGGTTAAAAGTGAATTCTTATAGTCTTGTAAATTTTTATGTACCTGTACTACTTTATAGTTTGATGACAGTACTACAAAATTTTGATTTCTTATTTTATAGTCTTTATTATTTGCCAATAATTCTACATAGCCTAAAGCGCGATCTTTTGATTTAAAGCCATGTACGACCACAAATTGGTCTTCCAAGGTATAAATATCTTTTGAAACTACATTGCTATATTTTAAATCTTTTATCGATTCTTCAAGCCTTTCCTTCAATTTTAACGCTTCTTCATTTTTAGAACGCTTGAAAGGAAATACAACTTTCCAATTTCCTGATCCTGTGGAGCCTACCTCCGATGAAAATTCTTTAGGCTCTAATTTTGGTAATTGTTCTGCTACCATACGTTCTGCTTTTTTACCTTCAGGATTGTTGGGGTAGGTAAGCGCGACATAATTCAAGGCTTCTTTAAAAGGTTCAAAACCATTCAATCGCCCAATAGCGTTTGCCTTCAACATTTCAAACTTTGGCACAATAGGATCACCAGTAAATTTGTTGATATTTTCTTCAGCTAATGTGATAACGGTCAAGAACTCTTGATTTCGATACTTGGCATACAAAGCACCGTACCTTGAATCAGGACTATCTGCATCACCTTCTAAAATTGCAGAAGGGTTTAATAAGATTTCAGCATATCTTGAGTCTCCATGATTCTGCAAAATGTTATCCTTCATACTCGCTTGTAGTGGACTCCCTTCTTCTTCATAAATTTTATACAAGTTGTATTTCGATGGAAGTATTAATCGTTCTTCGGGATTTGAAGCTAGTACATCTTCTAACTTTGCTGCCGCCAAAAGGTTTTCTTTAAATTTTTCCTTATAAATTAATCCTAATTGATAATTGGCAAAATTACGTTCGCCGCGCAGACTATCAATAATTCCTTCATCCGTAGGGATACGATCCATATAAAAAGCTACATCATACTTTTCATCTGCGGTCGGTTCTGCGCTTAGGCTATCATTTGTTACAATGGTATCGTCAAGCTGTTCAGCAGGCAGCGATCTCGTTTTATTGCTCCAGCGCCAATCATCTTCGAGCTTTCTATTTCCCCATCGATTGGTAAAGTCGTTTTTACCGTAGCCTAAACTCGTGAGATTATAGAAATAAAACTTGCCTTTATTCTCTTTACCTCCTTTTGTTTCTCCGAAAGAGGCAAAACTCGCAGTTATCTTTTCTTCAGCCTTCTTCTTTGCTAATTCTTCAGCGGCCTTCATATCATCAATAAAATTCTGAAAATAGGCCAATTGATCATCAACTGGCAAATTATATAAGGTAATGACGCTATCAGTATAGGTAACGATATCTTCATATTTGATGACATCTTCTAAATTATCTAACTTCTTTTTGGTTGCTCTATACTTCTTGGTATTCTCCGAAAGGTTGGTCAGCATACTATCGTAATAAGCCCCTGAAACCTTGTATATATTCTTATCAAAATTATATTCTGCCAGGTTTTCGTAATTCAACGCGTTTAGCTTGGGTTCGTTCTGAGTGGCACGAAGCGACTTGTTAAAATAAAGGAGCGCTAAACTATCTGAGCCTTGATCCAAATGAAATTCTGCAACTTGTCGATATATTTTATCGAGAAAGGGGCGATTCTCACGATTCTCTTCTAATCTTGTTAGATATTCAAATACTTCCTCTTCGTTGGCATCAGTAATTTCAATATTTTTAATTTTCTGAATTTCAGCGTTGATCATATATACCCGCGGAGATCTTCGGTTTAAATCAATCACCTTATCGAAAGCATAATTTGCACTGTCTTTAAAACCCAATTGATTGTATAACTGACCAATAATATAATAATAACGCCCTTTTTCAGGATTTTTCTTTGTGTAGTAAGAAGCTATCTTTAATTGCTGAATAGCAGTATCTGGAGCTTTCAAATTGATGAATGCTTGCGCCATCATTGCCCGAGCATCAGCATATTCTTGATCTTTGAGCTCTTCGTACTTTAATAATCGTTTTAAATTTCGCAGTGCCAATTCTTCATTCTCTAGGCGAATATTGACTTTTTCTCTCCAAATGTGGGCCTCATTAAGCTTATCACTATACGAATATTTTTTGATGATATAGTTAAAGGCTTCCATTGCAGGAATATATCGCTCATCAAAATATCGCCCCTTTCCTAATAATAAAAAGGCTTCATCCGTCTGAGGATTGCGTTCCTCATTCTTGATATCCATACTATGCTTTTGGATCGCTTTAGTAGCTTTTTCTTCAGCGATTATAAAATTGGGGTTGTTGTCTTCGGAGTCTAATTTGATTTCACCGGTTACAGCGAGACGTTCAATAGGAAGTATTTCCCAATAATCATCTTGATAAGTATTGTTTAATTCTTCTCGGCCTTCCTCAAAGGCGATATTACCGTTGTAAAGGGTATTGTACTTGGTGTTCAAAGCATGCCAGTTGCGATTAACGAATTTGTCTTTTTTTACCGAACAGGCATTGAAAACAAGGCTTCCCAGAAGTGAAGTAAGAATAAGTTTGTATTGGACCTTCAAAATTATATATATACGTATGTAATCTAAACTAAAAAACCACCGTATTATTATGCAGTTCGTCGATAAAAGCTTAAAAAAGATAAGAGGGATGCAAGTACTTACACTTAGCTATTTGTATTTCTAAAAAGTTTAAGCACAAACTTGCTGAAAATCTTAGTTTTAATGATAAACGAATTGAAGAAATAAAAGAAAATGGCACATTTTAAATATGTCAAACAAACTCAATAGTTTGTTCTGCTGTTTATTATCGATCAGAACCCTAAATTCTGTTGTTTTGACCCATTGTGGCCACTGATTATCGGAAGCTTTTTGATAATTTTCTGTTTCTCAACGAACCTAAAAGACCACTTAGTCAGTTTTACTTCATCTTATGAATTAGGTTTATTATCAATTTAGCTGCGGTTTTATTCGCCAATTTAATCAGATGCTCCACCAAAAAAGAGCTCTAATTCTTTCAAAGTTTCTGCTGAAGTTGCAATATCTTTTACGATTTCGCCTTTATTCAAAACGACAATTCGTTCGCACACATCGGTGACGTGTAATAAGTCATGGCTGGATACTAAAACAGTAACTTCTTTTTGAACAGCCAAATCCTTAATAATTCCTTTCAATCGAATTTGCGTAGTTGGATCAAGATTTGCAAAAGGTTCGTCAAGAATAACCACTTCAGGTTTTCCGATAAAAGAAGATACAATGCCAACCTTTTTCTGATTTCCTTTGGATAAATCTCTGAGATATTTTCGCTGCCCTAGAATTTCATCGTGAAAAAAGTCTTGAAATTGCGCTAACATGGCATTTACATCGGCTTTATTTTGACCTCGTAGTTCTCCAACAAAATAAAAGTATTCTTCAGGAGTCAAATAACCTATTAAAAAGGTCTCATCAATAAATGATGATGTAAAGGGTTTCCAAGCTTCACTTTGATCTACTTGCACTTCATTATTCACAATGTGCCCTGAAGATGGCTTGATTAAATCTAACAATAGACTAAAAAAGGTCGTTTTTCCTGCGCCGTTATTACCTACCAATCCAAAACTTTGCCCTTTAGGAATATCAAGGTGTTCAATATTGAGCACCATCTGCCCGCCATATCTTTTCGTTAAATTTTGTGTTGTTATCATTGACTATTTCTTAACTGTTCTTTTCTTTAAACCCAGCAATCATTCCGTATTTCTTACTTCGGTAGATCTCGGTAATCCAATCCAACAAAGGCTTTTTGAACGCGAAACCAATAATACCTATCACAGATAAGATTAGTACAGCTACTTCGAAAGAAATAAGGTAATACAGCAATGAAAATAGGATCATTGGGACCCCAAACAAGGGTAAAACGATCAAAAATTGGATAGCACCTGTACCTTGCATATTGGCAAATGCGCTTTTATCTAAATCAATTCTCTTCTTGTTCATAGAGCCCGCCAATAAAATCAATGGAATATTTATACCTAAATTGTATAGTGCGCAACTAAAATTAATCGCAAGAGCTTCCCAACCGAAGTATACATAGGGTATAGAAAGTAAAAACATAAAAACTACGCTTACTGATATAAGTCCGGCTTTTGACTCTAAGTACTTTCGCAGTGGAATGTTCTGAGACATTATCATACTATAATAAGCACTATCCCATGCGGGAATGAACTGTCCGAAATTGGACAAAAATATACCAGTGATAAACAATCCTATAAATACCATCATGGGTGAGGTCACCCCAAAATCATCCATTGTATAAAAAACCAGTCCATAGAAAATCATGGCGATAGATAAAAAGACTTGTGTTTTAGTCCGTTTATTTCGCCAAATCAGTTTCAAATCCAATTGCAAGAAAGGAGCTATATCACCAAATTTCTTCGTCCAATCTAAATCTGATGTCTCAATAGCCTTAGTCTTCTTTTTTAATGATTGATCAAGAAATATGCGATTGCGTAAGAAATAATAATTGATGTAATAGCTTCCGATCATCAATGATAGTGGTATAAAGACTAACAATGGATATTGGTATAAGGTATAAAATAGTTTACCTGCGTATTCTGTTAGAGGAAATATTTCAAAATATTCGATGGTATATAAGCTCACAATAAAAAGCCCGAATATTACTAATATTTTATCGCTTTTATTAATTAAAAAGTTAACATAATTCGCTGTCAGAACTAGACCTGTAATCGAAAGTAGCCACACCAATACATTTAAGCTTGGGTAGTCGTTCACCAACAAAACAATACAAAAGGGTATAAATAAGAATAAGGACAAAAAGTTGTAGACAGAAAATACCGAACTGCCTAGCATATAATGAGTGATCGTGCCTTTTTTAATAGGAAGCATCAGTAAGGGCTTTACATTCATTACTGGTAATTTTTGCATGAAATATCGTAATACTAATTCAAAAAGAAGCCAGTAGATCATAAACTCACTCACCTTGAGTACGGGATCAATATCTGGAAATAACTTTTGGAGGATGACGAATAAAAAAGCTCCTGAAGCGGCTAAAGACACTAACATATAAATACCGAAAAAAATCATTACGATTTTCAGAGCTAGGCTTTTACCTAAGCTAGCAGATCTAAAAAAAGATTTCCATTCAAGATTTAGAAAGCGTTTGAACATGGTGGTTGATCAATTAATCTATAGATTAGTTCTTAAAAATAGAACTTTGTTACATCAGCAATCTATGTTTTTGAGACTTTTTAAATTTAGATGCGGTTTTGAAGTATTACTTTCTTCTTTTCTAAATATCGTTTTTCAAGAGCATTGGTAGTATTTAAGATAGCTTGGTCTAAAAACGAAATAGCCAATACAAGATCACCTCTTCTTTCATAATATTCAGAGTAACATCCATAATATAAGTAAGCCCTTTGTTCTAGGTCTGAAGCCTCAAAAGAATCTAAAATTTGTCTAACCACTTCAAAATTGTTTAGTTGTAATTCTACAATCGCAATATTCAATAGCGTGAAAGTGTTGGGTTGTAGATCTTGTAGCTTTTTATAGTATAGCAGTATTTTATTCCAATTGGTATTTTTAAATGTTTTGGCTTTTATGTGTTCTGCTGCGATTGCTGCTTCATAATGATAAATAGAAACCTTATCAAACTCCATGGCCTTATTCATTGCGCTGTTTCCCATTTGAATTAAAGGGAAAAACCATTGGCTGCGATCTTGTTTTAGCATGTCCACAATCTCTCCGTTTATATCCGTTTTACTTTCTAAACGAGAGGCATGAAAACAGAGTAAAGCAAACAAGGCGTAAAGGCTACCAGACCGAAACTTCTCTTTTTTCAACAACAATTTACATAACCGAATCGCTTCACCGCACAAATCTTCGCGTATAAGTTTGTCTTTGTTTGTCGAATGAAAACCTTCGTTAAAAGTTAAATACACTACATGCATCACTCGCGCGAGTCGATCTTCTACCTCATTGGGAGGTGGAAAATCAAATTGAAGTTGGTTTTTTATGATGGTTTGTTTTGCGCGACGCAATCTTTTTGCAATCGTATCTTCTTTGGTAAGTAAAGCAGCAGCAATTTCTCGTGTACTGAAACCAGATATTGTTTTTAAAGCAAACGCGATTTGTTCTTGCGGTTTCAAACTGGGGTGGCACGCTACAAAAATCATTCGAAGCTGACTATCTTCTATCTCATGATCTAAAAAAAGGTCATTAAGCTCTTCCGAACTGTTATCTTTCAATAGCTTTTCAGACCTCACCTTCTGAGATTTAATACTTCTTAATAGATCAATCGTCCGGTTTTTAGCAACCTTATTGAGCCAAGCTTCTGGGTTAACTGGTAGCTGCTTTCGCCACTGTAAAGTAGCTTTTATAAAAGTATCTTGAACGGCATCTTCAATAGTCTCGATATAAGCCAAGCCAAAATAGCGCGTTAAAATAGCGACCATCTTTCCATAATGGTGTCTGAAAAGATGATCGACAATTTTACTTTCCATTACCTATCAAAAACCATTACTTCGCGAATTTCTACAGTTCCCCCTAAGTCATAATCTGGGTAGTCTTGAGCAATTGCTACAACGGCATCTGCGTTTTTGGCAGACACTGTATAATATCCTCCAATAATTTCTTTGCTATCTTCGAACGGACCGTCACTAACCGTTCGATCTTGACCAACTATTCGCTTAACAGTTGGAATCAAGGCTTCACCTCCTTTTAAGATGCCTTGCGCTTCCATTTTTTGACCCCAGGCGAACCATTTGCCCATACGGCTTTGTAATTCCTCTGGGGAGAGGCCTAACTCCTGATAATCAGCTCCAATAAAAATCATCATAAAATCTTTCATTTTGTAATACATTTAAAGGTTATACATTGTTTGCTCTCATGACGGATAGGGAACTGAAACTTCGGACAATATTCTCGTTTTTATTTCAAAAAACCTTTGCTGTTCTCATAACGGTTCACAAAGAAGGAATTATTTTTTAGCAATCCAATTTTATATAGTGTTTTCAATGTGTAATTTTGCAGCCTAATAAATGAAAAAGAAAATGGCTGATTTTTATACTTTGACGGTAAAACGCATCAAAAAACTGACACCTAGTTCTGTTGCTATTACATTTGAAATTCCCAAAGACCTCATCCAGCACTTTCAATTTGAGGCTGGTCAATATATTACCATTAAAAAGGAAATTAAAGGCAAAGAACTTCGACGTGCCTATTCTATAAGTTCATCTCCAAAACAAGATGCTATTACCATAGGAGTCAAGAAAGTAGATCGAGGCGGTTTTTCAGATTACGCACATTCTAAATTAACGGAAGGAGATCAGCTTGAAGTTATGCCGCCCGAGGGGAGATTCACATTTGTCACAAAAAACGCGCCTAAAACGATCGCTGCTTTTGCGGCCGGAAGTGGTATCACGCCTATAATGAGTATCGCCAAAACCGCTTTAGAAAGCAATCCGAAAAATAAGGTAGTCTTAGTGTACGGAAACAAATCGGAAGAAGAAACCATGTTTTACACTGATTTGGTAAAACTTCAATTGGACTATTCAGATCGATTTTTCATCTATTTCACAAATAGTGAAACGAAGTCAAGTGATTCTCTTTTTGGGCGAATCGATACTTCAACCGTCAACTATGCCCTAAAAAACAAGCACAAGGACTTAAATTTTGATGCATTTTATTTGTGTGGCCCTGAACCCATGATTCATTTGGTTACCAATACACTTTCGGAAAACGGAGTACCTAAAGATAAAATACACTTCGAATTGTTCACGGCTACAGAAATTAAAGATGAAATGCCAATCGCGGCAGAAGGCGAAACGCAAATTGAAGTGCTCGTAGATGATGAAACTTTTTCATTTACTATGGACAAAAAGATGCTTGTACTTGATGCTGTTTTAAAGGAGAATATAGATGCCCCATATTCCTGTCAAGGTGGAGTTTGTAGCAGTTGTATTGCAAGAGTAACTGAAGGGAAAGCCGAAATGGCTCAAAATCAAATTTTGACAGATAGCGAAATTGAAGAGGGCTTTATTCTTACTTGTCAGGCGCATCCGACCACACCTACCTTGAAGGTGGATTACGATGATGTATAAGAATGCACTAACAATCACCCGAAGAAAATTTTAAAAGTACTATCTGCAAAGGGGGTACTCGTTTCATTTTAGTGCTGAAATATCCTTAGCCTAATACCGTCTGTGCTCAAAAAAAATTCTTTTGCGCCAATCCGATTTTCCGTTTAACTTTAATTTTCGATACAGTAAATTAAACGTATGACGTTTGAAATCGCATTGGTATTTGGTATCATCGGGCTGCTGGTTTTATTATTTGCATTTGATGTATTTCCAATGGACAAGATTGCTTTTTGTCTGATCGGTACTTTAATTTTATCGAACCTAGTGACGCCAGAGGAAGGCATTAGCGGATTTTCCAACAGCGCAGTCATTACAATTTTATGTTTAATGATCATCGCGGCCGCGCTTGAACAGAACGGGGTGATTTCTTGGATGGCCAATGGACTCAAAAAATTTAAGAATTGGCCTCTGTTATTGATCATTCCAGCTTTTATGCTCATTTCCGCATCCGTTTCCGCTTTCATAAGCTCCACAGCTGTGGTCATTGTTTTCATAAAAATACTTACCGAGCTTTCAGATAAGTACAAAATTCCTAAGAATAAATTGCTTTTGCCAATCTCATTCGCAAGCATTCTTGGAGGCAGTTGCACCTTGATGGGCACCTCGACCAATCTCATTGTCAATTCTATTTACCTTAGCCGCACCGAAGAACGCTTGACATTTTTTGAGTTTTCATGGTTAGGAGTTATTTTTCTATTGGCTGCAATTGTAGTGATTACCATATTCTCAAAATTTTTGCCCAGAGATTCTGAAGAAAAGCTCCGTGATCAATATGACCTTGAAAATTACATTACCACTTTAGAGATCTTGCCTGATTCAAAACTAATAGGGAGAAAAGTTTTAGATACCTTTCTAAAAAAAGAAGATAGCATAACCCTATTGAAGTTTTCAAGAGGTAGTTCAGAAAGCAATTTACTTGGGCGAAACACTATTTTGCAAGCAGGTGATAGACTTACGCTTTCCTGCGATTTGGATAACTTATTAATGCTCAAAAACGATGAAGGATTTATTATTTCATCAGATGATACAGAAGTAGGAGCCATAACACGGTACGAGTTCAAAGATTCAAGAGAGAGTGATAAAGAATCTGAAGATGAAAATAAAAAGACCAACAATATTTTGGTAGAACTAATGATGCTTCCGAGAGCTCGATTTCTTGGAAAAACCCTTCGTGAGCTACAGGCGATCATGATACACAATGCCATACCCATCGCCATCAAAAAGCGCAAAAACTTAAGATTTTTACGTGATAGAATATATAAATACAACTTAGATGTCACTAAGCTGAAGGTGGGCGACCGTGTTCTGGTCGAAATGGATCGTGATAAGATAAGGCAATTCGACCTCTATGACAACATTGCTGTATTACAACAATACGAATCTCCAGAAATAGCCCGTTCAAAAAAAAGAAAACTAACACTATCAATTTTGTTCGGGGTGATTGTTTTAGCCGCTAGCGGACTATTAAGTATCTTGACGAGCGCGGTGGTGGGTTGTATGATATTGCTATTATCAAATTGTATAGAACTCGAAAACGTTTATAAAAAGGTAAACTGGCAGATTATCTTCTTATTAGCAGGCATGATTCCATTAGGCCTTGCAATGCATAATACAGGGGCAGATGATTGGATTTCAGGACATTTGCTTGATATGATGTACGGAGAGAGTTCATTTTTCACCATCGGACTTTTGTTTTTGGCTACTATGCTCTTGAGTAGTGTTGTCTCAAACAATGCAACCGCAATTATAATGGCTCCGATAGCGATTTCATTGGCTGCAGGAATGCAACTGCCCGTAAAACCTTTCGTGCTAGCGGTTATGTTTGCAGCCAATTTCAGTTTTTTTACCCCCATGGGATACCAAACCAATGCTTTAATCTATAGTATGGGTATTTATAAATTCAAACACTTCATGTTAATTGGGGGGATTCTTTCAATTATACTGTGTGTGCTCGCAACCTTGCTTTTGAATACGATGGTATAGGTCTTAAAACCAAATGAATCTATATTTTATCGAATTACGTTAATGCAAATGAAAAATATTATTAATTATTGAATCAACTAAAATCGGGAGTGTCTCGATTTACTTTAAACCATAACTCAAAAGAAGATGATTAACCTTGTTTTATTACAATTCGATTTTGGAGAGGCAATTTCTAAACTTTGGAAAAAGTTAGAGGGATGGCTGGACGCTTTGATTTTAAAGCTCCCTAATTTAATCTTGGCGTTTATTGTTTTGATTGCCTTTTACTTTTTAGGTAAAACACTTTCAAGACTCTCTAAAAAGTATCTTTTTGGTAAAATCAAACAAGAATCTATTCAAGATTTAAGCGCACGTTTTGTTTTTGCGTTTATCGTTTTGATAGGTTTTTTCTTAGCCTTGGGTATTATGGACCTCGATAAGGTGCTGACCTCTATTCTCGCTGGTGCTGGTGTGGTCGGTCTAGCAGTTGGTCTGGCTGTTCAGGCAACCTTGAGTAATTCGGTATCAGGCATTATGTTATCTTTTCTTCCCCGAATACGAATTGGCGACTATATCGACACGAATGATTACTCTGGCTTCGTTTCCGAAATCACCTTACGCCATATAGTATTGAGAAAACCTGATAACAATTACGTTATTATACCGAATTCAAGAGTAGTAGAGAATCCGTTTACAAATTATTCTTTAACTGAAAGATCTAGAATTTCGGTCAAATGTGGCGTAGGTTACGAAAGTGATTTGAAAGAAGTGGAGCAACTGACCCGAGAAATCATATCTGCTGAATTTCCTCAAAAAGGTGATGAAGCGGTAGAGTTTTTCTTTACCGAATTCGGAGATAGCTCCATTAATTTCATGGTCCGCTTTTGGATTAATCTTAAAAAGAAGAAACAATTCTGGGAAGCACAACACCAAGCGATTCATTTAATTAAAGAAAAATTTTCCGAAAAAGGCATCAATATTCCGTTCCCGATTAGAACTTTAGATTTTGGCAAGAACAGTCTTCAAATAAACAAGGATTAAAATTAGAAGTTAGCACCATTAGCTTCATACCTATCCAGTACTTTTCGGGCGTGATCATACCCAATGATATACGCTTTTTCAATACCTTTTTTATCAAGAACACCTATTCTTTCCAGTTCTAACGGTTCAAAAATTAGATCACAGGTTCTAATTTTTTGCCTGTTGATGGCGTAAATCATCAGCGCTGTAGTTCGATTAGCTAACTGTAAAGAAGAACTGATGCTTTTTTTCTCCACTTCTTTGACCACTGAAACATTACTTCCTATGATATACTCAACTTTTCCAATTAGTGGTTCTATGGGGAAATTATTCATAATTCCACCATCGGCATACAGGCAATTATCTATTTCTACCGGACTGAACACTGGGGGTAATGCTGCTGACGCAAGCAGTGGGCGAATCAATTCTCCCTCATCGAAAAATTCTTCTGTGCCTTTTTGAAGATTGGTAGCTACTACATGTAAATGTTTATCAAGTTCTGAAAAAGAATCCTCTGGAAAATAGGCTCTAAAAAGATCAAAGTAACGTTCTGTATCAACTAGGCCTGGTTTTAAAATCGTAATAAAATTATATTTGAATAGCGGAGTTTCTTTAAAGAAAGTAAGCATGTCTTGCACGGGTACACTATTTGCGTGTAAGGCACCAACTAACGCACCGACACTACTCCCAGAAATAACTTCAGTAGTAACTTGATGTTCTTCTAAGGCTCTAAGTACGCCTAAATGTGCCATTCCACGAACACCGCCCCCAGATAGCACAAGTCCTACTTTCTTATCCTTTAAACTATTCATTGGTTAAACTTAGTACTTACAAAACTAATAGCATTGAGGCTTCAAATCTAATCTTAGTTCTCTTTTTAAGTATAAAAAACCGCGTAAATAAGATCATTCGAGTTTGAAAGAGCAAACGTTTTTTTACCTCAGCCCTATTTTGCTGTAATGCTGAAGAAATTCTTTCGACCAAAACAAACCGAATTTATTTGTAATTTCGCAACTCAACATTTTTATGGGGCTCACTTTCAAAAAGAATACTGCTATTTTAGTTTTCGCCAATTCTTCTCAAGAAGAGGCGAAACATAAGGGTATCCCAAAGAGTCAAGACTTATTTGACACCTTAACAGCTCAAACCTTAAAAACAGTAGCGAAAAGTCAGCTGCCTTTTTTCCATTTTTCTGAAAATCAACAAAGAGGAGAAACTTTCGGTGAACGTTTTACAAATGCCGTTGATGCTGTTTTTCAAAAAGGATACAGGCACGTTATCACTATTGGTAATGACGCTCCTCAATTAAAGGTTTCTCATATATGGGAAGCTGAAAAACAGTTACAATCTAAAAAGTTTGTGCTAGGACCATCTACTGATGGTGGGTTCTACCTTATGGGATTACATAAATCTCATTTTGAGGCTGCAGAATTCAAAAAATTAGCTTGGCAGACTTCATCGCTCTGCAAACAACTTTTTCAAAAGATTACGAAAACTAATATCTCGGTTGTTCGGCTGGAATATTTATTTGATATTGACACTGTTGAAGATATCAAATCTCTTATAAATTATACTTACCAAGTATCAGAAAAAATTCGATTTGCTCTGTTACAAGTATTGAACGCTCCTAAACTACAAATTAGGGAAAGTTCATCTTATTATAACTTCTTACACTCCAATGTTTACCGCAATAAAGGTTCGCCAATAGCACTTCATTCTTAGTTAAAGAAAAGAAGCTTTTCTGATGCAACTATCTCTTTCTGAGATATGCTCGGAAAAGGAATGAAGTAATTATATACAAAACCTTTAATGAAACACATTTTCATACTATTGGCTCTATGCTTTTCTGCACAGAGCTTCTCTCAATCCACGATTTCCGGGATTGTTACTGATATTAATAATAATGCTTTGCCCTACGTCAATATTGTTCTAATTGGGACTCAAAATGGAACCACAACCAACGAAAATGGTCAATATACC
>CALHCJ010000054.1 GCA_937936275.1 uncultured Flavobacteriaceae bacterium
GAATATCTTTTTTCCAATTCGGGTCTAGATTATAGAAGTTATAAAGTAGTGTTGGTAATTGAGGGTCAATATGGACTGTTGTTTGAGACGGAAGCGGAGTTTCAAAAGCATCAGAAGAAGTCTCTTTCAATAATTCAGGAATATTCATTTTCGCAAATGATTCGTAGGAGACATTTAGAAAGGTGCCTTTTTGCTGCGTACGACAGTATTTGTTGATATTATCTTGATTGGCTACATATTTCTTATTGCTGTTTGCCCCTGCAACCCATTGCCAGCTTAGGGCGTTACTTGCCCAATCAGCATCTAAAAGGTTGTAATACATCCATTGGGCGGGATACTTCCAATAGCTTTGTGCCATGTTACATGCTATTGCAGCAATATACATGCGAACATGATTGTGTAAATATCCAGTGGTGTAAAAATTGGTAATTGCCTTATCAATAGCATGAATTTGAGTATCTGCTCCTGAAATAGCTCTTGAAAGCCCGTAGTTGGCAATTGGTTTTTGTTGATTTTTCAAATCACTATTGATCGCATTTCCCTTCGCAATCCAAACTTGTTGCCAATAGTCTCGCCACGCTAACTCTTGAATAAATTTTTCAATTTGCCTTGGTTGATAGCCACGACTTAAAATAGCAGCTAGTACTTGCTTTGTAGATATAACTCCTCTTGATATGTACGGAGATAAATAGGTTACCGCGCCATCAATGAAATTACGGGTAGACCCGTATTTGACAGGGTCAATTTTTGAAATACGTTGAATGATTTCATCATAGGATGTAGGGAATAAAGGAACGTCATCTTCAAACAATGTCATGCTTTATCGCTTGCTAATTTTGTTTCCTGAAATATTTTTTTGTCTTGAACATTTAAAACGATCAATCTCAGGATTACGTTTTTTTAAATGCTTTTGGCTAACACCACTATTGACTCTTTTGCGCCATAGATTAAAGCTACTACGTTTTAAAGTAGAGCGCATTACTTTTATTACTTCTTTCTCTGGTAGCCCGAATTGAAATTCAATTGCCTCAAACGGAGTGCGATCTTCCCATGCCATTTCAATAATTCGATCTAATTCTCTTTCGGTAAACTCACTCTTCATCTATTCGTTTTTTAATTGCTCCCACATTTTATCTGCGTTTAATTTGAAAGTACCTACATAATCAAAATTACATTCCTCAGGAGCTATTACTGACAAGAAAGCTTCTTGATTTTTATTTCGATATAGATGATATATATAACCAATGACCGGCTCAAAATTAAATTTTGCGCTGTAAACAAGATTATTGTATTCAAACTGTTCTATCATGGCGTCGTATTCCGCCTTCAATTCGGTATATTTTGCGTTAATCTGTTTATTAACGGCGTGTATGTTTCTGTTTTTCCATGCAACAGTGTCAGTAGTTGTAATTGCTGGTGCACCTACATCAGTGGCATAGGGTTTTAATGAAGCTGTATATTTTTGCTCGTTTTCATCAAAAACAACATTGTCAGGTTTCTTCTTCGCCTTCATACTACCTTATTTGAAATGCTTTGTAATTTTTGAACTGGAAGGTTTGGTGATGGAATAGAAGAAATCAACAAATTCTCCTTTTTCGTTTACCAGATATTTTTGAAAATTCCATTTGACAGTTGAATTCAAAATCCCATTTTTTGATTTGGAAGTTAACCACTCATAAAGTGAATGTTGATTGCTGCCTTTTACATCTAGTTTTTCAGTTAATGGAAAAGTAACTCCAAAATTTCGTTCACAAAAGGACTGTATGGCTTTTGCTTCGCCAGGTTCTTGACCTCCAAATTGATTACAGGGGCTTCCTATGATTACCAAATTATCTTGATACTTTTCATATACTTTTTGTAAGTCTTGATATTGATTTGTGAAGCCACACTGCGAGGCAACGTTTACAAAAAGAATATGTTTACCCTTATACTGTTCCAAAAAAATAGGTCTGCCATCTAAACCATTTATTACAACGGAATGGACAGAAGACCTATTTAATTGCTTGTTTTTGTTAGATGAATTTGAAGAATGTGAGAATTTTAATTTTTCTAATAATTTCATCTGATTATGTAATGTGCGCGATGCACTTGTATCACCATACAAGTTATGCCATCGGATTTCCCTTCAATCTTTTTTCGATCTTTTTCTTTTTGACGGTAAGCCTTTTCATTATATCCATTAACTCAACATCTTTCGTTTCCTTATAAATTTCATTAATTTCTAAAATCAATGCCTTCACCTCGCGTGAAAACGTAACCCTGTCGCTTGTTGTGATTCCGGACATCTTTCTTGCTTCGAATTCCGCAACTCTTTCCATTAAATCCATACTCTACTAATTTTTCTAATAAATTTTAACGCCTTAAATAAAACTAAAAAATATTGAAAATCAATCTAATTTGTCCATTTGTTTTAAGACTTGATCTGCTTCAAACACCTTTTCATCACTCAATTTTCGATTCGAAGTTGATAAGCGGTGTGCCTCTTTCATCAATTTTTCATATTGTTCTTGCAGCTTTTCCTTTTCTGATTTTTTTTTAAACAATCCGAACATATTCATTTTTTAGTTTTCAAGGCCACCTTGATCAATTTATTATAATTCAAAAATACAAAATGTTTATCATTTTATTAAAAAGATTAAACAAAATAACAATTCTTTAACCTATCTACCTTCCTAATAAAGAGTAAAAAAGCCCTGATTTTACTAAATCAGGGCTTTATTCAACTTAAAATATTTTGATTTTAGTACCTGTAATATTCTGGTTTAAACGGACCTTCAACGGTTACACCAATATAATCTGCTTGATCTTTTCTAAGCTCGGTAAGTTCTGCCCCAAGTCGCGATAAATGTAATTTAGCTACTTTTTCATCTAAATGTTTTGGTAGCATATAAACCTCATTCTTGTAATTTTCGCTATTCTTCCAAAGTTCAATTTGAGCTAGGGTTTGATTTGTAAAAGAATTGCTCATTACGAAGCTTGGGTGACCGGTTGCACAGCCTAAATTTACCAAACGACCTTCGGCTAAAACGATAATATCTTTTCCGTCGATGGTATATTTATCTACTTGCGGCTTTATTTCATCTTTGGTATCTCCATAGTTTCCGTTCAGCCAAGCCATATCAATCTCATTATCGAAATGACCAATGTTACAGACAATAACTTTATCGCGCATCGCCTTGAAATGATCGCCTTGAATGATATCTTTATTTCCTGTAGTGGTGATGACGATATCTGCCTTGTCTAGTACATTCTCTAGTTTTTTAACTTCAAAGCCATCCATACACGCTTGAAGTGCACAAATAGGGTCGATTTCAGTAACCGTAACTATTGCTCCAGCTCCTTTGAATGACGCAGCAGTACCTTTACCAACATCTCCGTAACCTGCAACAACAACTCTTTTGCCTGCTAGCATGGTGTCAGTTGCTCTTCGAATAGCATCTACAGCACTTTCACGACATCCATATTTATTATCAAATTTAGATTTTGTCACTGAATCATTTACGTTAATAGCTGGCATCGGAAGTGTACCATTTTTCACACGTTCATATAAACGATGAACACCGGTGGTGGTCTCTTCAGAAAGTCCTTTAACACCTTCGGCTAATTCTGGAAAACGATCTAACACCATGTTAGTTAAATCTCCACCATCATCTAAAATCATATTCAATGGTTGGCGATCTTCTCCGAAGAAAAGTGTTTGTTCAATGCACCAGTCGAATTCTTCTTCATTCATACCTTTCCACGCGTACACGGGAATTCCTGCGGCAGCAATCGCTGCTGCTGCATGATCTTGGGTAGAAAAAATATTACAAGAACTCCACGTAACATCAGCTCCCAATGCAACGAGTGTTTCTATTAAAACAGCGGTTTGAATCGTCATATGTAAACATCCCGCTATACGTGAACCTTTCAAAGGCTGTTCTTCCCCATATTCTTCACGAAGTGCCATAAGTCCTGGCATTTCAGCTTCAGCCAAATTGATTTCTTTTCTTCCCCAATCTGCCAAGGAAATATCTTTTACCTTATAAGGTACATATGGGATTGTTTCTGTGCTCATATTCTTTTTATTTTTTACTTTCGCTTTATACCAATTTTAATGGTTTTGCGCGTCTGCAAAGGTACAAAATGCCAATATAATATACATGCCTCTTTACAATACATTAACGGTTAGTTCAGCAATTACGGTTTATATCTGGAAGATTGAAGAATCGGAGGAAGAACTTGCAAATGAGATACAATTAACACCACATTGCCAAGATCGAATAGCAGGTATGAAATCAGAAATGCATCGCCGCGGGTTTTTAAGTATTCGTCATTTAATGGCAGAAGCTGGTTATGTTGATGCTGACCTTTATTATGACGAAGTGGGCAAGCCTCATTTGAAAGACGGAAAGCATATTTCTATTACACATTCAAATCAGTTTACAGGTATCATTATAAGCGATGCTGAAGAAGTGGGTATTGATATTGAAATGCAACGGGATAAGATTCTACGAATTGCACATAAATTTACACCGATAGAAGAATACCGAACCATGGCAAATACAGAGGCCTTGATTCGAAAATTAACTATAGTTTGGGGTTGTAAAGAATCGTTGTATAAAATTTATGCAGAACCGGGGCTAAGCTTTTTGCATCATATTGTAATTCAGAATTTCTCTGTCAATGATGGAATCACAAAAGGCGAAGTGCTTTATAAAGGAAAAACTACACTATTCAATATTAATTTTTTGGAGTTTGAGAAATTTACCTGCGTTTATGCGGTAAAGTGTTAGATCCTTCCCATTTTTTAATGCTTCCAAAAAATTGAAGTAGTTTTCATCAAATTTGAACATATGAACATCTCAGTAGAGCTTACTTTTTCTCCCTTACAAAATGATTTCGAGGAACATATCATTCGATTTATAAAGAAACTTCGAAGTTCAGAATTGACCGTACTCGAAAATCCTTTAAGCACTCAAGTTTTTGGTCCTTATGATTTGGTCATGAACCTTCTTCATTCAGAAATAAAAGAGGCTTTTGAACTTATGGATAAGGGCTTACTTTTTATGAAAATTGTAAAATCAGACCGGAGCGAATATGAACCCCATTTTTGATTTTTTTCTGTCTTCGTATCAAGACAAAGAAACGTATATCATTGTTCTTGAAGCCATTGTTTTAGTTGCTGGAATATTAAGTGTTTGGTTTGCCAAAAAAGAAAACATTTTGGTTTATCCTACGGGCTTAATAGCTACAGTAATTACCGTTTTTTTGTTTTTTAGAGATGGACTTTTGGGCGATATGATGATGAATTTCTACTGGTCGGCTATGAGTATATATGGTTGGTGGAATTGGGCAAGACGCAAAAATGATCA
>CALHCJ010000055.1 GCA_937936275.1 uncultured Flavobacteriaceae bacterium
TGATGCTGAAGATATTGATAAGCTTCCGTCCAATCAGATAGATCAGATGTTACAGTCTACCACACCAAGTGCTCAAATTCGTTTGAGTTCTGGTCAACCTGGTACCGCTGCAATTATCAGAACTCGTGGAGCTATTTCAGCTGCTACGTCTTCAACACCTGTTGTTATTATTGATGGTGTTAGGGTCGATAACTTGAACTCTAACCCGCAATTAGGTATTGGTACTGGTGGAGCAAATGTTTCTGCATTGGCAGATATTCCGGTTGAATCAATTGAAAGAATTGAATATATCAAGGGTGGTGCTGCAACAACCTTATATGGTGCAGATGCTGCAAACGGTATCATTCAGATTATAACTAAAAAGGGTAGAGCTGGTCAAAGTGTTGCCTTTTTTGAAAGTAGTGTCGGAATTTTACAAGCTACAGATGATTTTTTAAAGTACGAAAGAACGAAAGAAGCATTATTTGAAACAGGGCTATCTCAAGAATTCCGAGTTGGTTTAAGTGGAGGGTCAGAAAAATTCACTTACAATTTTGGAGGAAGTCTTTATAAGGATGACAGTTTTAACAAGCTAAATGAGCAAATTAGAAGATCTTTTACCTTTGGGTTAACAGCTCAAGTAACCGATAAGCTTAAATATCAAGGATCGTTTTCGTATGTAGGATTTGAATCAAATCTTGATTTTAGTGCGAATACTAGTTTCTCTAGGTTTTCTGGCTTTGAAGGCGCTGGTCGTGGTAATCTTGACGAGTTAACGGATGAAGAATGGCAGGCAGAATTAGATCGATCTGATGCTATTGGTCCTTTAGTAGATATCACAAGCAACACAAACCGTATTACAGGTTCAAATAAATTTATCTACGATATCAAAGATAACTTGCAAGTAAATGCAACGGTTGGTATAGATAATAGAAATACGGTTCAAGAAAGTTTACAAAGTAATGCATTGTTGGTAGCCTTAGGTTCTATTGCCGAAGGAACAACCGATCAGGGTAATTTGAGTAGAGTACTACGTTCAGCTTTTACACTAACCACTGATTTAAACGTAACACACAGAGCTAATACTGAGAATTTCTCCTTTGTGACTATTTTAGGAGGTCAATTTTTTAGAACTACGGATAGACAAAATAGACTTGATGGGTCTGGTGGTGTAGATGGTACAAGATCTCTAAATAACTACTCTGAACAAGCGTTTTCAGACTTTGTATTAGAGAACGCCAACTACGGAGCTTACTTTTTAGAGAATATTGGTATCTATGATGTAGCATTCTTGGAATTTGGTGGTCGTTTGGATTACAACACAGCTTCAGGTGCAAATACCAAGCCATTACTTCTTCCAAAAATTGGATTGACTTACAACATTAGTGATCACGATTTTTTCAAAGAATCAAGTGTGAGTGACGTCATCTCTACAATTAGACTAAGAGGAAACTATGGTGAAGCAACAAACTTTGCACAGCCTTTCTCACAAGACAGAACTTTCGCATTGAATCCATTCTTGGGAGGGCCATCTTTTACATTCAACAATCCTGGTAATGACGAACTGATTTCAGAACGAGTAATCACTACTGAATTTGGTCTTGAGCTTGGATTTTTCAATGACCGAGTATTTTTTAGTGGTACACGATATGATGGTGTAACGAAAGATGCACTTTTCACACCTCAATCAGCCCCTTCATCAGGACAGTTAAACCAAATACAAAATATTGGTGAGGTTGAGAATAAAGGATTTGAATTTGCATTCAGAGCAACTCCAATTCAAACTGAGAAGCACAACTTAAGCGTAAATCTTTCTTATAACACGAATGAAAATATTGTAACTGATGCTGGTGGTGCTCCACCTTTCGTGGTTGGTGGTTTTACAGTACTAGGTTCAGTTGTTGAAGAGGGACAAAGTTTGGGTTACCTAAGAGGAACGGCTGCGATTCTGCAAGACGATGGGTCTTATAACTTTGAACCAAATACTTTCTTGGGTGATACATTTGCTCCCAATTTTGGATCTATGGGAATCAATTATACGTGGAGTGATTTTAGCTTTTTCGCTACGGCAGATTATCAATTCGGCGGTCAAATTACGGATTTAAGTTTCTTATTGCGTCATTTAAGAGGTGCCGATAATACGGGTATACCTGAAGATTTAGTAGGAACAACATCTCCCTTTAATTATGTGAACTTTTTTGTTTTTGATAATGACTTTCTTAAAGTTCGAAACATAGGTGCTTCATATAACTTTGGTGATATTGCTAGTCCTCTATTTAGCAACATAAAACTTAGTGTAAACGTTACAAATCCATTTAACTGGACCGCTGGTCAGTTTGACCCTGAAACAACAGGTTCTGGTATTACAGCTCAAAATGGTTTCGCAAGTGGTGGATTTGCTTACGGTACGGAGTCTGCTCCACGTACTTATGTAGCTGCTTTAAGATTTCAATTCTAAAAAAAGATAAAATGAAAAAAATAACAATAATATTTTTAGCCATTCTTGGTTTCTCATGTTCAGGAGACTTCAAGGATGTGGTGGATTTCACGACAGTTGAGAATCCAAACCTTTCAGAAGCATCTGTTGTAGGTCAACCTAACTCTTCATCGATTTGGCTGTCTGGATTAGAGCGGCAGTTAGGATTTGTATTCAACGAGACATTAGTTTTGGCCGAGTTGGGTTCTGATAATTATTTGAATACGCAAACATTTTTCAATCAGTTTCTGGATGGCTTAAACATTCAAATCACTGATCCTGACATGAGAGATACACAACGACAAATTCAGCGTTTAAGAGAACTTGCCGTTTTTGGAAAAGACAATGTAGGACCAGGAGATCCTAATTATACTGCTGCCACTGAGGCAGAGTACAATTATTTTGAAGGGCTTTCTTATTTGTTCTCCGCAATGTACTTTTCTGCGCTTCCAGCTGAGCCTCTTGGGGCGCCAATTTCTGCTGAGCAGCATTATCAAAATGCAGTGACTGCTTTTGATGCAGCAATAGGTATCAATCCAAGAGCTGAATATCACTTAGCAAAAGCTAGAGCAAATTACTATTTAGGAAACAAAGCAGGAGCGGTGCAAGCTGCCACTGCAGCGTTGGCATTAGACCCTGCTTTTGATAGATCCGTAAGCTATGATAATGCAAATGGTCCAGCAAATAATTTTGAAGGTGCTCTTTATGGTAGAGCTACGTTTGATGATTTACAACCTTTACCAACTTTGGATTTTCTAGATCCTAAGTACTCTTTCTTGAGCCCTGCTTTAGATGCACCTGTACATTACATGAAAGCTGAAGAGGCATTATTAATTTTAGCAGAGGCAGCTTTGTCAGATAACGACATCGCCGCAGCAAGAGCAAACTTAACTTCATTATTAGATTTAGTTGCTACAAGAGAAGTAAGAAATATTGATGATTCTATTGAGCAACGAATTGAAGTTGACCCTGGTTCAAGACCAGATAAAGCTGATGTGGTTGTAAATGGTAGAACCGGTTTGGTTTTAGATCGACAGTCTGGTAATGTTGATATTCCTTCAGTTTCAGGTACTTCATTAACTGCGGCTGACATCGCAGCTATGAATGATGATGACGCAGGTCTTACTTTATTATACAGAACAAGACAAGAAGTGTTTATAGCAGAAGGTCTTCGTTTTGTTGATATGGGTGTTAAACTAGTAATAGATGAAAATGAAATTCTTTTGAATGAAAACATTAACGAAGGTGATACAGGAACTGCACCGGTAATTCCATCTTTCATATCGGCAGTTGTCGCTGACCTTGATGCGATTTCGTATGATGCAGGTGCAAGCACCGCTTCTACGGCGATTGATCTAAGTGCAATATTAGTAGCAAACAAAAGTGCTGCTGAAGTTGTGCCTTTTGAATAAACTAAAATTTAGACTAAATAAAAATCCTCTACAATAGTAGAGGATTTTTTTTATCTCTAAACTTTCACATTTTATTACGAACAAAAAAAATTAACTTTGTTCGGTAATTAAATATAATGAAATACATTTTTTTTGGTTTACTGTTTTTAGTAAGTAACCTTTTAGCTGCACAAGACGATCCTCCAGCACCAATAAATGAGATTGATACCTTGGCACAGCGAAAAGGCTCAAGATCAAAAAAAGCATTGCCTCAAGAAGCGAACGAAATTACCATTAAGGACTATAAGATTATCTCTTTTAAAAAAGATACTACATTCCTAGACACTACGCTCACAATTCAAAAAGAGTACAAGTATAATTACCTAAGACGGGACGATTTTGAATTGATGCCATTCTCCAATATAGGGCAGCCATATAACAGGCTAGGCGCTTCATTTGAACGCACGAATTTATATCCAAAGATAGGTGCGAAAGCAAAACATTTTAATTATGCAGAAATGGAGGATGTCAATTATTATAATGTGGCTACTCCCATGTCTGATTTACTTTTTAAAACAACCTTTGAAGAAGGTCAGTTGTTAGATGCGCTTTTAACGTTTAATACTTCAAAACGGCTAAATTTATCCATTGGGTATGAAGGTTTGAGGTCACTAGGGAAGTATCAATTTGATCAAGGTGAATCTGGTAACTTTCTCACTACTATGAACTATGTAACAAAAAATGGCAAGTACAATTTACGTGCTCATGTTGCGGCGCAAAACGTCGATTCCGAAGAAAACGGGGGCATTACCACAAGAGAGCAATTTGAGTCTGGAGATGAAAACTTTATAAAAAGAGATAAAATAGATGTTAGATTTGACAATCAATTAGCTAATAATAGAATTTTAGGAAAGCGATATTTCTTAGACCATCAATATAAGTTAATAACAAAACAAAAAGATTCTAGTAGATCAGAAAAGACCTCTCTGGCTATTGGGCATCAATTCAACTACGAAACGAAATTTCATCAATTTTCACAGTCCGCTGAAAATGCGTATTTCGGGGAGGGTTTATTGCCAGAAATAAGTGATCGTGCAAATTTAAAAACGATGTACAATCAAGTAAGTGTAGACTTTTATAACGCTACGTTGGGCAGTTTACAGGGTAATTTGAGCATGTATAATTACAATTATTTTTTTAATAGTATTCTAATAAATGAAAATGCCCAAAGAATTGATAATCGACTTAAGGGCGAGGAAATCGCGTTGGGTGCAAATTATCAAAAAAAAATTGGCGGTTTTTTAATAAAGGG
>CALHCJ010000056.1 GCA_937936275.1 uncultured Flavobacteriaceae bacterium
CGCTTTAAACTCCGAAGTATTTTTATTGATCCAGTTCAGCTTTTCCACCAAATCATCTACATTTTTATTCTTAAAAAAAAGCACTTCATTTTTTGTAAACACCTGAGTGTTTTCTGGTATATCACTTGCAATGATGGGCTTACCTGTACTTGCTACCTCTAACAACATAATCGACATGCCTTCTGTTTCTGAAGGAAATACAAAATATTCGCTTTGATGAACATACTCTAAAAGCGTAGGCAAAGGATTTACAAATCCTAAAAAATGAACCTTAAGGCCTTGGCTTAATGCCTTAATTTTTTTTATATAACTAGGAAAATTATCGAGTTCACCCGCAATGAAGATATGACCTTTATAATTGATTTTTTTATAGGCTTCAAGCATCGTATGTAATCCCTTAGTTCCCATAATTCTGCGCGCGGCAAAAAATACATAAGCACTATTTTTGGGCACCTCTTTTGGCCAAAAACTAGAAAAGCCTTCTAAATTTCTATCGTCTTTTAAGTTTATGCCATTCGCTATAAACTTTACATCAACATCATATTCCTGTTTATAAAAATCACAAAGCGGTTGGGAGATAGCCGTTTTTACTCCCTTAAATTTCAAGAATGCATCTTCACTCACTTTAAAAAATTTCTTTGCTAAAGTACTCCACTTATCTCTTTTGTAAGGAGCCTCATGCGCAGTAGCGATTACCTTTGTTTTTTTCGAGAGAAGATTGAGAAAAATAAAACTGTCTATTTTATGAGCATGAATTAAATCATAGTCTCCATAAATTAATATATGCAAACAGCTTAGTAGGTAAAATACAAACACACCCAAACTACCAAACTTTATATGTGGTAATTGAATCACTTTAACACCAGAAATATGATCTTTAGCTAAACTATTTTTATAGCAATAAATAGAAACATCATAATGCTCCACTAAATTTAAGATGATATTTTCCGCAACTCTGCTAGTGCCGCCCCTCGAAGGAAAATACTTTATTCCGAAAAAGGCTATCCTTTTTTTCCTGGCTTTTTTATAAGAATTGGAATTCATTTCTTTCATTTCAACAGGTATGAATTACATCTAAATTAGATGCATTAAATTATTGGTTAACTGTTTTAGCTGATTTATACCGTTTTACTGTAGATGTCTCTTTAACACGCCCATCAATGATTTTTAAATTTTCAACATTTGAAATAATGTGGAGATATTTTTGCTGAAAAGCTTCGTAACTAAAATTTTCATCCAAATGTTTATACCCTTCAGCACCCATTTTTTTTCTTAAATCATCAGAGCGAACTAATAGACTTAAATTTTCTGCTAATTTTTTATAATCATGTACTGGTGCTAAGAATCCGCTTTTATCATGAAGAACAAGTTTTGAATTATCGCCAACATCGGTAGCAACAATTGGTAACTGACAATTCATAGCTTCCATCAAGGCATTTGATATACCCTCAAACGATGATGTACACAAGTAGATATCTGAAGCATCAAGTAAACCATAGATATCGGTAGCGTCGGTTATGACACTGACAAAGCTTTCCAACGCTTTAGATTTAATTTGCGCTCTAATATCCTCTTCTAGCTCCCCTTGACCTACAATGGTATATTTTATATCATACTTTTCACAAACTATATTTTTCAATTCCTCTATTGTCTGAATTGCAATGTCATAGCATTTTGGTGCCACCAATCGACCTAGACTAATAATACTGATTGTTTTTTTAGATCTTCTTACCGACAATGCTCTTATTTCAATGCCATTGGGAATAACCAAAACGTTTGAGTTAAAGCCTAATCTTATAGCGGTTTCACGAGCGGAAAAATTATTAGAAATCGTATACCTTAAAATAGTATTGTTAAGATATTTAAGTAATTTAAATTTTGATTTAGGTAAAAAACTACTTCTAATTCCTCCAAAAATATAGGGTACTCCAGCTAGTTTTCCGCATACGGCCGACATTACGGTATCGGTAGGCAAAAAAGAAAATACAAAATCAATATTATTTTTTCTAAAGTACTGTATCATTTGAAAAAAACTCTTGAACCTGTTTTTTGATAAAAACTTATATTGAATATTTTGATCTTTTAAAGAAACTAAACGCGGTGGATACAGTTTTTCTGGACTCAGAATAATTACAGTAACATTATGATGTTCTTTTAGAGCAGCTGCTAAAAGTATGCATTGTTTCTCTGCACCACCGGCACTTAAAGAATTTATGGTTACGCAAATGTTTTTTTTAGCACTCATTATTGATTCTGTTAGTGACTTAATACGTTAATAAAGGCATATACTTGTACGGTTATGAGATGTTATTGATATAACCTTGCGTTGGATTTTCTCTTGCGATTATCTTCGAAAGATTACCAAGTACCAAAGAATTATCAGGCACATCTTGATTTACGAACGCATTTGGTGCAATAAGCACATTGTTTCCAATTTTAAGTTTACCAACGATTACGGTACCTGCTCCTCTCCGTACATGATGGCCTAAATGCGGGCACCCTTTAAGCTTTCCTCTATTCGTTCTACCAATAGTAACTCCATGTGTAATATTACAATAAGTACCAATCGTCGCATTTTTATTAATTACGATTGCTCCAAAATGTCCAATGTAAAACCCCTTTCCTATTTTAGTATTCACAGGAATTTGAAAACCATACTTATAACTTAGTCTTCGAACCATAGCCTTATAAAACATTTGTTTCAAAAAGTGGCTATTTCGCGCTGAGGCTTTTCTCCAGAAATACAGAAATTTGAATCCCGTATAATGAAAACTAGGAGAGAACAATACTTTTAATATTGATGTTTTAGAACCATATCTTTTTAAATCAGATTCGATGATCTCATTTATGCTTTGTTCCATAATTTCTATCATTCAGTTTAAGCAAACTACTGGTCAATCTATATTTAAGAAGGTTAAATTCTTCGTACATCATAGATCATCAAAGTAGTCTATTAAAATTTTCACATCCCTTCAATTGTTTTTAATATTAGTAACAGTACGATTTACTACATCAGTGCCTCAAGAAAGTCTTTTAAAGGATTGCCATAACTGTCAAAATCAAAATTCTCTCTTCCCAGTTGCCTACCGTTTTGACCTATTTTCTCTGCAACCACGCCTGAAACAACAACCTCATCCATTTTTTTAGCAAACTCTTTTACTTCGTAATTTTTAGATACAAAAGCTGTTTTACCGTCCTCAAAATACGTTTTAATTTCACCTACCTCGGTAGTAATGACAGGGTTTCCTGTTGCCAAATATTCTCCTATTTTATGAGGAAATCGAGCAGCGTCTTCAATCGTATGACGTAAAGGTATTACCAGTGACCTCGCATTTGTAAAGAGCTGCATTAATTCATTATAGGGGACATTGCTAAATAGAGAAACCTCATCATTTGGAAACCGATGACTAAGTCTTTGCTTAAGTTCGAGGTATTGCGATTCTTCTCGAACTCCAATTAATAAATATAGCTTAATGGCGTATTTATTTTCCATCATCTCATAAGCATTCATCACGAACTCAGCTACATTCATAAACGAGATGCTTGCACAATACAAAAAATACGGCTCTGATGGCATTCTCTGAACTTGTTCAAATTTATCGTAATCACAAATTACCGGCACCTTCATCATAGGTTTGGAAGGCGCTATTTTCGTATAAAAATCGCAAAGTTTATCACTTATCGGCATGGCTCCATCAAACTTTTTAAGCAACCAATTTTCCATCAACCAATTACTAAATCGCTGTGTAATTGAAGAACGGCGTTCTAATGCAGATGCCATTTCAACCAGATTAACACTAATTGGAAAACCAAGTATAGTGCTGTATAGCTTATAACGCAATGCATCGTAAAAATTCATTGTAGATAAAATCGCAGCATCGATCTTACCTTCTTTTCTTAACTTTTGAAGGTAAAAAAATTCCTTTACCAAACCTTTAATTCTTTGATATTGTCTTTCTGTAAAACTTTTGGGTCTAAAGGGACTATCAACTGTGTAATGATAATTAATGCCTTCATGCACCCCCTCTTTACCGTAATCTGTTTTAACATGACTTCTCCACACCCACATTCTACAAACCACGCTGACGCTGCAACCCGCATTTATTAAGGCCCTGCCCAACAAGGTGATTCGTTGAATGTGAGCTAATCCAATAGGAAAACCAGAATCACCCAAAAACACGACTGATTTCACTTGATTTAATTGTTCTTTATGCATAAACAACACTCTCTTAAATACACTGATAAATATATAGTCACTATGTCACTTGTTTTTTGCTTGAATCACTTGATTAAAAGTATCAATTAACTCGGTGCAGATTTTTTTGTTATCATTCCGATTCATCCCTAAATTTCTCGCCCTTTCACCAATGGAGATAGCCTTATCAGGTGATTTGACAAGTTCTAAAATGGCCCCTGCCATTGCGTAGGGATCTTTACTTTGAACTAAAATTCCTTCTTCGCCATCGTTGAATAGGCTTGGCGTTCCACCCACATTGGTAGCAATGACTGGCATTCCCAAAAGCATTGCCTCCTGAACTGCATTTGAGCTATTCTCAATATGAGAAGGATGTACATAAACATTAGCATTTAAAAGCTGATGCACGAGGTCTTCTCCAAATTTTGAACCTAGTAATTTAACGCCATTTCGTTCTTTGCCATAACCCGCCTCATTTCTTGCTGCCTTAACGTAGGTGGTGCCTTCCGAAATACCTACCACCTGCCATTCAAAATCATCTCCTAAAATATCTTCTAATAAGGCCGATGTTTTATAAACGGTCTCAAGCCCTTTGTATAGCAAACCTCTTATTACAGTTGTGACAATAAATTTTTTACGATTAGGTTGAAAGGACCATATATGTTTCCAAAAGGGTTCTCTTAACGCTTCTTCACTATGAAAATAGTTTGCTTGCGGAGCCATTATCTGCACTACACGTTTATCCCAATCGGTTCTACCAATAAAATTTTCAGCAAACTTAAAAATCTGCTTTTCCCTTTGTACTCTCTTATGAAACAGGCGATATTCATGGTATACCGTAGAGCATTTTGCAATTCGTTTTAAACTTTCAAATGAAAAGGCTTTTTTTAAGCGTATACCACTTTCATACATTTCGTTATACACCGTAAGGTTGCCTTGAAACCATATAATTGAAGGTATATTTATCTGTGGAATTATCATTGGATAGTCAAACTCGGTGCCAAAAAACAAAATCAAATCTGGCTGAAAATTATCAACTACCTTAAGGTAATATGGTATTGATTTTTCATAATACAAATTTGCAAAACAACGACTCGTCCATTTCGATAATTTGGTATTCGGATATTGTGGTACCATGAAGTACCTCGTTTTTGAATCTTCAATTTCAATCTCTTGAACTTCTAATGCCACGTGCTTAAATGCTATCGCCAGTTCGATTTCTGGAAACGTACTTAGTTCTTTTTCCAGGGATTCTATCCAACTTCCGCCCGCTGTATTTTTTGATACTTTTTTTGCCGCCAATGATGGCGTATTTGAAAACCAAAGTATACGCATAGTTTTAGATTATTATGTCATGCTGTTAAAACAACAGATTTTATTAACGATTCCATATACCAGTTGCAGTTCCATTAATTATTTTTTTAAATTGAATAGGAGCAAATATAGGACCGTAGGCAATACTAATTATACTCGCACCTATTACTCCAGCAACGCCCATACCTAGTGTCTTTGCAAAAAAATAGGAAAGAGGTATGTTAACTATCGTCCCTATAATACCAATTACCAATTGAAGATGTATTTTACCAACACCATTGATAAAATTGACAAAAATGTTTCCCCATGCTAGGATAATTACATAAATACACATCATACCACTTAACAATAGAGGAACTTCAATTTCACTAACCCAAAATTTAAAGAACATTGGAGATACTAAAAACATTAAAAATGCCAAGATCACTAATAACAACCATGTTTTTTTTAGCTTTTTAATTACCGAAAGTACCCATTCAATATCGTTTTTAACATAAGCCTCAGTATAAGCAGACCACATTGGTACGAGTATGAACGAAAAACCAACAGTTATCAATCCAAAATACTTGTGAGCAACTGCATAAGCTGGTACCGCAGCAGGACCGAGAATTTGTGTGATTATCATATTATCTGTGGCAAAAATTATAATCACGGAAACATTGACGAGAAAAAACTTAGCCCCCAGACCAAATAGATCTTTAAAATAAGATTTTCGAACCCATTTATAGGACGGTGCAATAGATTTAAAATCGGTATTATACATATACACACTGACACCAAGAAGAATTAACATCGGAGCTATACCCAAGGCTACTGACAAGTACAATAAAGAGCCAGTAGTGGTCTTGGTCAAAATAATGATAATGACCAAGGTGATTACATTGCTAATTAAACTAAAAAAGCTCTTGTAAGCGGGACGTTGATATGCAAAGAATATTGAGTCAATAAGCCTTAGAATAAAATTAATGCAGAAAAAAGAAAAAGTAGAAAGTACCACCAAACGTAATTCTTGTTGTTGTACTTCCTCTGTATTGAGTATCGATTGCCAATTTAGAAAGGGTTCAATCACAAAAAAAAGAACCAATATACTGATGAAAATAATACTCACAATGGCGTAGGTGGAGCTTACAAGAATGCGTGCCCTCTCCCATCGCTCGTTTGCCATAGCTTCTGATAACTTATTACGTAACCCATGACCCAAGCCAATATCGAAGAAAGCAAACCAACCTACTACTGAAGATAGAGTTAACCAAATGCCATATTGTTCTTTTTGGACATATCCGATGGTTAGCGGCACTAGGTAGAAACCAATTAGAATACTTATGCCTTTAATTAAAAAGGAGGCAATTATATTTTTTTTTGCATTTACAGATCGTTTGTGTCCTCTATTGATGAGATCCGTTAGCTTTTTTATTAATGTTGATACTGACTCAACCATTAAATTTGATCTTTAATGATGAATATATCTCATTCTCTTTTTGCTTGACAGCATCACCCTCTTTCTTCCTATTTGCGTAGAAGTGGTTTGCAAAAATAAGCGCTAGGAGTGGGCCAAAATAAAATATGCTTAACTCAAAAAGTGTCAGGTTGGCTACAAAAAAACTTAGAATTGCGAAGAAACCACCCCAGTAACCCGAAGATTTTGCTCTTTTCCATAGTCTAATCATGAAAGAAAACATAAATGCTATATACAAGGTGCCTCCCAACAGGCCATAGTAATAAAAAAGTTTCAAAAATCCGACATGAATTTGAGAACTGTGCCCGCCTAGTAACCGAACCATTTCGGTTGTATCTACTCCACCAGTTCCAAGAATTGGGTTATCAGGAAAAACCTTGCCAAACACCTCAAAAGCTAACAATCTTGTTGAAGCACTATCAGACAATAATCTTTGTGTTACGTACTGCTCTACGTCAAAGCCTAGTAAGCTAGCGCCTAACGCCAGAATTAAGATCATTGTTACGCCAAAAATGACAAAGTACAGTAAACGTTTTATTTTGTTTCTACCTACCAGAAAATGTTGACTCGCAACGATAAAGAAACCTAGAATTATCCATCGTGAACTGGATAGAAAACTGATTATGGCAGCAGCAACAGCTACGAACCCACGTGTCGAAACCCGCAGAGTATTCCAAGCAATTAAAACGCTAAAAATAGCCAAGGTATCCATTCCAACAGAAATTCCGTTGATATAAGAAAAAATAGACAATCTGTATCCCTCCATAAATCGCTGAATATAACCAATTTGACCTTTACTTAGCCCTTGAGTTCCCCCTTGATAATACTCGGCCATCCTATCATACGACAGGCCCTGAACAAGTAACTGGTCGTTGACCATAAAAAGTGGATTTGTGATTTGTATCAAGGATACCAAAGAAGCCAAGACCAAAAGAATAATCAATACCTTTTGCGCGAAAAATATCACTTTTTCTGAGAATTTTATATTCTCCACTACTATCATCGCCAGAAATGAGAGCCAAACAGTATCGGAAAAAAATAGCTTTATACCCCTTTCCTCAAAATAGTCGGAAACGAACATATGGCAATACAAGGTATATCCTGTAAACAAACCAAACAACATGATATAGGTAGGAATAATAAGGTTCTCACCTTTTCTATAAATCCCGATTAATCGGTATATTAGAAAAGTAACACAAATAATACCAAGTGCCATA
>CALHCJ010000057.1 GCA_937936275.1 uncultured Flavobacteriaceae bacterium
GTTTTTTGACCTTAGATACATCTTTACATCTTCAGACGAAAAATCAGCAGATTTTAACCATTTAGCTTCGAAATCAGCTAAACTGACTTTTGCAGCCGCTTCCATTTCTTCAATAAAATTGTCGATGGTAACATTTTGAAATTGATACTTTTTTAAATAGGTTTTAATTCCTTTTTTAAAGGCTCTATCTCCAATTTTATCCTTCAACATAACCAAAGCCCAAGCTCCCTTCTCATAAAAAGTTGCACTACTCGCTTTCGAATCTGTTAGCGCTTGCCCTTTGCCATCTTCTGAAAGCTTTTGTAGCTCTTTAGCAGTATTGAAAAGCTTCCAATAGAAATGATCATCACCAAACAATTGTTTCTCAGCCAGATAAGCATAGTAAGTCGCAAATCCTTCGTGTAACCAATGATGATTTCCATCCTTTTCAGTGACAAGATTACCAAACCACTGATGGGCTAGTTCATGAGCGTTTACATTGACATAATTTTTATCTATAAATGCAGTTGAATCGATAACGTATCCATCAGAAAATATCGTAGCTGTAGTATTTTCCATGCCTGCATATAAGAAATCACGAACTGGAATCTGTTTGTAATTTTGCCAAGGATATGGCACCCCAATTTCGTCCTCTAAGAAATCAAAGATTTCTTTCGTGTACCGATAGGTGGGTTCTACTTTCAAACTATCTTCTGGGTAATAGTAGTTTTCTATAGGAATTCCACTTTTTGATATGAGCTCTTGTTTGTTGTAATTTCCAATTGCAAAAGCCAGCAAGTAGCTGCTCATTGGTTTTTGCATATTGAAATGCCAGGTAATTGAATCATCTTCAACATAGGGGTCAATAACCATAGTTCCATTAGCAATTGCTCTTACATCTTTGGGTGTCTTTATCAACAATGAAAATTCAATTTTCTCTTCCATGGCATCAAAACTAGGTAGCCAATGGCTTGTATATTTTCCTTGGCCCTGAGTCCATATTTGCTCGTTATTATCTATATTATCATCCCATCCCAAGAAATAAACTGTTTGTTTTGGAGAAGCGGTATAGTGAAGTTCTAGCTTATATTCCTCGCCCTTTTTAAAGCCTTTCTTGATTGAAATAGTTCGTCCAGTATTATTCAGAACAATACTTTTGTCATTAAGGTAACTTTCCTCAAAATACATGTTCTTTGCATCTAGAAATAGGGAATCCACATCTTGCTTTACTTTAAACCAATAAGTGACGCCACCCTTTATTATTTTCTTGCTGGCTATGGGTTCTATAGAAACCTCTCCTCTAATAAAATCAAGCTTATTCTGATGTTGGGCTAAACCAAAAAAATAGGAGAACAGAAAAATAAGAAGTAAATGTTTCATCATAAGTATGTAGTACTTCAAAGTCTAGACCAAATTTACCACTTTCAATTGCACTTGATCAATTGAACCCCTAATTTAGTATTGTGAACAGTAATTTTCTTCAAACTCCTATTACCTATCTGAAAGGTGTTGGTCCGAATCGAGCAGAAACCTTGCAGGGCGAATTGGGTATTCACACGTATCAAGATTTGCTCAACCTTTTTCCCAATCGGTATTTAGATAAAACACAGTACTATAAAATTTCCCAACTGCAAAGAAGCAGTGCCGATGTACAAATTGTTGGAAAAATCATTAATATTAAAACCGTTGAACAAAAGAAAGGAAAGCGTTTGGTAGCCACTTTTGTTGACGATACAGGAAAAATGGAATTGGTTTGGTTTCGTGGACAAAAATGGATTCGCGAAAATCTAAAGCTTAATATTCCGTATGTCATTTTTGGTAAGTGCAATTGGTACAATGGCGTATTTTCAATGCCACATCCTGAATTAGAGCTCTTAGAAGATCATAAAAAGGGACTCAAAGTATCGATGCAGCCTATTTATCCTTCTACAGAAAAATTGAGCAATAGAGGTATTACCAATAGAGTCACAAGTAAAATGATTCAACAAATATTTCTAGAAACCAAAGGAAATTTTACAGAAACACTTTCTGATGCAATTTTGCATGAACTCAAACTTATGCCGAAAAGTGAGTCTTTATTAAATATTCATTTTCCAAAGAATCAAGAAGCCTTGGCAAAAGCGCAGTTTCGATTGAAGTTTGAAGAACTATTTTATATTCAAATGCAGCTGATTGCCAAAAAAATGCTGCGCAAACAAAAAATCAAAGGCTTTAATTTTGATCAAGTCGGTAAATTATTCAATGAGTTTTATGAAGAACATTTACCCTTCGAATTAACAGGTGCCCAAAAAAGAGTAATCAAAGAAATTCGTCATGATTTAGGGAGCAATGCCCAAATGAATCGCTTGCTGCACGGCGATGTTGGTTCTGGTAAAACAATTGTTGCCGTAATGACAATGCTTTTGGCTATTGACAATGGTTATCAAGCCTGTTTAATGGCACCTACTGAAATTCTAGCGAATCAACATTATACGGGAGTTAGTGAACTTCTATCAAAGATCGGTGTGCGTTGTGCTTTATTGACTGGTTCGGTCAAAAAATCTGAACGAAAAGTAATTCACGAGCACTTAGAGAGTGGTGAACTTCATATTCTAATTGGTACTCACGCCTTACTTGAAGATAAAGTAAAATATAAGAATCTCGGGCTTGCTATTATTGACGAACAGCATCGTTTCGGAGTGGCCCAAAGAGCAAAACTTTGGCATAAAAATCAATTTCCTCCTCATATTTTAGTGATGACGGCTACACCCATTCCAAGAACACTAGCCATGAGTTTATATGGTGATTTAGATATTTCCATAATTGATGAACTTCCTCCGGGAAGAAAGCCGATCAAAACCGTCCATCGCTACGACTCCAATCGCTTAAAAGTTTTTCAATTTATTCGTGATGAGATCAAAAAAGGACGACAAATCTATGTAGTTTATCCCTTGATTAAAGAATCTGAAGCCTTGGATTATAAAGATTTAATGGATGGCTATGAGAGTATCGCAAGAGACTTTCCCCTACCCGACTACCAGATTTCAATTGTTCACGGACAAATGAAGCCGGCGGATAAAGACTACGAGATGGAACGGTTTGTAAAAGGAGAAACACAAATCATGGTAGCGACAACCGTAATTGAAGTAGGCGTTAACGTTCCCAACGCATCGGTGATGATTATTGAAAGTGCCGAACGTTTTGGTTTATCACAACT
>CALHCJ010000058.1 GCA_937936275.1 uncultured Flavobacteriaceae bacterium
TCTTCATAATTAAGGGATTTTAATTCCTCTTTATTGAAGTTGCTTTTTACCCAATTATAAAGATTGTCATTCGCATTGGTTCTATTTTCGACAATAGGAAAATGTTTACTGGCTAACTTTTCAAATAATTCATCAACATCCCCAACTTGAGGCATTCCAAATTCTTTTGAGGCTCCAGCACCCAAAACAACTATTAGTTTTTTCATAACAGGAAAGATAAAAAAGTTCATGCATACTTTACAAATTCTAAAATCTGGAATAAAAAAGAAGCTTAAAAACAAAAAACCAACAAAACAATGTCTTTTGGAGCTTCTATGTCCCCTCTTGTGCACTAACAAATAGCCCTTTGATTACAAATCTCCAATAAAGGATACTCTTTACAAATTGCACCTTTTGTAAAGAGTGCACAATTTTAATTTTTGATTCTATTTTTTTTGAATCTCTTTCACTTCCCGATGAATCTTCTCAAAATTCTCCTGTAGTTTTTCTTTTAAATTCCGTCCTGGCAAAGGCAACTTCCTAACAATCTTGGGTGTTTTGAATTGCACTTTCTTATCCTTTCCATCTGTCAGCACCACGAAAGCCCCTTGTTGCAAGCCATAGAACACATCGGCACGGGTCTTTGCCACTTCCCGTTCCCCTTTAGTCACACGAGTGTCAAAGTTGAGGTTATAGCCTTTGTTCACGCTTTTGGTTTCCTTCTTTACGATTTCAAAAAAGCGTTCGTAATATTTGGCGGTATCGGGGTCATTGGCCTTCCCAAAAAACTGATAGGACAGGTTGGCCAAGATTGCCTTACTGGCCATCGGCCCGTATATCATATCGTTTTGAATCTTGTCCTGCAGTACATAGACCGTGGCGATATCATAGCTGCGTAAGGTAGCAGGAATACGGTGCATATTCAATAATCGCAAGGTCGCAGCTTCTTCCATTAACAAAAAAGAAGCGTTTTGATTTCGGACACTCATTTGCTTGGTCATGGTATGAATGATGGTCGCAATAACAGGGGAAAGGGATGTTTCGATTTTTGGGTTATTGACCACCGAAACAACCGCCAAATTATCTTTGTGATTGATGTTCAAATCAACTTCATCTGCAGAGAGCGCCATAAAAATCCGTTGGGTACTGATTTTTTTAAAGGCATTGGCCAAGGTACTTTTGACACCAGCTGTTTGCCGTTCAGAATCCACTCCGCTAATAAAGGCATCGGCCATTGCTTTCGAGGTAACATTGTCGGATAGGAACTCAATAAGTTGTGCCGTATTTAGATGTTGATATAGGGCAATTAAATGGGGCAGGGTACAGCATTTTTCAAAATCGGTTTTCAAACGCCATATCATTCCCCCGACTAGGCCCTCTACCACATCGTTAAAGAACCGGGTGGTAGCGTTCATGTTGTTGTCCTTCTGTTCCAAAAGGTTTTCCACCAGTACCCGTGAAAGCTCGTTCACACTTTCCTCGTCGGGCAGGTATCTGGGCGCAATAGGATTGACCCTTGAATGAATGGTGTCGAAGGAAATGATAAAGAAGGGAATATCGCATTGACTGAATAGGGGGTAGGCCATTTCGGTAATCTCAAAGTCTTTGTAATCGTAGATGACCCCACTAAAGTTCCACTGGCTAAAATGATTTAAAAGGGGATAGACTACGCTTTCTGTTTTGCCACTTCCCGCTGCTCCGATAATGGCAATACCCCTACGGATGTTTTCCAAAAGCAATTTCCCTTTTGAGACTGGAAGCTTGACCCGATACCTACCATTGGTATTCGATTCGCCCTCCTTGGGAAAGAACACATAAAAGAGGATGTTGATAAACAACAGGGGCAAACCAATTATTAGCAGAACTGAAAGGAACTGTTTTTGATCCGGGGACTTTGACCAAGTCCAAAACAATCCAAGCCCGATCCAAATGATATTGATAAAGAATCCTTCCTTGATGAAACGGACCAAAAGAAAGCAAAGGCCGCTTCCAAAGAGTAGAGCAAACACAACACGACTAAGATTTAATTCTTCCATGGCTTTGATTTAAATTCCTATTGATCCTGATTCGATGGCCCGTTGCATTCCCCGTCTCAATCTGTGAAACACTTTTAAGGCCAATTGCACTTTGTTCGTTGGAATGGAAGGAATACGCATTCCAGATTTCGAGAGCAGTTTTAAGGCTAGGGCTTTTTCGTTGGTGGGTAGGTTTCCCAAGAGCATCCGAAACAAAGCGGGATTTTTGATTAGGGTTTTCTTGGCGGTATAGGTTTCCACAAAGTTGCGGTCGTACCCAAATACTTTATCAAAAGTCTGTTCGGCCTTTTCAAAAAACTGATCTCGATGGAAACCCCGTTGTACGGTTTTACCATGCATCTCTACTTCCGAAGCCTTGTACTTCGACCCAGGGGAAAGGCTAAACGAATTGGTCACATCCTTGCGGCTAACGATGATATGAATGTGCGATTGGTTGCCTTCTTTTTTCATTCCGGCCACAATCATCTGGCCATTAATTTGATGTGGTGCGGCTTCTTTTAAAGCTGCGATTTCCTGTTCCAGTTTTTTGATAGTTCCCTTCAGTTCACCTCGCGCTACTTTTCGGATATCGTTCTCCAACTTGGCGATGCGTTTTCGATATGGCGCATTCTCCAAGACCTCTTTTTCAAATCCGCGATAGGTACGTTCATGCTCTATTTTGGCGAAGTATTTTATCTGATCTACCGTTACCGGTTTCTCCCGGTAAAAGGACTTGGCGTAATCTTTCATTAACTCCCTTGTATAGGTTTTTAAAGCCTCTGGATTGTCCCCTATTTTTTTGAGTTCACGTTGACTTGGACTGACCACGATCGAATAAAATTTGGGTTCGGTTTTTTTGAGTTTTGCGGTATTGGCATCGATTTCCGAAATGACTTTATCAGGAGTAATTCGGTCCTCCGTCTGGTTGAAAAAGTGTTCCTGATTTTCTTGTTCCAAACCCTCGTTTTCCTTTTCGAGATAGGCGACATAATCCGCTGCGCTGTTCGAATAAGTTTGACCTATTTTTTGTGGTGAGATTGCTATATACATATCATGAATTTTTTAGACCCCTTTTGAAACGGGCGAGTTCTTCCCTGGTGATTTCCAATTTTAAAAAGTCCTTTCCAAAACGGTTGCTAACCAATTCGACCCGTTCCAAAACATACTTCAATCGGTCTCTGGTTTCGGATAGTTTTTCCTGAGCTCGGTCATAGTCGATTCTTGAAACGGTGTTCTTTTCGGCTTTGGATTTTTGTTCGGATTTAGGTATCTTTTTTGGTTTCAATAGTTTGGGCGCGTACTTTTTAATCTCCTCTTTAAATAGTGATTTCAACATGGCCTCGATATTCATAATGGGAATATTCTGTGACTTCTCGACGGACTTGATAATCGCGATTACCGCATCGATTCGTTTGCGGTTTTTCTTCTGTCCAGCGATTACATCTTTGCCGAAACGTTGGTGGGGCGAGTAGTTATGCCATTCAAAAAAGTCCATCATAGCGGTCAAGGTCTCGGCATGAGAACGGGCTACCTTTTTAGAGAAAGCACGAAAGCGTACAACGACCTTTGCCTGTAAGTTCAAGGCCAGATAGTCATACTTGTATTTGTTTTTTACCTTCATTTTGCAACAAACTTTTTCAATGTTTTAGGGGTCTTCCGAATGTTTTGCAACAAACTTTTGACCTATTCCTAGACTGTATCAGAGCCTAAAACACCGATAATCAATTCATTTTCAAGGCATTGAAAAAGATATCGAACTTCATAACATCGCTTTAGCGTGTTATCCTCTTGCTATTCCTTTTTCCCCCGCAGGGGAAAAAATAAATACCTTTACTTCAAGGTAAAGGCTCTCGTTTCTAAAGTTGAAAAAGGCATCCATTTTAAGAAGGTTAAAGCTATTTTTTTATGGATTCAATATGAATTATTGAGAAGTGTTGCATTTTCTAAAATAGAAAAGGGCAACTTTTTGAAAGTCGCCCTATGCATTCAAAATCTTCTTGCTTTAAATAGTGAACATGAATTTGTAATTATAAAGGTTCTTAATAGCTTCCTCTTCCAAAATTTCTTGATAGTCCAAATGATTTTCTTGGGCATATATTTTCATTTCAGAACCGAATTTTATTTCAACTTCTTTCTTGGATTGCTCCAT
>CALHCJ010000059.1 GCA_937936275.1 uncultured Flavobacteriaceae bacterium
TAACTACGATAATGACTTTTTTGCCGCTACGGATAAGAACTATACGCAAGGCTATAACCTCGAATTGGTTGCTCCCTTTTTTAAGAGCAACCCTGTGAACCATTTGTTCTATTTGCCAAAGGATGCTGAAACGCGTTACGGACTTGCCTTAGAGCACATCGGTTATACGCCTGCAAGTTTCGATTCCCCTGATATTCAGTTTGGAGACCGCCCTTTTGCATCAGCGATCATGCTCAAAGCTTTTTCGCTTACGGTCGATTCAGTACATAAAAGCCGTTTTACGTCTTCCTTTAGTTTAGGAGTTATAGGGCCGAGCGCTTTTGGTAAAGAAATGCAAGTAGAAATTCATAAAGCCACAGGAAATAAAATACCCTTAGGATGGCGACATCAAATTAAAAACGATATCATTCTTAATTATGAAGTAGGGTATGAAAAACAATTGTTTAGGCACAAAGACTTATTCTCATTACAAAGCACTACAAATGCAAAGTTAGGTACACTTTTTACCAATTTTTCTCTCGGAATAAACACCACTTTCGGAATCATAAACGCTCCATTTTCTTCAAGCAGTAAAAGAAATGGATTGAAGCTTTATGGGTATGCCCAGCCTTTGTTTAACCTTATTGTCTATGATGCGACACTTGAAGGAGGTTTTTTCAATAAAAAAAGTCCGTATACTATTGCATCACAAGATATAGAGCGATTCACTGCTCAGTTCAATTATGGAATTGTTTTAAAAACTAAAAACTTACATTTCGAATATTCTAGATCAATTCTAACAAAAGAATTTAAAACAGGAAGTGCCTACGGATGGGGAGGGATTAAAATTGGCTTTACAATTTAAACGACATTAAACCAATAGTATTGAAAGCATTCGTTTGAAAGATTAAAACCTCTAGGGGTTGGTTGATATTCAATATTTCCACGGTATATTGAATTTCCAAAAAGGACCTAAGGCTATACCAAGGTTTTTCTTCCAGTGCAATGTCGACTGAATAGCCTTTCATGAGTATGAGGTAAATGCACTAGATAATGATTCAAAGATATTTAATCAAATTTCAGATATCTATTTGACGATATCTTATATAGGTTGTTCAGAATCAGAAGTAAATACATTTAATTTCAAAATACAATGAACAAATAAACTTGTGTAGAACGAAAGCTGTTATAAAAGGAGTGTTTGTACCCTAATAATTTGAAAGAAGCATATCCTGTACATGTTGGCAACTATCATTTACTTTTTAATTTTTTGGCAACTTCATCATAATATTCTTGTGTAACCACCTCAGTCCAAGTAGTAGGTTCTCCACCGCCATATAAAGCCAAATATGTTACATCGCTAAGCTTCGTGGAGGAATGCCAATGTTCAATATCTTTCTCACATTTTATGATATCACCTTCTTTCAAAATTAAAGGTTCTTTTCCTCTTTCCTGATAATAAGCTTTTCCATCAACAATTATTAACACTTGAGCAGAACTGTGTTTATGCCAATCTAATGTTGAGTTTGCCTTGAAAGTTGCTTTTGTAATATTATAACCCAATTCCTCGTCATCGTGAATTATGGCGTTCAACCAAGCTTCTCCGAGATAATGCGTATTTGGTGCTTTCGTTCCCTCTGTTAGATAAGAGGAAACTTTATATTCAGAATCTTGGGCAAACACGTAGGATGAAGCCAAAGTAAAAAGAGCTAAAGTTAATGTTTTCATGTCTTGATTCTTTAAAAGCGTATTGATGGTGTGTTGATAGTGGTTATCAATTGTAAAAGCTAGATATTTTGTATAATTTGATTTTAGTAAAATTTAGCTAGCCTTTTTCAACCAGTTTTCCATCTGGGTATTTCGCAAACCTTCCTTTCGCTCGATCATGCACATTATCTGAATGTCGCCAAGGCCAGCCACCAAATTGGGTGAGTTGGTAGTCTTTCATTGTTTCTTGAATGCCTTCTTGGCTATTCATTACAAAAGGGCCGTGTTGCACTACAGGTTCGTTAATCGGTTTACCTTGAAGCATTAAAAAATGCGCTGTCGTATTACTTACTTTAATCTCAACATCATTTGAAGGATTCAACGCTATTCCGAAATTGGGCTGAATGGTTTGACCTTCAATTTCAATTTCTGAACCTTCATAAAAGTATAAGATTCTATTAACTTCACTGTTTGCTTTCGGTAGGATATAAGTACTATCAGCATCAATATGAATGTTCCATACCGCCACTTCATTTTCACCTACTGCGGCCCATGAATTCGGTGCTGGGTCAGCAGCAATAGATTCTTTATAATTCCCAGCAATCACTTTTACCGAAGCATTTTCCTCTTTAATCACAGGAATATCTTCATGCCACAACATGGCAAAATGTGGATCTACGAACTTGTCTTTTTTGGGTAAGTTTAGCCAGATTTGAAATAGTTCTAAAGGATTTTCCTCTTCTGTTTTCAATAAAGGAAACATTTCTGAATGTTGCACACCTCGCCCAGCAGTCATCCATTGTACATCTCCTTCACCAAATCTTCCGGCAGCTCCTAAAGAATCAGAATGATCGCAAAAGCCTTTATTTACAATAGTAATCGTTTCAAAACCACGATGTGGATGAGAAGGAAAACCTGGAATTGTTTGACCATGATACATACGCCAACCATCCTTGATTGTAAAATCATTTCCTAAGTTTCGACCTTCTAGTGAAGCCGCAGGACTCATGTCTTCATTTCCCTTTGGATAATGATCTAGATGGTATACGCAAAACAAAAAAGGGTCTTGCGTTTGCCATGGAAAACCTAACGGAAATACGTTTTTAATTGAATTGCTCATTCTTAATGTTTTGCTGTGTTTATTTCTATCCAATATCCATCGGGATCTTGAATATAGATTTGATCAACGCCATCAGAACGATGGGAAATTGAATTTTCATTTCCTGGCCAGTCGGAGTATGAAATCTTGTTTTTCTTTAAATGAAGTATAAAAGCATCTAATTTTTGTGTAGCAAGACATAAATGCAAGGTTTTATTCAGCTCAAAGGGAGCTACTTCTTTTTGAATCAAATGTATTTGCGAATTTCCATTCACGATAAACCAACGAAATCCGGGGGTTTTATCGGGGTGCGGTGTTTCTTCTAAACCTAAGATATTGGAATAAAATTCAGCACTTTTGTCTACATCTTCTACAATAATCGAATAATGGTCGTATTGAAAATCAAACGATTGTGCAATTGAAATGGATGCGAATAAAAGTGTAAACAATACTAAGAGTTTTTTCATTGTAAATCATATTTTATAAAATACAAGCTAAAGAACCTTTTTCAGGATGACAAACTTTATATTTTGTTTTGTATAGGTTTCTTGGGTATTAAACATTCCAAAATTTTTATAAAAGCTAGTTTTGTCCGCTCTAGCATTACACCATAGCGTATGAAAACCTTTGTCTTGTGCAAATTTTATAAGATGTGATAACAATTTTGAACCGTAACCTTTTCCTTGCTCATTCTTGAGAGTTGCATATTTTCGAAACTGAACAGTACCCTGATCTGTTTCAAAAAGCGAAATAATACTAACAAGTTTATTTTCTATGTAGGCTCCAAAATGAAATCCATCAGCATCCTCAGCAAGTTTGATGAATTCGAAAGGCATATCAGGCCATAAGACTTCATGACGAAGTTGCCAAGTATCTTCGGCCGATATTCGTTTGATTCTCAAAATGCACTTGAGTTAAAAGGTTTGTTGTGATAGTTTAATTTTTTCCAACAGGAATTGGTGGCGGGCCATCAATCATTGGTTTATAGACTTCGTCACCTTTTCGCATTTTAAATTCTTCTTTCACCTCATTGACTAATTTGGGGTTTTCAAAAAGATCAACCGCAGTCATCGAAAGCGCTTTGGCGGCGTACGTCATTCCTTTATGTCCGATAGACATTCCACCGCAGGCAACAACCGCCCAAGAGTGCCAAGGGGTATCTTTTGGAGCAACAGTAACGCTTAAATTAATGTTGGGAACATTCCAACTTACATCACCAACATCAGTTGAACCTCCACCCGGTGTATCTAAAGTTTCACGTAAAGGCTTGATTGTGGCGTCCATACCAACTTCTTCCTTTTTGGTAGCTTTTTGAATAGCCTTGCCAAAAGCTTCTTCTTCCGCTGTATAGGTGATCGGACCTAATAATTCGAGGTTTTTCTGCATAATTGCCCCACCAGAGCGGTTCACCAAAACTTCATAAATTCCAGAAACCAGTGATATTTTATAATCAACATCTGCCATGATTGCCGCTCCTTCGGCCATTTCTTTAACACGTTCATAAGTCGGTAACATTTTTGATCTTTTCGGATCGCGTACCCGCACCCATAGTTTTGCATAATCCGGAACCACGTTTACGACTTGACCTCCATCTTGAATATGATAGTGAATACGTGAGGACGGTAAAATGTGCTCTCGATAATAGTTGATTCCTGTAGTATACAATTCAAGTGCGTCAGACGCTGAACGACCATTCCAAGGGTCAGCAGAAGCATGAGCAGCTTGCCCTTCAAATTCGACGATAAAGTCAATTAATGATAACCCACTTTGAACATCCGCTTCAATTTCAGGACCAGGATGCCAACTCAGATTTACATCAACGTCATTCCACAGACCAGCTTCGACCATCCATACTTTAGCGAAGAACTTTTCTTCTGCGGGGGTTCCTAAAAACTTGATAGTTCCTTTCAGTTTTCCGGCTTCAATTTGTTCTTTAATGGCAATGGCTGCTCCCAAACTGGAAGTTCCAAACATATTATGTCCGCAGCCATGACCCGCAGCTCCCTCTTCATATGCTTCTTTAATAGGAGAGGCCTTTTGAGAAATTCCTGGAAGGGCATCAAACTCTCCCAAAATACTAATCACTGGTTTTCCAGATCCGTAAGTAGCTGTGAAGGCTGTTGGAATATTCGCAACTCCTCGTTCTACCTTCATTCCATTCTTTTCTGCGTAATCGGCAAGAATTTTTGAAGATTCAGATTCCTCAAATGCAATCTCGGCTGCTGCCCAAATGGCGTCGCTTATTTTTATTAATTCTGCTTTGTGTTTTTCTACCGATGCAATTACGGCTTTTTTGTTTTTTGACATTTTTTGAGCTGCTACCGAAAAGGTAAAGAGTAACAGCACTGCAAGTGTACATTTCTTCATTTTTATATGTGTTGAATTAGCTATTGTATTTCGTTTTAATATGGTGATATGCCACCTTGATAAGCTCAGATAAAACTTCTAGATTGATGTCTGCTAGTGTATTGATGTAGAGACACGACTTTCCTGTTTTATGCTTCCCAAGTTTCTCCATCAGCTCTGGATAACGTGTAAAACCAGTATTATAAATGGCTAAATTTTGTTTTCTTGGAGAAAATCCTGCTGCAAGCATATCTCCCTCGCGACCAGAATCATATGTATAATGATAGCTACCAAAACCTATGAGGCTATTGCCCCACAAAACAGGATCTTCTCCTGTAATTTTGTGCATCAGACCCACTAAAGCATAACTATCTTTACGTCTTGTTTCGTTTTCTACGGCATCTAAAAATGCATGCACCGATACATTTGTGGGTTTGGTTTTGTTCTCAGACATTGTTGGTTGACTTGTTACATCCTAAATATAGTAAAAAGAGGGTATATGATTGCCTCTCTATCTAGTTTTACTCGGTTTATATTTACTGATGTTGATCCCAAACAGGTCTGCCAGGTAAAGTGTGTTTTTCAACAATACGTTTGCCTTCTTTTTTTACGGTACCTCTTTTTTTGTATGCATACAGTGTGTCACTTGCAAAAGTTCTCATACGTTGAATATCTACTATAGGATTTGGATAATCAGTTCCTAACTTAAAATCTAAAAACTGTAATTCCATGGGAGGAATATTCCAGGGCTCATGAATATAGGTGCTTGGAAGTTTGGCAAGTTCAGGAACCCATTTTTTAATAAATATGCCCTCTGGATCATGCTCTTTACTATTTTTTACAGGATTATAGATGCGAATGGTATTCACCCCCGTTTCTCCGGATTGCATATTCAATTGTGGAAAGTGAATACCTGGCTCGAAATCTAGAAAGTTTTGCTCAAGATGTTCGGTACAATCTTGCCAAGGTTGCCAAAGTAAATGGGTAAAGAAAGAAGCTAGCATGGCACGTAACCTGAAATTTACAAAACCCGTTTTGACTAAACATCGCATAGCGGCATCAATTAATGGAATACCGGTTTGTCCTTCTCGCCATGCTTTTTGTAAGTGTGCTTTTCTTTCTTTGATAAGTTCGTGATAGCCTGAGTTTACACTTTGAAATTCCATTTTAACCTCCATTTCAAACTTCTGAATAAAATGGGCTTGCCATCGCATACGAGAGAGGAACGAGCTCAAATTTCTTTTATTTGTTATACTTTTTTTATGCGCAACGGCATACTGACAAACTTGACGGGTAGAAAGATTACCCCATGCCAAATATGGAGAAAGACGACTACTATATAAACGAGAAGTAGCTGGTTTAGAATAGTTGGTGTTATAACCACTTATTCTTTCGTTCAAAAATGTATTTAAGTATTTTATGGCATGCGAAGTGCCACCAGGTTGAAGGTATTTTGATTTCTGTGTATGCAGTGAAATTTTAGTAAATATGGGCTCAAAAATTGTTTCAATTTCAGCTTTTGAAAAGAAGTTGCCCAATTGCATGTTGGGTTTGTCGATAGGAGCATTTATAAAATCTACCCAATCATTTTTCCATTGTTTTCGATTTTGAATTCCTCGAAAAACACCGTTCTGAATGCTTTCTTCCCAATGCACTTGACGTCGCTTACACCATTTAGAAACGTTTTTATCGCGCTCATATGTGATATTCATTCCAGTTTCTTGATACGAAAAAATACAAGAGATATGCTCAAGATTATTAAGTTTTTGAAAAATAGGAATACAATTTTCTTGAGTGATGAGAATTTTAGTCCCATGGGAGCTTAGTTGCTGTTGTAAATCTTCTAAACTCTGTTTGATAAAATGGATATGTTTTTCGCTGTAATGCGCATCATTAACCCAAATCGGTTCAAAACTGTAGAGTAAGAGAATTTTTTGTTTCGAAGCGATAGCCCTTACAAAAGGTTCGTGGTCTAAGAGACGTAAGTCTCTTTTGAACCAAACCACAACCATTAGGCTACTGCTTCTTTATAAGTTTTAAGGCAACGTTCACGAGCCATCTTATGATCGACCATGGGACTAGGATAGGTTAACTCTTGTAAATCGGGAATCCAAGTATTAATGTATTCTTTTTGCTTGTCAAATTTCTCGATTTGAGTTGTTGGGTTAAAAATTCTAAAATAGGGGGCAGCATCAACGCCACTACCAGCCGCCCACTGCCAATTACCCACATTTGCGCTCAGATCAAAATCCAGCAATTTTTCGGCAAAATAGGCTTCACCCCATCGCCAATCAATCAATAAGTGTTTGCAAAGAAAACTGGCGACAAGCATACGCACTCGATTGTGCATATACCCGGTTGTGTTTAATTCTCGCATACCAGCATCTACCAAAGGATAACCGGTTTCACCTTTAGTCCATTTCTTAAATTCCTCTTCATTATTTCTCCATTCAATACGATCATATTTAGGTCGAAAGCTTTCTTTTGTGGTATGCGGGAAATGCCATAGAATTTGCATAAAGAATTCTCGCCAAATCAATTCGCTCCAAAAGACTTCATTTTCCTCGGCAATAGCTTTTTTCATCATTTTACGCACTGAAATCGTTCCAAATCTTAGGTGTGGCCCCAAACGAGAAGTTCCGTTTTCTTTTGCTGGAAAATTCCTAGTAGCCTCGTAGTTGTTAATTAAAGTTGGTGTCACGGTGTATTTAGGAACTTCAATTTCAGACTTCGTAAAACCCATATCTGACAAGCTTAAATTAGGTAGCCTTGAATTCTGAACAACATTATCAATATGTTGACTCGTGTAATGAATTTCTAAGTCTTTTTCAGCATTAAATACAGACTTCCACTTGTTTTTAAATGGAGTATACACAACATATGGTTTACCGTCATCTTTGACAATATCACTTTTTTCGAAAATGACCTGATCCTTAAAGGTCAAGAACTCGATGTTTTCTTTTTCGAGAAGGCTTCGAATTGCTGCATCACGTTTTTTTGCATAAGGCTCATAATCGTGATTTGTGTAAACGGCGGTGATACTATATTGAGATACTAGTTGTTTAAAAATAGTTTCAGGGTTACCATAGAACATTGCTAAAGAGCTACTGTTATTTTCTTGAAGTTCTTTTCTCATGTTCTGTAAAGTTTCAAAGATGAAACTAACACGAGCGTCGTTTTCTGGAAGTTTATCCAAAATCTTTTTATCAAAAATAAAAAGAGGTAGTACAGGGTGCTCTCCTTTTAATGCTTCTAAAAAACCCACATTATCATCTAAACGTAAATCTCTTCGAAACCAAAAAATAGAAACTTTAGAACTCATGTTAAAACTTGCTTTATGCTTTTAATAAACTTCTAAGATATTCAAATACTAGCTAATATTGAGGGTAGACATTCCTCCATCAACACCAACAATTTGTCCAGTCATCCATGTGCTTTTGTCGCTCAATAGAAATATAGCAATGTTGGCAATATCATTCGCTTCTCCGACACGTTTTAGGGGATGTCTTTCCGACATCATTTCTCGCTTACGGTCGTTACTTAATAGGCGTGTTGCCAATGGGGTATCTACTAGAGACGGAGCGACTACATTTACTCTAATTTTCGGAGCATGCTCAGCTGCCATCGACTTTGCAAACCCCTCAATTGCCCCTTTTGCCGCAGCAACACTAGTATGAAAAGGCATTCCCGTTCCAACAGCCACAGTACTAAAGAAAACCATGCTTGAACCCTCAACAAGGCGTGGCATAATTTCTTTAACCACTTTAACCAAACTAAAGAAATTTAGCTGCATATCTTGGTGAAAAGTATCCATACTCATCATTTTAAAAGGTTTCAGATTTATGCTACCTGGGCAATACACAAAACCATGAAGTTCATCTGGTAAAGCGGTCATATTTAAATCATCAGCGGTAACGTCAAAGGGAATATGCGTTACATTTAGTGCTCCCAATTCCTCCTGTGTTCTAGAGGCAATGTAAAGATTATGTTCATTGTGTAATTCTTGAGCTATGGATAGGCCTATACCGTGTGATCCACCAATTAGTAATATGTTTTTTTTCATTCTTTAGAAAGATTTTAATTGTAATTTATTCGGAATACCATCTACTTTTCCAAAAAGTTCTTGAAGTTTTTGTTCTCGATATTTAAAAATTTGGATTAGTTGTTTTTTAACAATAATCGGATGAGCGATTTGACCTAGAATTCCTAATGGAATTTTATAATCTATGATATCCTCCATTTCTACGCCTCCTTCAATCGGATTAATAAAATGTTTGTGATGCCATAAGGCATAAGGCCCATAACGTTGTTCGTCAACAAAGTATTCTCCATCTTTTACATGAGTTATTTCAGTTACCCATTTGGTTGTAAAGCCTGGGAAAGGTGAAACTTTGTATTGTATGATTTGTCCCGGAAACATGGGCCGATCGGCACCATCTAATATATGAAAACCCATATGTTCAGGCGTTATTACTTTTAAATTTGCTGGACTTGATAAAAAATTCCACGCCTCTTCTTGACTAATGGGTATTGCTTGCTTTGAACGTAGTTGGTAGAGCTTCATAAAATAATTTTAACAAAGATACCCACTTTTTGTTCAAAGAAAAATTAGAATTGTTAAACAATTTTTAATTCTTCATCAGTATTGCTTGACATATTTGATACAACCGTTGAGCTTATATTTTTAGAAATAACAGTTCAATTTTGTACTTTTCCACTAGATCATTAGTAATGAGCAAAAATTCAATATTTTATCTTGTCTTTCTTTGTAGTATTTCTTTGTTTTCACAGGAAAATATTTCGGTGGTTGGACTTTTACCTGATATCGTATCGGAAACTTCAGGCTTAATCTTTTATGATGGCAAATTAATTACACATAACGATTCTGGGGGTCGACCTCAATTGTATGAAATAGATACTACCTCTTTAGAAATTACAAGAACAGTAACCATTGAAAATGTTGAAAATATCGATTGGGAGGATATTGCTCAGGATGAAACTCATATATATATTGGAGATTTTGGAAACAATGTTGGAACCAGAACAGATCTACGAATTCTGAAAATTTCCAAATCAACTTATGACATTTCTACTTCAATACCAGCAGAAGTAATCAGCTTCTCGTATCAAGATCAATTTGATTTTATAGACAATGGACCTAGTGATTGGGATGCGGAAGCCCTTTTCGTTTTGAATGATCAACTCATTATTCTTACCAAACAGTGGCAAAGCATGGGAACCAAGGCGTATGCTATTTCGAAAATTCCAGGGCATTACCAACTTGAACCGATCGATGATTTTCAGATAGACGGATTGGTTACGGGTGCCACTTTTAATCCAATTACAGAAACCTTGTTTATTATTGGCTATACATCTGTTTTAACTCCTTTTACCTTTAAAATATCTTCTATAACACAAAGTTCTATTTTTACAGATTTGATCGAACGAACGGATTTGAATGTTGGTTTGGCTCAAATGGAAAGTATTACTTATGTTGACGGTGAAACGTACTTCTTGTCTTCAGAGTTTTTTTCACGGTCAAACCCATCAATTACTCTTGAAACACAACTGTATACGTTTAAAGAATTCTCTGATGAACCAGAGCCTATGCCTGAGCCAGAACCAGAGCCCAATCCTGAAGAAGGTGGTGTTTTCATATTTCAACGCCCCGGATTTGAGTTATTAGAGTATGAAATAAATTTAGATGAACAATTGTTAGGTCGTGCTATTTATGACATCTCAGGAAGACAAGTTTCTTATACGTTGGGTAATGAAATTGAGGAAGATAACATTGAATTATCTACATTGCAAAATTCAGTGTATTATCTCACTTTTTACTTCGCCACTGGAATAATTTCAGTACCCTTTATTAAGAATTAATATGCTGTCTACCTTTTTATTTAAGAGTTTCTTAACAAACACGACTTTGGTTTATGTATAGTTTTGTGATACATAAAAACTAAAGTCTTGCTTTTGCGAGAACGATTTTAAAAATGAAAAAAATGAAAAAAATCACCTTGTTATTATTTGTTGTTTTAGCTTCAATTTCTTTAGAAGCTCAAATCAATACACCAGCACCAAGTCCATCATCTAAATTGATGCAAACGGTAGGGCTAACTGACGTGACCATTGACTATTCAAGACCATCAATGCGAGGCAGATCCATTTTTGGAGATCTAGTACCTTTTGATAAATTATGGCGTACTGGGGCCAATGGGTATACCTTAATTACCTTTAGCACCGATGTGAAAATTGGAGGTAAAGACGTAAAAGCGGGTACCTACTCTATTTTTTCTAAACCAGGAGCTGAAACTTGGGAAGTATTTTTCTATACAGATACGCAAGGCGGAGGAACACCTAGAGAATGGGATGATAGCAAAGTAGTTGCTTCAGTAACTGTTCCTGTTTTTCCTATGCCAAAAGAAATGGCGGTGGAAACTTTTACTATTACCATAGATGATTTAAAGAGCAATTCTGCAAATATTGGCTTCTTATGGGAGACTCAATATGTAGCAGTAAACTTTGAAGTTCCAACAGATTCATCTGTTGAGGCAGATATCAAAAGAACTTTAGCTGGGCCAAGTGCTGGAGACTATTATGCAGCCGCAGTATACTACTCTAGTGAAGGTAAAGACATAAACAAAGCAAATGAGTGGATGGACAAAGCGATGGCAATGACTGAAAAACCTGCTTTCTGGCAATTACGTCAGCAGTCACTTATTAAGGCAAAGGCTGGAGATAAAAAAGCAGCAATTGAAACGGCTAAAAAATCATTAGCCGGTGCAAAAGAAGCCGGTAATATGGACTATGTTAAGATGAACACAGACTCTTTGAAAGAGTGGGGTGCCATGTAAGTTTCAAACAAATAAAGTTGAAAAGCCCCAATCTTTCGGTTGGGGCTTTTATTTTGAAAACTCGGTTTTTATTTTAATTTTTTAAAAGATTGCAATAGATCATTATTGTTGGCAATAAGCAAGTACTGCTGGTCTTTGGAAGATATAGCTACGATTTTTTTAGCGTTTCCTCTAGCAAAGAATCCACTATTTAAACTGTTAATCTGTTTAAAACCACCTTTTCCGTTTCCTAAAAGTAGGGTGCCGGTACCCGCATCATTTCTAGGGGTTTCGATTTCTAAATCAAACAAATTGCCAATAGTTAACACGTCTAAGTTTCCATCGGTATTAAAATCATTTACGAGTATATCATTGATGTTACTCAATTGTGCAAGATAGGGTAGTGGTGAGGTCTTAAACTTTCCATTTCCTAAATTTTCAAGGTATACCGATTCAAAAGTGTCGGCTTTATAGTTGAGGGAGTTACTCAAATTAGCTTCTCCGTAAACTTCCTGTAATTCTAACGATGCAAAGACATCATATTTCTTAAAATTCTCTTTCAATCCAGGAATCTGTTCTGAAGAACAAGAAAAACCCCTTAGCGGATAATGTTTGCCATCGTTGTAATAACCAAGGACAATATCTCCACTACCATTTCCATCAAAATCGTCATAATAAATATCGAAAGGTGTATCTACCGAAGTTTTATACTTATTATTTAACCCTAAATTTCCAACAATATAATCCTCATCACCGTCTTTGTCAAAATCTCCTTTATCGATACTAAACCACCAGCCTGAAGTATTGGTCAAGTCCTCAAAAGAGTGTTTTGTTAGTCTGCCGTCCTCATTATTAAAAATAGTAATCGGCATCCACTCACCAACTACAATAAGGTCAACGTCACCATCCGTATCATAGTCAGACCATGTAGCATCAGTTACCATACCCATATTCTTGAATTCAGGCGCTAAATCTTGAGTAACATTTACGAGTTGCCCGTTTTCATTTTTTAATAGTGAACTGGTGGTAGGGGATGGGTACGCATGGGGGCTATGTCGACCAGCCACAAACAAATCAATATCACCGTCATTATCATAATCTTCAGCAATGACTTTAGCCCCACTTACGCGGTCAATATTCAGAATTGCTCCCTTTGAAAAATTACCTTTCCCATCGTTTAGATATAGCCTATCAATATAATGAGGATCGTTTTTCGAGTATGCATTTCCTCCGCTGACCACATATAAGTCTTGACTACCATCGCCATTTATATCTACAAAGACCGCATCAACATCTTCATAATCATCTTGCTGCTCCCAAAATGAAATGTTCTTAGAAGTGAATGAACCACTACTATCTTGTACAAAAAGTTTAGGCTTAAAACCAGTGGCTGCACCAGTAAAAATATCTTCTAATCCATCATTATTGACATCACCTACAGCAATTGCAGGGCCAAGTTGCGACAATTTGTGTGGTAGCAAAACTTGCTTCTTATAATCATCGAAATCATTCTCTTGATGCTTATAATTAAGATCAAGTTTAGCTGATGTGAAAAGGTGAGGCGCTTGATTGCTAAGACGAGAGCGAGAATTGAGAGAAGCATCACTCATATCAAATTTGACAAGACTATTGATCTTTATGTTTTTCTGGACTGTTCTTGTATTATTAGGCCATTCGATAACTAGACTATCGATTTTATCTGTAGTACCTAAACCAAAATGAACATAAGGCTCGCTTGTGGAATAGATTCCTCTAACATTTGTGGTTTCTTGTGTTTGAATTACGCCATCGGCATACAGATTTATTCGCGCACCAAAAACGGTTTTGTGGTTGCTGTCAAATAAATGTAATCTAAGAAAATTAGCAGTGGCGTTATTACGATATATAAATGCTTTCTCATTGAGGTTATTTACAACAAGATCAAGATCTCCATCATTATCTAAATCTGCATATGCAGAACCATTAGAAAAAGATTCAATAGCTAATCCCCAATCTTCTGTGTTTTTTTTGAATTTTAAATCTCCTTGATTTTTAAACGCATAATTTTTTAAGGGTTGCGAAGGGACCATGCTGACCGCTTTATCGAGATCTATTATATCCCAAATACTATTCAAATCACCACCATTAGGATTCTTTTTTAACCAGTCAAGTCGAGTTTGGTTAATATAATCGGCTACTTTTTTATCAGCATCGGTATTTCTAATATCCCTAAGTAGTCCGTTTGTTATATAGGTGTCTTTTAGTCCGTCATTATCGAAATCTGCAATAAGATTCGACCAACTCCAATCTGTGGCCGCCATACCAGTATATTGTGCAACATTGCTAAAGGTCTCGTTTCCATTATTTAATTGAAGTGAATTGTACATATATTGATAACCACCTCCATCCGCAACTACGTTCCAAAAAGATTCGATGTTCATTCCGCTCATATTTGATTTGAGTCGAAAATTATCTTCGGCGACCATATCAACAACAAAAATATCGAGTAAAGCATCATTGTTAATATCAGCGATATCAACACCCATACTATAGTAGGATGTTTGATTTAAAGCTTGGTCAATTTTATTCGTAAACGTACCATCTTGATTATTTATAAATAGAAAATCAGGAGCGTCGAAATCATTAGCCACATAAATATCAGTCCAACCGTCGTTGTTTATATCACTAGCGGAAACTGCATTCGGAAAACCAGTTTTTAATAAACCTGCCTTTTCAGTGGCATCAATAAAAGAGCCTCCCTTATTTTCATAAAGTCGAATGGAATACTCAGGCTTAGATAAATCAGAACCAATTAAATCAGAAAGGCTACCAGGATTTGGAGGTTGGGTGAGTAAAAAAAGATCAAGAAGACCATCTTTATTATAATCTAAAAAAGATGCATGTCTGGTGCGATCGGTATTTGCAACCCCACGACTTTCTGCTTCTTCCGTAAAGTTTCCATTACCGTCATTAATGTATAAAAGATTTCTGCGCCATTCGGGTTTGTTGTCATATAGTTCTCGGCTAACGTAAATATCGTTGTAGCCATCATTGTTGATGTCTGCAATAGTTACGCCGGTTGACCAGCCTCCATCATCCGTTATTCCCGATACTGAAGTAACATCTTTAAAGATGAAGTCACCTTGGTTGAAATAGAGTTTATCTGGTACCATATTACCTGCAAAGTACAGGTCTTGTAAACCATCATTGTTAAAATCACCCACACCGACGCCTGCACCACCATAAAAGTTTGCATAAAGTAAAATATTTGCTTCTTTGGTATCCTTTAACTTGTTGTTAAACTCAATACCTGTTTGAGAAGCAGACATTAATGTGAACTGTGTTCTATTTTCTTTAGGAGTTTCGTCCGATGAGCAAGAAATAAGAAGAAGCAAAAAAACTAAAAAAAGAACTAGCGAAGTGAAATATTTATAAACTAATCTATTCATTGTAACAATATAAGTATACTATTTATACAACAAAAATAAAGGAGGGCTTCCCCTCCTTTATCTAACTTCAATTAACTCAAACTAACTCAAAATTATTCAACATCCCACCAAACGCGGGTTGTCAATACGTCGGGACCTTGTGCTGCAATTGCCGCCTGATAGTTTTCAGCATTAACACTAGCCTCATTTTCAGTATACGTAAGTCTTCTTGGAATTGTACCTCCCGTTTCGTTACCTGGAAAATTCACGGGAATTAAGACTGGGAAACCAGTTCTTCTCCAATTTGAAAATGTCTCGTATTCGTTAAGAAAAGTAGCAATCCAATATTGTGTGCTTATCTGCTCTATAGCATTTGCTGCATCATACGGGTTTGCTGCTAAATAATCTGCAATGTCGGCATCAGCGATTGCTGCATCTGCACTGTAGAGCGACAACTGTTGCATTGCTGCAGTTACACCATTATTGTAGCTGGTTTCAGCATCACCACCAAGTCCCCAACGTACATTAGCTTCGGCTAGCATGAACTGAACCTCTGCGTAGGTTTGAAAAATCATAGGTGCCTCAAAAGCTGCAAGTATCGCTCTGTTGGGTTCTGCATAGTTATCCATATTTTCCTCCCCAGTCATTTCTAACAACATGGCGCTATTTAAACCATTAGGAAAGCCTATCAAATCTGCAGCAGCAGTGCTACCATCACTTCTTCTAGCTGCAAGGATTGGAAGTCTTGGATCATTACTATTTTGCAAAATATCAATGAAGGTCTTACTCATTCTTGGATTGCCATCTGCTGCAAACACTTCAGAAATACCATTTCTGTTATTATTATCATGACGTAAATAAAAAATATCATCATTGGATTCCATTACACCGCCGGCGATTGCTTTCGTTGCCCAAGCTTGAGCGCCAGCGGGATCAACTTTTATCAATCGCAGTCCTAAACGAAGCATCAATGAATTGGCAAGTCGTTTCCATTTTGCTTGATCACCATTGTAGATAACATCAGCAGCGCCAAAACCAGATGTTCCACTGCCTAAAGCAGCAGCTGACTCTTCTAATTCTTTGAGCATATCTGCATATATATCACTCTGGGCATCGTACTTTGGCAAAAATATACCATCAATAACAGCCTTACCTGCTTCGCTATACGGAATGTCACCATGTAAATCTGTAAGTCTTGAAAAAGCAAAGACTCTATGTATTCGTGCAATAGCCTTCATTTCGTCAGGAGCTTCCTCTTCATTCAATTGCACTAATAAGTCTTCTACAGTTTTAATGGCGTTGCCATAGTAGCGATCCATTAAAGAAGATGCATAACCTCTATTCCAAGTGTATTTATCACCATCCCAATAACCAGCAGTTGTAGCAATATGTTGCATCATGGTTGATTGGTAGATCATACCCGCTCTCCAGTTATCATATCGTTCGCTGGAAATAAATTTCTGTACAGCGGTCAATTTATTGGCTGCCGCAATCTGTGGCGGTTTTGTCGGATTTACGTTCAATTCGTCAAACCCATCGTCACAAGCACTAAAGACTAGTGCCATTGTCAATAAACAAATTAATTTTTTCATATTATTTTTTTTAAAACTTTAAGTTTATACTCATACCATAATTTCTGGTTGAAGGAACACCGAAATATTCCAAACCTTGAGAGTTGCCAACATTGTAAGCACTTTCTGGATCTATATTATCTATGCTTCTTGAAATATAGAAAAGATTTGATGCAATAAAAGAAACGTTGACACTATTTAGAAAGACATTGTCTAGCGCTTTACTTGGCAATGAATATCCAAGGCTTATTTGTCGAAACTTAATATAATCTGAGTCTTCTACAAATTCTTCAGCAATATCATTGATCTCACCCCAAAATGTTTGGAGGTTCTCAGGTGCCACCGTGGTAGTAAAAGGTTGACCTGTTGCATTATCAATACCAGAAACACTTAAACCATTTTCTCTACCTTCTAATGTGTTTTTGTGAAGCCCGTTTCCGTATAATAGGGTGTTGGTTCCAGAGAAAATTTGACCTCCAAATTTACCATCAATTAAGAAATTAAGGTTGAAATTCTTATAAGAAAATGAATTTGTAAAACCCATAGTCCATGGCGCAACCCCTTCACCTAAAATCTTACGTTCTCCTTCAACCGCGCGAGGTACGCCATCAGCGTCGATATCGTAAATAATTACACCATTAGCATCTCTTTCATAAGATACACCAACGATGGTACCATATCGCTCTCCAACCCGATGAGTAATTCTTACGTTTCTTGTTCTAGGTTCGTCTAAATTGACATCAGAATCAACATCATCCGTTGCAACAACAAGGCCTTCGTTGTAGGCACCATTTAGAGACACATTCCAATTAAAATTAGCAGTTTTAATTGGTGTACCGCTGATTAAAAATTCAACCCCTTTGTTTGACACTTTACCCAAATTAGCGCTAGCTCCATTGTAGCCTGAAAAACCAGAAGTCGCAACGTTAACGATGTCATTGGTAGTTTCATTGTTATAGTAAGCCATATCTAATGACAATCGATTTCCGAACATTCTTAAATCTAAACCTATTTCAGATTCACTTTTGCTAAAAGCTACAAGATTACCGTTGGGAACGCTTCCGTTGCTTATATTTCCTGTTGGTTGTCCATTCAAAGGATTTCCGAAAATTTGATAAGTAAGCCCTAGGGTATAAGGATCTTGTGCACCTCCCGCAACCTCAGAATAACCACCTCTAAGCTTTAAAAAGTCGATAAAACCTGGCATTTCAAATGCATCAGATAAAACCAAACTAGCATTTATCGAAGGATAGAAATCATCGTTCGGAGTAGTTTTTCCTGGAAAGGATAAGGTTGAAAACCAGTCATTTCTTCCAGTAACGGTGATATATGCCCAGCGATCATAAGACAGTTCTAACGAGCCATAAATCGAGCCTATTTTTCTTTCTGAAAATTCTCTACGTCTATTTTGAGTAACAGTATTTCCTATATCTTCTAAGCCAGGTACGATGAAATCACCACCACCAAGAAAAAGATTTTCACTTCTCAAATGGTTACTGTTGGCACCAACCAAGGCAGATATAGCGAACTTATCGGTGATATCTCTTTCTGCGGCCAAGATGATATCTGCATCGACTTGATTTGTTCTACGCTCTTGTTCTTCAATACTTCCTAAGGGTTGAAAACCTGTTCCAAAAGGAGTTACTCCAGTTCGTCGTATAACATCATTATCTATACCCATCCTTCCTGTTAAAGACAGCCAATCATTGAATTGGTAACGTAGGGTGGTGGAGGCGATAATTCTATTTCGTCTATCTTGATTTCTAAAATTAAATGCCGAAAAATAAGGGTTAGTAACAAATACGTTATTGGTAAATTGTCTTTCCTGACCGTCTTCATCTGTTGCAGGTTGTAAATCATTAACATTTAGATTGCCGGGTAACAGCCCCACAGAGAAGTTAGCATTACCTGGGCTATCAGATAATCGGGGTCTGTTTTGAACTTTTTCAATAATATACTTTGCATTTACCGTACTAGTAAGTTTATCTCCTAAAACCGCAGTGGTATTTAAGGAAAATGATTTTCTGTTAAAACCTGCATTTGGTAAGATATCTTCATTGGTAAGATCAGAAACAGACATTCTGTAGCTTAGCTTTTCAGAGGCCGATGTCAACGCTACTGTATTTATAAAAGTGGTACCCGTTCTGTAAAAACGATCAATATTATTACCTGAATACGAATAAGGCCTAGACACGCCGTCCCATTGAGGTACTGAACTACCATCGAATCTTGGGCCCCAAGAATTAAATCCTGCTTCTTGCGCGCCAGCTGCATTTGCTGGTTTTGCGCCTAAAAGCCCTTGACCGTATTCGGTTTGGTAATCTTGTAAGTCTGTATTTACTTGATCAAATGTAACCTGACTGCTTAATTCAACACCAAAACCTTCTTGTCCTTGACCTGTCTTTGTAGTAATAATTATTACCCCGCCTGCAGCTCTAGAGCCATATAATGCTGATGCAGCACCACCTTTCAAAACGGAGATGGACTCAATATCATCTGGATTTATACTTGAAATACCATCACCACCATCAGAACCACCCCACAAGCTTGCAGATCCATTGTTACCGTTACTTATAGGTATTCCATCTACAACATATAAAGGTTGGTTTTCGCCAGAAAGTGAACTTGAACCTCTAATAAT
>CALHCJ010000060.1 GCA_937936275.1 uncultured Flavobacteriaceae bacterium
TAGCGATGGAGGTTTCTCATGCTAAAGGAAGTTATATTTATGACACATCAGGACAAGCCCACCTTGATTTTGTGGCCGGCGTATCCGCGTGTAGTCTTGGGCACTGTCATCCGAAAATAATTGCCGCCATTCAAAAACAGAGCGAAGCGTATTTACACGTAATGGTGTATGGTGAATATGCTCAACAACCTGCGGTTGAATACTCCAAATTATTGGCTTCTCACCTACCTCCAACCCTGAATACCACATATTTAGTCAACTCAGGTACGGAAGCAATTGAGGGCGCTTTAAAACTTGGGAGACGTTTTACGGGTAGATCTGAAATTATAGCTGCCAATCATGCCTATCACGGCAATACAATGGGTAGTTTAAGTCTTATGGGCTATGAAGAACGCAAAAGCGCCTTCAGACCGTTGATACCTGATGTAAATTTTATACAATTTAATGCAGAAGCAGATTTAAAAAAGATTACAAAAAAAACCGCGATCGTTGTCTTGGAGACGATACAAGGAGGCGCGGGATTTATACTTCCAAAAAATGACTATTTGCTCAAAGTACGTAAGCGCTGTGATGAAGTAGGCGCTTTATTAGCCTTTGATGAAATACAACCCGGATTTGGTCGTACAGGAAAGCTTTTCGCTTTCGAACACTACAATTGTATTCCTGATATCTTGGTAGTGGGTAAAGGTATGGCATCTGGTCTACCCGTAGGAGCTTTTGTAGCTTCAAAACAACTTATGGATTCGTTGCAAGAAAGTCCGAAATTAGGCCATATTACGACTTTTGGCGGAAATCCATTAATTGCGGCCGCCAGTTTAGCAACATTGAAAGAAATAATTGAAACTGATTTAATTTCTCAGACTTTGGAGAAAGAAAAGTTATTCAGAAACCTCCTAAAACATAGATTAATTAAAGAAATTAGAGGCAAAGGTTTGATGTTGGCAATTATTATTGACGATGTTGAAAAAGTAAATAATTTAGTGCTTGAAGCTGCAAAAAATGGATTGATTCTATTCTGGCTCTTGTTTGAACCTAGAGCTATTCGAATATCTCCCCCACTGACTATATCTAGAGAAGAGATTCAACAAGGTTGCGAGTTGATCTTGAAGATTCTTGATAATTTAGAGTAAAACTTTGTTAACTAATTTGTTAATAATATAGCCTTCGTATCAGACTAAAAGAAGCTCCAAAAGATTACTTTTAATTCCATAGTTTAACCAAACATATGCTATGGCGTTAGATTCTAACGAAACACCCGGTAAGCCTGTTGCCAAATTTGAATCCATGCTCAAGACTGATGATGTCTACTTCTTCGATGCGGAAGATTTCGAAGATATCATTCACCACTATTTAAACAATGGCAAAATAGCCTTAGCAAAAAAAGCCATCAAAATTGGCCTGCAGCAGCATCCAGACTCCATACAATTAAAACTACTAGATGTTGAAGTCTTAGTTTTTGAAAATAATTTAGATGTTGCAGAAAAGTACTTGGATAAATTACAATTATTAGATAGTAATAATGAAGAAATTTATATTCAACGTGCAAATATTTATTCGAAGAAAGATAACCATGAGGCAGCAATTAGTCTTTTAAAAAAGGCCTTAGAGCTCTCTGATAACGGATTTGACATTCATTCTTTATTGGGTATGGAATATTTGTTTATGGATGATTTTAAACTTGCCAAAGAAAATTTCATGAAATGTGTTTCTTTTGATGAGCATGATTATTCTTCGCTATACAACGTCATTTATTGCTTTGAGTTTTTAGAAGATTTTGATGGCGCTATTTATTATTTGAATGACTATTTAGATCGCAACCCCTATTGCGAGGTAGCCTGGCATCAATTGGGAAAACAGTATTTCGAGAAGAGATTATACCCTGAAGCTTTAACAGCTTATGATTTTGCAATAATTTCAGACGATACCTTCATGGGGGCGTATTTTGAAAAAGGTAAAGTTTTGGAAAAGATGGGACGCTATGCCGATGCTATCGAAAATTATGAAACTACCATCAATATAGAAGATCCAACTTCATACGCATATCTTCGAATTGGTAATTGTTATGAAAAATTAAAAAATCATGACATGGCTAAGTTCTATTATTATCAAACCGTTCATGAAGATCCTCTATTAGATAAAGGTTGGCTTGCGATTACCGATTTTTACGTAAAAAATAAAAACTATGAAAAAGCCTTTTACTACATCAACAAAGCTCTCAATATTGATGGTGAAAATCCTTTGTATTGGAAAAAATGCGCGAAGATAAATACGGCTTTGAAAAATTACGACCAAGCAGATTATGCATATAAGCAAGCCGTAGACTTAGGAAACTATGAGCTCGATACATGGTTAAAATGGGCAGATGCTACGCATTGGAATAAGAACTTTGATTCTGCAGTTCAAATTCTAGCCCAAGGAAGAGAATTCTACCCTGAAGAAGCTAAACTTCAATATAAAATGGCAGGTTTTCAACTGCTCTCTGGAGACAAAATTAATGCTAGAATTACATTGATTGACGCACTCAAAAATCATATCGATAAGTTATTTTTGTTCGAGGAAGAGTTTCCGCAGTACGCCAATATTCCATGGACATTAGATATCGTGGCTAATGTAAAAAAGGCTTCTAGATAAAAGCAGTACTTTTGTCTTTATCTTATGGAAAAACGAAACCTTTTACAGTACTTTTTTATCACATTGAAAGGAATTGCCATGGGGGCTGCTGACGTTGTGCCAGGTGTATCTGGAGGAACAATAGCCTTTATTTCTGGCATTTACGAAGAACTTATTTCTTCAATAAACAATATTAATATTGCAACTTTAAAGGTTTGGAAAGAAAAGGGTTTTACCCCCTTTTGGACCAAACTCAACGGAAACTTTTTATTAGCTTTATTTATTGGGATTTTTATTAGCCTATTTTCATTAGCGACTTTGGTTAGTTGGCTTTTAGAGAATAAGCCCATTTTATTATGGTCTTTCTTTTTCGGTTTAGTGGCGGCAAGCATCTTTTTTGTCGGAAAAGCTATTGAAAAATGGAGCGTTCTTACTGTTGCCATGTTAATTATAGGAGCAGGAGTTGCTTATTTTATTACAACACTTCCACCCAATGAAAATATTGATAGTCTACCTTACTTATTTTTATCAGGAGCGATTGCCGTTTGTGCAATGATACTTCCTGGAATATCAGGTGCGTTTATTTTGGTTCTTTTAGGTTCTTATAAAACTATTCTTGATGCGGTTCATGAAAGAGATATCAAAGTAGTTGCAACGGTCGCTGTAGGGGCAATATTCGGACTTCTAAGTTTTGCGCGATTATTGAAGTGGATGTTTAAAAATTATAAGAATGCAACCTTGGCAATTCTAACGGGTTTCATTCTTGGTTCATTACCTAAGATTTGGCCATGGAAAAAAGTTTTGGAAACAAAAACTTTCGGTGACAAAATTATAACCATCAAAGAAGAAAATATTTCTCCATTCACCTTTGAGGGTGATAATCAGCTTCTGATTGCAATTGTTTTAGCAATCATCGGTTTTTCCCTTATTTTTATACTTGAGAAATTTGCATCAAAAGAGCAAGTATAAGTAATTCCCTAATGAACGAACCACGGTCGTTTTCTGATCATTTCTTTTTGGTTATCAAAGGATTATGCATGGGTGCTGCCAATAAGGTACCTGGTGTGTCTGGCGGAATAGTTGCTTTCGTAGGTGGTTTTTATGAAGAATTTATTTATTCCCTGCAAAAAATAAATGGTAACGCTTTCAAATTATTATTGCGTGGAAGATTTAAAAGCTTTTACCAATACATCAACGGGTCCTTCCTTACCCTGCTTATTTTTGGAATGCTTGTCAGCTATTTCAGTGTTTCAAAAATATTAGACTACTTCTTAGAAGAAAAAGAGCTTTTTGTATGGGCCGCTTTCTTTGGAATGATTTTGGGCTCTATTTATTATATCACAAAAGATTTTAAACATTGGAATCGGCGAACAATGACTGCCTGCATGATTGGTCTAATTGCGGGTATTTCTATCAGTTTTCTTAGCCCCGCAAGAGAAAATGATAATCTCTTTTTTATATTTTTATGTGGAATTATTAGCGTTTCAGGAATGACCTTACCTGGCTTATCAGGATCTTTTATTTTGATTCTTCTTGGCAACTACGTATTACTTTTAGTCGATTCTGTAAACGCACTATATGATACCTTTTCTGAGATAATTCAAGGAGACTTTAGATTCATAGAGAACACAGTACGACTCAACACCCTGAAAATACTTGCTGTTTTCACTATAGGTTCAGCAGTAGGCTTGGTTAGTCTTTCACATGTATTAAGTTATGTGCTCAAACACTATCGGCATGTTACAACAACCGTAATTATCGGTTTTATAACCGGCTCGTTAGGGGTAGTATGGCCTTGGAAAAGAACAATTTATAAAACAGACTCAGCGGGAGAGGTACTTTACGCTTCCAACGGAAAAGAAATTATCAAGAATTACGAGCGATATCTTCCCGATTTTGGAAGCACAGAAACTTGGTGGGCTTTATTTTTTGTAGTCATTGGAATAGGCATTTTATTGGGATTAGATTGGTATGGAAAAAAAAATAGAAAACAAACAACATAAATTTGGCCTTATAGGAAAGAATATTTCATATTCTTTTTCAAGAAGCTACTTTGGTGAAAAATTCAGAGAACTCAATTTGCACGATCATTCTTATGAAAATTTCGATATTCAAAAGATAACAGCGTTTAAAAATCTTCTTGAAAAAAATACTAATCTAAAAGGCCTTAATGTTACGATACCATACAAACAAGAGATCATACCGTTTTTAACATCTTTGGATAAGGATGCCGAAAAAATCGGAGCTGTTAATACAATCAAGTTTGTTGGAAATAGCTTGATTGGATACAACACCGATGCGTACGGATTTCAAAAATCCATTGAACCCTTCTTAAAAAAGCATCATGAGAAAGCCCTGATCTTAGGTACAGGAGGAGCTTCAAAAGCCATCGGGTTTGTTTTCTCAAAGTTGGGCATTGCCTATAAAAATGTTTCGCGACAGCCCAACTCGTTACAATTTACATATAGTGATTTAAGTAAAGAAATCCTTTCAGAATTTACGGTAATCGTGAACTGTACGCCCTTAGGTACGCATCCGAATGTGGAGCAAAAACCAAAAATTCCATATCACCATTTAACGCCCGAACACCTTCTTTTTGACCTTATTTACAATCCTGAGAAAACAGCTTTTTTACAAGAGGGAGCATCTCGAGGAGCAGCGATTTGCAATGGTCATCTGATGCTAAAATTGCAAGCAGAAAAATCTTGGAGTATTTGGAATGATTAAAAATATTACCCGTTCTACGTTTTAAAATGAGGCCGCTCAGATTGTGTTCGATAACACACTATATCCTCTTTTTCTTCTTCAAAGATGTAGTCAATATTTTTGCCAATACCAGCGGTTGTTACTATCTTACCTAGGCAAGTATATGCACAACCAATACAATAATAATGTCCGAGGATAAACATCAGGAGCTTGAAAAAAAAATTGTGGAACAAGAGACTACAGATACTATTAGTCCGCCTACATCAACTTCTACTCCTGTAGCTAGTGAAGAGATTTCAAAAGATGCGGAAGATGCCCATCAACCCGCCTCGGAAACAGACCATACGGCAGCTCTAGATAAAAAAGAAGACGACGGCAAAAATGTGCTTGAAGAAATTGACGAAAGCAATGCTGAGGATGCAGAAGACACAGATAATCATCATCGCCATCTAATTCCTATGTTGGACTATCATGAGATGTCTATCGAAAATCTAACGGGAGAACTTCAAAGACTTGTAAGAAACGAAAAAGTACAAGCTATCAAGAAACATGTTGATGGAATCAAATCTGAATTTGATTTGAAGTTTCAAGAATTTATTGATACGAAAAAAGAAGAATTTATTGCAAAAGGTGGCAATGAAATAGATTTTCGATATAATTCAGTTACCAAAAAACAATTCAGTGAAGTCTATGGAGAATATCGTGAAAAACGGAATTCTTACTATAAAAATCTTGAGAAGAGCCTTAAAGATAATCTTGAAACCCGTCTAGCACTAATTGAGGAATTAAAGAGTTTGGTTAATGTTGAAGAGGACATTAACCAAACTTATAAAAACTTCAAAGATGTGCAGGAACGTTGGCGGAAAGCTGGTCCCGTTCCCAGAGCTAATTATAACAATGTTTGGAAAACCTATCATCACCATATTGAAATTTTTTATGATTTTCTGCACCTAAATCGTGAACTTCGAGATTTAGATTTCAAACACAATTTAGAGGAAAAGCAAAAACTTGTAGTGCGTGCCGAAGCGCTTGCCAAAGAGCCTGACTTAGGAAGAGCTTTTCGAGAATTACAAGCACTACATAAAATTTGGAAAGAAGATATTGGTCCTGTTGGGAAAGAACATCGTGATCAAATTTGGGAACTGTTTAGCAGTGCCACAAAAGTTTTACATCAAAGACGTCAAGACTATTATAAAGAACAAGATAAGTTTTACGAGCAAAACTTAGAAAATAAGAAAGAGATCATCAAAAAGATTGATGAAATCGGAAATAAAGTTTCAGATAATCATAAAGCGCTACAGCAACAAATAAAACAGATTGAAGAATTACGAAATGATTTTTTCAAGGCAGGAAAAGTGCCTCAAAAAGTCAATGAGAAAACGTGGGCCGAATTTAAGGAGGCTCTTCGAAAATTCAATAGGGGCAAAAATGCATATTATAAGAACATCAAAAAGGAACAACAACTAAATCTTGAAAAAAAACGTGAACTTTTGACTTTGGCAATCGCTTTAAAGGACAGTGACGAATGGGACACCACAACCCATGAAATGAAACGAATTCAAAGTGAATGGAAACGTATTGGACACGTACCTAGAAAATATTCTGATAAGATTTGGAAAGAGTTTAAAAACGCTTGCAATCACTATTTTGATCGACTGCATGCACTAAAAAACAAAGCTCAAGTAAAGGAAACAGAGAATTTATTAAAAAAAGAAGCTTGTTTGAAAAAATTGAAAGACTTTGAACTTTCAGGCAAAAAAAAGGAGGACCTTACTTCAATTAAGGCATTTATTGCAGAATGGAAAGCAATCGGAAGAGTTCCCTTTAATAAAAAGGGTATCGACCAGAAGTTTAATAAAATATTAGACGCAATTTTTAAGAAACTTGATATTAGTGTTCAAGAATCAGAACTTCTTAAATATGGCAATAAAATTCAAGAGCTCGCTAAAGAAGATGACAGTAGGGCCATATCAAATGAACGAACATTTATTCGTAGAAAAATAGAAGAGAGTAAGAACGAAATACGTCAATTGGAAAATAATCTCCAATTCTTTTCTAATGCATCGGAAGACAACCCGCTAGTAAAGGATGTAGTAAAGCGTGTAGATGCCCACAAAAATTCACTCGAAACATGGCAAGCAAAGCTAAAAAAGCTTAACATCATGGAGAACAACCTCAACAAAGAAGTTGAAGAAATCAAGGCTTCAGAAGAGGAATAATTTATACTAAAAGTCCTTCAATGAAGTCGTTCATAGTTTGCCTTTTCCTATCTTTTTATTGTTGTTTCCTAAGTCAAGTATATAGTCAAGGTACCAACAGTAGAGAAAACATTCAAAACAACGCATTTCAAGTTTTAGTCTTAAAATGCAATGTATGTCATGCCACAAAAAAAAGGCAAGATATTTTTACTCTCGAAAACATGGATTCTCTTTCTGAATCAATACACAAGCAAGTATTTATTAAAAAGAAAATGCCCAAGGGCAAAAAAATTAAACTTACATATGAAGAGCTGAAAGCACTTAGAGAGTGGTTAGATTTAACAGCAAACTGAATTCATGATAAGCGTATAATAAAAAAGAGCCATGTATTGGCTCTTTCTTTTATATTTTATGTAGTTGTTTTATTTGTTATTTAGCAACGTTGACAGCTCTAGTTTCACGTATAACGGTGACCTTTACCTGGCCAGGATACGTCATGTCAGTTTGAATCTTTTGAGAGATTTCAAAGGATAATTCAGCGGCCTTATCATCGCTAACTTTCTCACTCTCTACAATAACGCGAAGCTCTCTACCCGCCTGAATAGCATATGCCTTTTGAACACCACTGAATCCGAAAGCAACTTCCTCAAGATCTTTCAATCTCTGAATATAAGAATCCATTACTTGTCTTCTTGCGCCAGGTCTCGCACCACTAATCGCATCACAAACCTGTACTATTGGAGATATTAAGGTTTTCATTTCAATCTCATCGTGGTGCGCACCAATAGCGTTACATACATCTGGCTTTTCTCCAAATTTCTCTGCCCATTGCATTCCTAAAATGGCGTGTGGCGTTTCTACCTCAGCCTCGGTATTTGGTACCTTACCAATATCGTGAAGCAATCCAGCCCGCTTTGCGACTTTGGCATTCAATCCCATTTCTGCAGCCATAACACCACAAAGTTTTGCCACTTCTCGCGAATGCTGCAAAAGGTTCTGGCCATAAGATGATCTGTACTTCATACGACCTACCGCTTTGATTAATTCAGGATGCAATCCATGTATACCTAAATCAATTATAGTGCGTTTCCCTATTTCTACAATCTCGGTTTCAATTTGTTTTTCAGTTTTTCTTACAATCTCCTCGATTCTTGCAGGGTGAATTCTTCCATCAGTAACCAGCTTGTGTAAAGACAATCGGGCAATTTCTCGTCGCACAGAATCAAAGCAAGATAAAATAATCGCATCTGGCGTATCGTCTACAATAATTTCTACTCCCGTTGCAGACTCTAATGCTCGAATATTGCGTCCTTCTCGACCAATAATTCTTCCCTTGACATCATCAGATTCCAAATTAAAAACAGAAACACAATTCTCGACGGCTTCCTCTGTGCCAATACGCTGTATCGTATTAATTACAATCTTACGTGCTTCTTGCTGAGCGGTCAGTTTAGCTTCCTCCATTGTAGTCTGTAGATAAGTCATGGCGTCTGACTTCGCCGTTTCCTTCAGAGACTCCATTAGTTGACCCTTTGCCTCATCTGCGGAGAGCCCTGAGATGACCTCTAACTGTTGTATCTGACTCTTGTGTAATTTCTCTACTTCTGATTTCTTCTTTTCGTAAAATTCAGCTTTATGCTCAACGTCTTTTAGTTTTGCCTCTAGCTGTTTATTTGTGTTTTTATTCTTCGCAAGTTCACTACTAACCTGTGACTCCTTATCTCTTGTGCGCTTTTCTGCTTCGGCCATCTTTTTATCCTTTGAGATAATGACCTTTTCATGTTCAGCTTTTAATTCTAAAAACTTTTCTTTCGCTTGAAAAATTTTATCCTTTTTGATATTCTCCGCATCAACTTTAGCAGCCTTAATAATATTTTCTGCTTCTTTTTTAGAATTGGCGATAGTTTTTGAGGCTTTCCCTTTTTCCATAAACTTGGCGATGACAAAGCCAATGATGAGGGCTACGATACCGACGATTATAGTTGTTATGTTATCCATGGTTTGAAAATTAATTATAAAAAAAAGCCCACATTGGAGAAGTTTTGTACAAACTCCTATAAAACAGGTTTAGGGCTAACAGACTGATCAAAAATCCTTGTACTAGCAAGGCACGCTTTTACAATCTAAACTCACCCTTTTTAAACAAATGAATGTTGAGTTTGTCAAAAATTATTACCAATGTGGGCAGTAACTTTAAAATATTTAAAAGAACGTATTATATACTCAGCTTCGCATTTACCAAATTATCTAATGCCTTTAAGCGCTCAATAGATTCGGATGAAATTTCTGATTGATCAATACCTTTTTGTTCAATTTTCGAAGCAAACTGTAGGGCGCACATCGCCAATACATCTTGCTTGTCACGAACGGCATAGCTTGATTCAAATTTTTTTGCTAATTGCTCAATATTTTTCGCCGCTTTTCTTAAACCTTCCTCTTGCGCAGGGTCGATCGTTAGCGGATATACTCTATCGGCGATAGATAATTTTATTTTGAGCTTTTCAGACATTCAATCAAGCGTTTATTCTGCTAGTTGGGCGATACAATGGTCCAACTCTCTAATCAACGTGTTTATTTTAAGCTTAGCTTCTGTTTTATTTGTATTACTGCCCAGCATCGAGTTTGCAAGCTTTAGTGCGTTATATTTTTCTTCCCATTCCGAAACTATTTTTTGGTTGCTATCATAACTATTACGTGTAGCAATTAAATCATTTTCCAACTTCGTGTTGGCTTGCTGTAACAATTCTAATTTGTGCAGCAGCTTACTGATTTTATTCTCCAAAGAATCGACTATTTGGACTAACTCACTCATGCAAAAAACTCAATGCGTTTTACACAAAGTTAACATACCTCATAAGACTTAGCAATACTTTTTTCAATTATTCTTGAAGTAATACTTTAATGTCATTAAAATCGTTAATTACATGTTACAGGATAATTTAATGCTGGTATTTTTCAGGTGTGAATGTTGTTAATTGTGTTCATCTGCTTAATTTTACGGTTTTAGTATTCGTTTATAAGCACCTATATATCTTTAATTTTGTTTAGCCTAGTACAATCGATAGCCCCATTTTTGACCAAGTAACTTAGCAATGACATACAAAGTCTTCATTACGTTTTTCTTAGTTTTATCTCTGAGTATACATGCACAAGAAAAGTACCCACAAGATGCATTTAGATCTCCTTTGGATATACCATTAATATTGGCAGGAACCTTTGGTGAACTCAGATCAAACCACTTTCATTCTGGAATAGATATTAAAACGCAGCAGCGGCAAGGACTTCCAGTTTATGCAATTGGAGACGGGACCATTACGAGAATAAAAGTCTCTCTATATGGTTATGGAAAGGTTCTTTATGTTGCGCATCCTAATGGATATACTTCCGTTTACGGACATCTCCAAAAATTTGGACCAGAGATAGAGGAGTATGTTAAAAAAATTCAATACGAGAAAAAAGCCTACGAAATAGAAGTGTTTCCAGACTATGGAGATGTTAAAGTACAGCAGGGAGAAGTAATTGCATACAGCGGAAATACTGGAGGGTCTTCGGGCCCGCATCTTCATTTTGAAATACGTAGTAGTGTCTCTGAGAAACCCACAAATCCGTTGCTTTATGGTCTTGAGGTTCGTGATGCCACAAACCCAGTATTAAATAAAATATTCGCATATCCACTTTCTGATGATGCCCAGGTAAATCAAAGTGCCAACAAAGTTCAACTGAACTTTTCTAAACAAAAAGATGGTACATTTCTAGCAGAGAAGGTAAAAGCGTCGGGCATAATTGGTTTTGGCTTTATAGGCTTCGATCGTCAAGACATGGCAGCCAACAAGAATGGAATTTACGCTATTCAATTATTGGTAAACGGAGAAGTGTATACAGATTATGATTTTGAAACCTTCTCATTTGGTGAGACCCGTTACATTAACACTTTAGTTGATTATGACCACTACGGAAAATATCGGCAAAAAATTCAGCAATGTTTTTTAACTCCTGGTAATCGACTAAACATATATAATACCTTAAAAAATGATGGCAAAATTTTAATTAAGGAGGGTATGTCATATTCGATAGAGTTACTATTAAAAGATTTACACGGCAACTTAACAAAAGTCATTATTCCAGTTGAGGGAAAAAAGGAAGAGGTAAAAATAGAAAAAGAAAAGAAAAAAACAGATACATATGTAATCGCTAAAAAACCAAACAATTACGACTTGGGTGCTGCCAAAGTATATTTTCCTGCAAACACCTTTTACAAAGACTTTTATATTGATTTAGAAGAGGGATCTGATACCGTAACTATTCATAATAGCAGGGTGCCCGCACATCGTAACTTCACCATCACTTTTGACACCTCAAAATATACAAAAGAAGATCGGAAACAAATGTTTATTGCTCGTTTAGATAAAAAGCGAAAAGCTAGTTATGCATCAACCTACAAGCGAGGTAATTCCTTTACCACTAAAACCCGTAATCTAGGCACATACACTTTAGCAAAAGATACCGTTGCACCGAAAGTAAGAGCTCTAAATTTCAAAGAAAAACAGTGGCTAAATAATTACAGCTATTTGCGCGTACATATTTCTGATGATCTTAGTGGAGTTGATACCTATTCCGCTACCTTAAATGGAGAATGGATTTTAATGGAATATGAATCGAAGAAAAACACCCTGACTTATAATTTCGACGATAAAGTAATTCATGAAAAACAGTGTAATCTAGAAGTTATTGTTACTGATAATGTTGGTAATACAACTACTTTTAACCGTACATTCTACAGAAAATAATTTTATTTGAAAATCCTTCGGTCCATTCTGGTCATTGTAGTATGTTGCTATTTCACCGTGATCAATGGGCAAACGGCAACCATTACTGGTGTTGTGTTGGATGAAGAAAATAGCCCGCTACAAAATGTCAACATTTCCTCAGAATCTAAGGGAACTTCTTCAAACTCAGATGGATTTTATATCCTTCAAATTACTGCTGATACTGAGGTCACTGTTACATTTTCGCATCTTGGTCATAAGGATGTAGTTATCGAAAACTTGGTTTTAACTACCAATGAAACCTATGAGTTCAACCCTGTCATGAAAATTAATATCACTCAAGTTGACGGAGTTACGGTTACTCCAACAGGAGAAAAAAATATTGAGGGAATCTCTACCATTTCTAAAGAAATTATTAGAAAAATACCCGGTGCTAACGCTGGAGTAGAAAATGTTCTTAAACTCTTGCCAGGTGTATCTTCTAATAATGAGTTGAGTACACAATATTCTGTTAGAGGTGGCAATTATGATGAAAATCTTGTTTATGTCAATGAAATAGAGGTTTACCGCCCATTTTTAATTCGATCGGCTCAACAGGAAGGACTCAGTTTTGTCAATGCGAATCTGGTTCAAGATATAAAGTTTTCTTCTGGAGGTTTTCAAGCGAAGTACGGAGATAAATTATCCTCTGTTTTAGCCATCACTTACAAAAACCCTGTTAGTTTCGCCGCCCAGGTACAAGGAAGTTTTTTGGGAGCTAGTGCCTCTATCGAAACGATTTCAAAAGAAAAAAAGTTTAGTAGTATTTCTGGTATTCGTTACCGAAACAATGCGCTATTGGTGAATAGTCAACAAACCAATACGAATTTCAATCCAACATTTTTTGATGTTCAAAGTTATTTAACCTACCGATTTTCAAAGCGATTCAATTTGAATTTCTTCGGTAACATTTCAATAAACGATTATCAAAATGAACCCTTAAACCGACAGACAAATTTTGGTACAATAGATCGCCCAAGATCATTAATTATTAACTATGAAGGAGAAGAAAATAACAGATACAATACAGCACTAGGTGCCCTAAAAGGAAACTATACGCTAAATGAAAACACTACTGTTAAATTAATTTCATCGGTCTATCACACCATTGAAGAAGAACGCTCAGATATTATCGCGAGTTACGAATTGGGCGAAGTTGATTCTAATCTAGGGAGTGAAAATATTGGAGAAGTTACCACGTCAAAAGGCATAGGCACTCAATTTAATCGGGCTCGTAATAACCTTGATGCCCTCATATTTAACCTTGAGCATAAAGGTATCCATGCAAAAGCAGACAAATTGTTACAATGGGGTGTGAAATATTCACATGAAGATATCCGAGATCAGCTTCGAGAATCAGAATTTATTGATTCTGCTGGGTTTTCAGTACGTCCTCCCCTACCCGAATTTGTCAACAACCAACCTGAAGAACCTTTTGAAGAACCTCTGGTAGCCTATGAATCGTTAGTGGCTACAAACTTTGTCAAGACCAATCGTTTTACTGCCTATGCGCAGTTAAGTGATCGCAAAAATATCAATGAAAATAATATTTATTACAACATCGGAATCAGAGCACATCATTGGACAGTAAAAGGAACTGGAATACGAAAAACCTCCCAAACCGTTCTCAGCCCAAGAGCCCAAATTGCTCTTAAACCAAACTGGGATAGAGATATGTTGTTTCGATTTTCAACAGGGGTGTATCACCAACCCCCATTTTATCGAGAGCTTCGAGGAATTACTGGAGCTATCAATCCTGAAGTTAAGGCTCAAAAAGCAACTCATTTTGTATTAGGTAATGAATACAGTTTTCAATTGTGGAATAGGCCTTTTACGCTAATCAGTGAAGCATATTATAAAAACCTTCAAAACGTGAATACCTATACTATTGAAGATGTTCGTATTCGATATGTAGCCGACAATAATGCAAAAGCCTATGTTTATGGTACTGAAGTACGAGTGAATGGAGCCTTCGTACCTGGAACCGAATCGTGGGTGAGCCTTGGTTATTTACAAACCAAAGAAAATAGCAACAATAGAGGATATATCTCAAGACCCACAGATCAACGCCTAAAATTTGCTATTTTGTTTCAAGATTATATTCCCAATATTCCCCGTGTTAAAATGTTTCTGAACTTAGTGTACAATACAGGAGTTCCAGGTGGGTCACCTAGTTATGCTGATCCTTATAGTTTTCAGAATAGATTAAGAGATTATAGAAGGGCCGATTTAGGAATTTCCTATACTTTTGTAGATGAAACGAAAAAATACCCAAAATATCATTGGTTAAATAGTTTTAAAGAGTTAAATGTTGGCTTTGAAATTTTCAATTTATTCAACAATCAAAATTCTATAACCAATACTTGGGTGAGAGATGCAGATAGTAAACAACAATTTGCAGTTCCAAATTTTTTAACTAGCCGAGTACTAAATATTAAATTTAATGCTCGTTTCTAGTTTAATCAATACCTCTATTCATGAAAAGAATTGCGCTATATATTTTCATCTTAACAAGTGTGGCTTTAACCGCCCAGAAGAACATATACGAAAGTGATAAATTTGACGATTTTAGCGGCGAGCATAAGGTGTTAGCTATTCTTCCTTTTCTTACAAATCTAGACCTCAAAGATGATATATCTAAACAAGATTTAATAGCTAGAGAAGAGAAAGAAGGCTATGCAGTTCAGAATGCATTAGAAACTTATTTTTCAAAACGCAAAAAGAAAAAAAAATTCTCAGTTGAATTTCAGAATATCAAAAACACAAATGCCGTATTAGCTAAGAATAATATCACCTATCAAAATATTGATGTTTATACCACAAAGGAACTCAGTGAAATATTACAGGTAGATGGAATCATTAGTGGCACCTTAGATCTGAATATTTTACTTTCCAAGGGTATTCCTGATGACTTCAGTTTTTTAGACTATTTCTTGGGAGATGCTAACTATGGAAGAATTGGAATTAAAATCAGTGATGGTCTTACCGGAAAATTACTTTGGAAGTATGAAAAGGAAATCAACAAGAAATCGGGCAAGAATACCGATGACCTAATCGATCGAATGATGAGATTAGCTTCCCGAAAATTTCCTTACGACCGTGAAAAAAGAAAAGACCGTAAAAAAGGAAAAGATTGAGTTTATTGCTCAGTAAATTCTTTTAAAACGGAAATGGTCTGATCAAGTTCTTCTTTGGTGTTATATTTTGAAAAGGAAAAACGCAAAGAAGGCTTTTGCATATCTTCATCGGATAAAATTTCGGAAAGCACATGAGATCCTTTACCACTGCCTGATTGACAAGCACTTCCTTTAGAACATGCGATACCTTTAATATCAAGATGAAATAAGAGCATCAATGCCTTTTGCGCATCAACAGGTAATAACACGTTGACCAAGGTATACGTACTCTTGTCTAAATCTCCCGAAAGACCATTAAATTTGGCATCAGGAATTGCGACCTGTAATTGCTCAATGAAATAGCGTTTCAATTCTGTAACATATAACTTTTCTTCTTCCAAATTTTCATATGCACAAATAAAAGCTTCTTCAAGACCAACAATATTATGAAATGATTCTGTACCCGCTCGATAACCTCTTTCTTGCGAACCACCCGAAATCATACATCCCAACCCCGAATTTTTTCGAATATAAGCAAAACCAATACCTTTCGGACCGTGAAATTTATGTGCCGCAGCAGCCATAAAATCAATGGGCGTTTTTTGAACGTCCCATTTATAATGTCCTATCGATTGTACCGTATCTGAATGAAACAATGCATCGTTTGATTTACATATTTCGCTCACGAGCTCAATATCGAGTTTATTACCAATCTCATTATTAATATGCATCAAACTAACCAACTTTTTGGTATCATCTTTTTTCAAAAGTTCTGACAAATGATCTAAATCAGGAGAGCCATCTGAATCAAGATTGACGTAAAGCAGTTGTATATTTTGTTTTGACTCCAATTCCTCTACCGTATGTGTCACTGCGTGATGCTCAATTTTTGTTGTAATAATAGTTTGCACCCCCAAATCACGCACAGCGCATCTTAAGATCATATTGTCAGCCTCCGTTCCACCTGATGTAAAAATTATTTCTGATGGGTGGGCATTCAACGTTTTTGCAATCGTTTTTCTAGCACTTTCAATCGCGGTTTTCGCAGATCTCCCGAAACTATGTGTAGAAGAAGGATTACCATAAAAATTAGCTAAAGCATCTTGCATTTTTACAATAACACTTTCTCTTACTCGTGTTGTAGCAGCGTTATCTAAATAAATATTATTCATAATCTACAGTCCTAAAAAACTATTCAAAATTAACTGAATTTAAGTTAATTTGCTGTCAATAAGGTAGAAACTTGTGGGATATTTGACTTAAATTTGAACCATGAAAAAATTCTTTTTATTCGGAGTTTTGATATTCTTATTGGCCTGTGATGACGGTGATTTACAAATTGAAACTTTAGACTTTGACAGTACCACGATACAGACCTGTGAAGGTGTTTCAGTAGACACTGGAAATTTATTATTTAAATTGAATGCGACTGAAGCCCTGATATTAGAACTGCCTTTTGGCGCAATACGCAATGAGGCCTCTGAAGGAAGTACTGAATATGCTGTATCCGCCACTGGAACCGTTAAAGTCACCTACAGAACTTTTTCAGACAATGTTTCAACTACCTATTTCTGCGCTGATATTCCTGTGACTACTCCTACGGTATTAGATGAAATTATTGCAGAAGGAGGAAGCGTATTTATTACGTCAACACTTAGTGCCGATGAATTAAGTTATAATCATGTTATTGAGCTAAGCGCTATTTCTTTAGTGACGTCGAAAGATGTTCGAATAACAGACCTGTCAATAAATAATTTTGGAACTGTAACTACTGAGATTCCAATCGAAGAAGAAGGTTAAGTATTCTGAAAAATATAAACTTCGGTAGCACCCAAGCCATATTTCTGATAATCTGCGTCATAATATTTAATTGTATCATAGCGACCAAAAAGATATTTCAATTCTTCTTTTAGTATACCCTCCCCTACGCCGTGAATAAAAACCACCTTTTGAATTCGCTTACGTATTGCAAACTCTAGCTGACGCTTTGCAGTCTCTATCTGCAAATTCAACTTATCATGGCTCGTCATTCCACTTTCAGAACTCGTTAGCTGATGAATATGGAGATCGACTTCCATCTTAGGTGCATTACGTTCTTTAGGTTTTATTGAAGTTGCTCTCTTTTTTCTGGGGATTTCCTTTTGAGACTTTACTTTAGCTACGTCATAATTACTAACGATAATTTCATCAGAAATTTTGACTAGTTCAGTTGAATCGTAAGTCATATCGAACCCATCTTCGGTCTTGATAGTAATGATAGTATTGTTTATAGCAACAACTATTCCTTTGATCGTATCATCAATCGTCTCAACACTGTCGTTTATTTGAAAAACAGGCATGAATTAGTTTTAATTCCCTAAAAATAATGGTATTTTTCGGTGTATTTATCAATTCTTTGATTGAAAATAATAGCTATGAATTTTGAACAATACATGTTACCGTGTTTATCAAAAAGTATTTGGGGCTTTGAATGCCCAGGATGCGGATTGCAAAGGTCGATAGCATTCTTATTTCAAGGTGAATTTGCTGCCGCATGGGAAATGTGGCCTGCCATTTTTACAATTATTCCTCTGTTTGGATTTATCTTCACCGATGTATTTATCAAAATAAAGAAAATTAATAGCATCATTATTTTACTTTCAATTTCAAGTGTCATTCTGATACTTGGTAATTATATTTTAAAATTCATATAACCAAAACAAAACTTCACAATTATGGAACAACAAAAATTACCTAATGTCACCATCGCTCTTGTACTTGGTATTTTATCTTTTATAGGATGCTGCTGTACTTCGGGTTTTGGTGGGCTTGTGCTTTCAGGTATAGCGCTGTTTTTAACCAATAAAGATGAAAAAGTATATAAAGAAAATCCTGAGAATTACACTAATTTCAGCCAGTTAAAAACGGCTAAGATAATTGCAATTATTGGCCTTGTACTAAGTGTTCTTTCCGTTGCTGCCTATTTTTACTTAAAGTCAACAGGTATGTACGAAGAAATGATGGAAGAATATATGGAGCAATTACAAGAAATGCAAAACTAGAAACCCATGAACAATCAACCACCACCGGGCGCAAGCAATGCATTAACATTTGGTATTATAGCTGTAGTGACATCATTTATATGTTGTGGACCGTTTGCGGCTATCTTTAGCTTTATCGGGCTGTCGAATGCCAAAAAAGCAGAGAGCGCCTATAATGCAAATCCAGAAATGTATCCGGCCGGAATTGATAATGTAAAAACAGGAAGAATACTATCTTATATAGGTCTCGCTGTTGCAGTAATCATGCTCGTCATATGGATTTTGTACTTCGGATTTATAATCGCCATGATTACTTCAAATTTAGGAGCGGAGAATTTCTAATTACAATTGACTCAACGTAAAAAGCCCCGAGATTAAAATCTCAGGGCTTTTTTTATTTTTCAAATTGTTGAAGTGTTTTGATAATAATTGAAACACAGTCTAACAACTGATCTTTGGTCATGACCAAAGGGGGCGCAAAACGAATAATGTTACAATGTGTTGGTTTTGCTAACAATCCATTTTCTTTTAACGCCATACAGATATCCCATGCAGTAGAACTTTCCTCTGTATCATTAATCAGAATTGCATTGAGTAAACCTTTTCCTCTTACCGCATTGACGATAGTACAGCGCTCTATAAATTTACCTAGTTCTGTTCTAAATAGCTCACCCAATTCAAAAGCATTTTTGGCTAGTTCTTCTTCTTTTATGACATCTAAGGCAGCGATTCCTACTGCTGCTGCTATCGGGTTACCTCCAAAAGTACTTCCATGGTTGCCTGGTTTTATAACCCCCATGATTTCGTCGTTCGCCAGTACAGCAGAAACTGGATAAGCGCCCCCAGAAAGTGCTTTTCCTAAAATTAAAATATCAGGCTTTACTTCAGGTGTACCACTACAATGTTTATCAGTACACGAACAATTTCCACAGGTTGCTAAGAGACGCCCCGTTCTAGCGATACCCGTTTGAACTTCATCAGCAATAAATAAAACATTGTATTTTTCGCACAGCGCTTTTGCTCCTGCTAAGTATCCTTCCGAAGGAACGTAAACTCCTGCTTCTCCCTGAATGGGTTCAACTAAAAAGCCTGCAATATTTGAATTAGTTTCAAGTGCTTCTTCCAAGGCCTTGAGATTGTCATATTCTATCTTTAAAAATCCTTCGGTATAGGGACCAAAATTCTTTCGCGCTACAGGATCATTAGAAAATGAAATAATAGTAGTTGTTCTTCCGTGAAAATTATTTTCACAAACAATAATTTGTGCCTTATTTTCCGGTAGCCCTTTTTTCTCATAAGCCCATTTGCGACATAACTTTAAAGCAGTTTCTACTGCCTCAGCACCAGTATTCATTGGTAGAAGTTTGTCGAATTTAAATGTTTCGGTAGCATATTTTTCAAACGTACCAAGCACATCATTATAAAATGCTCGTGATGTAAGTGTTAAGGTTTGTGCTTGATGAACCATTGCTCCCACAATTTTGGGGTGGCAATGTCCTTGATTTACGGCAGAGTAAGCAGAAAGAAAATCATAATACTTTTTGCCTTCTACATCCCAAACAAATACTCCTTCACCTTTACTTAGTACCACTGGGAGTGGATGATAATTGTGCGCTCCATACTTATCTTCCAATGCAATTGCATCTTCAGAAGTGATTTTTTCTAAAATTGACATGATAAAAAATTACTTTAAATAAAACTTCAGTAATTCCTTCTATACCTTTTTCTTTTCGTAGTGTCGAAAATTCAGCGTGGGAGAGAAATCATCCCTAGCTAATAAGCCTCGCAAAAATATAATTTTTTTTCTATTTAGACACCATGTTTAAGATGATCGAACAACGTAGCTCGATAAGAATACTTTACATGAAAAGTGACTTTTAAAATAGGATGGGGTCTTACATAGTACACTAACATTTAATTCTATAAAAATGAATACTCTTGAAAACATTCTTAATGATTTAACAGGATCCCTCAGCGGATACCTACCCAATACCATCGCCGCGATTGCTATTTTGATCATTGGATGGTTGATTGCAGGGTTTCTGAAACGACTTATTGGAAAGCTAATGAAACGAACTGGTGTAGATGATAAGTTAAATGCTGGTAAAATGCCACTATCCAAATTTGTAGCTAAACTTGTATACTTTCTTATCATGATTTTTGTGTTTATGCTAGCGCTATCAAAACTAGGTATGACCAGCGTTTTAGATCCAGTAAAAAACTTACTAAACAGCTTTTTGACCTACGTTCCTAATATTGTGGGTGCTGGTCTTGTAGGTTACATAGGCTATATGCTAGCTACAATTATTTCTGAATTGGTTGGTCTTTCTGGTGATACTATTCAAAATTTAGTTCCAAAATTTAAGTTGCCTGAGAATATTGATTTAGTTAATATTCTTAAAAAGGTGGTTTTCATCTTTATCTTCATTCCTCTGCTGATCACCGCGCTGAATATTCTCAACATGGAAGCTATTTCAGAACCGGCTACTGAAATGTTATCTCAGTTTTTTAATGCTATACCTAGAATTATCGTTGCAGTAATTATACTAATTCTATTTGTTGTTGGCGGTAAATTCATAGCGAGTCTGATCACCGACTTATTAGAAAGTTTTAAGCTAAATAGTCTGTTAGATAAAATGAAATTAAAAGGACTTTCATCTAAAGCGAATATTTCAAAAGCTATTGGAAATATCGCATTCTTCTTCATCGTTCTTTTCGGATTAATGACAGCTATTGAAAAATTAGAGTTTTCAAAGCTAACAGAAATCTTAAATACGATTGTTGGGGTTTCTGGTAATATTTTGTTTGGTTTGGTAATTCTAATTGTAGGCAATTGGTTAGGTGGTATTGCTCATGACAGCGTTGCAAAAAATGGGAATAACAAATTTGTTGCTTCCATTATTCGAGTATGTGTACTAGCTATCTTCTTAGCAATGGGACTCAAGACAATGGGTATTGGCGATGAAATTATCAACATGGCTTTTGGTATTACCCTAGGCACAGTTGCTATCACCATTGCCCTTTCTTTTGGCTTAGGCGGCAGAGCAGCAGCAGGAAAACAGATGGAACGTATTCTAGGTAAATTTAACTCCAACAACAGTTAAATTTTTTGATTAGTTAGTTGTTTGTATCTGTTGAAAGGGTCTTTCGGAAACGAAAGGCTCTTTCTTTTTGAATTACTATTTCCTTTTTTCAAATAAAACAGAAACTTGCATTTCTAAGCGTTTCAATTCTCGCAGGATATCGTTTTTATCAATTTGCATCCAGATGTATAATTTCATCATTCCCATAAAAATCATACATAGAAAGCCCGCACTGGCCCACTTAATTAACTCAATTGCCACCTCAGTATTGAAAAATTGAACCGTACAGAAAATAAAAACTACAAAAACTAAAACATGCATTATTGTCATTATTGAAGTTAGCCATCCTGTTTTACCTTTATGAGCTTGTCCAAATTTTTCAAGCAGTGTTTGCTCCCCTAATTCGTCATAAAATTTTGCTTCTTCACTATTTAGTGCTTCTTTGATTAAGTCATCGATTCTTTCTTTATTCTTTTCCATGAAATTGTTTTTTTAAAAGTGTTTTTAATTTTTCTCTGGCATGAAATAGCCTCGATTTTATAGTTCCTATTGAGATTTCAAGTATTTCACTTATTTCGTTTAAAGAATATTTTTCTATGTAAAATAGCCGTAGAACGATTTGCTGTTCTTTAGATAACTTTTGTATTCCCTGCTGAAGTCTTCTAATCGCGTCGTCTAAATCTTCTTCATTGGTCTGAATAGTTGCTGTACTGTATGACTGATGTAGTTTTTCCAGCTCTCTTTTCCTTTTAGAAACAAAATCTAATGACTTCCGAGTTACAATCCGAAATGCCCAACTACCAAAAAGATTAGGTTCTTTCAGACCGTCTATTTTCCTTATGACAATACCCCAGCAATCTTGAACGATATCTTTCGACGCTTCAATATCATGAGTATACCAATAAGAATGTTTACATAGCTTAGCATGATACTTTTTCACCAAAATACTCAAAGCTTTCTTTGTACCCGATCGGTATTGCAATACTAATAATCCATCAAAAACTTTACTAGGGTTATCCATAACTATTACTACTCTAAAGACTACATAAAGTTGAAAAGGTTCATATTTTGCTTAAAATATTGTTATTCCCTTCGAAGTTACCTGAATAAATGAATCCAATTCCTATTTTTGCGCCATGCGGAAAAAGAACAGACGGCAAGTTTTTGAAAATGTCGAAGTGATTGATGCTGGGGCAAAAGGTAAAACTATCGGAAAAGCTCCAGACGGACGGGTTATCTTTATGACCAATACGGTGCCTGGTGATGTTGTTGATGTTCAAACCACAAAAAAACGAAAGAGTTATTTTGAAGGCTCTGCGATTCGCTTTCACTCCCTATCCGATAAACGTGTATCTCCTGTATGTAAACATTTTGGTACCTGTGGAGGTTGCAAATGGCAGCACATGGGCTACGAACATCAACTATATTTTAAACAAAAAGAGGTTGAAAACAATTTACGCCGAATAGGGCATCTTGAACTCCCCGAAGTTGCACCGATATTAGGTTCAAAAAAACAATATTTTTATCGCAATAAGATGGAATTTTCTTTTTCCGATAGTCGTTGGTTAACGCTAGAAGAGCTGCAATCAGATACTATTTTTGAAGATAAAAACGCATTAGGGTTTCATATTCCTGGCATGTGGGATAAAATTTTAGATATTGAAAAATGCCATCTACAAACAGATCCGTCAAATGCAATTCGACTAGAAACAAAAGACTTTGCTACAAGAAATAATTTATCATTCTTCAATCCTAGAAATCAATTTGGATTACTGCGAACCTTAATGATTCGCACATCATCAACAGGTGAAATTATGGTTTTAGTTCAGTTTTTCGAAGATGATCAAATCAAACGTGAGCTCTTATTAGATCATTTGGCAAAAACTTTTCCTGAAATTACTTCGTTATTATTCGTCGTTAATGGCAAAGCAAATGATACTATTTATGATCAAGACGTCATATGTTATGCTGGTAGAGATCATATTTTTGAAGAAATGGAGGGGTTACAATTTAAGATAACAGCGAAATCTTTCTACCAAACGAATTCAGAACAAGCGTTTGAGCTTTATAAAAGAACAAGAGATTTTGCCGGCCTAACCGGGGAAGAATTAGTTTATGATTTATACACAGGTACAGGAACAATCGCACAATTTGTTGCTAAAAAAGCGAAAAAAGTAATTGGTATTGAGTCTGTACCTGATGCTATTCGAGATGCCAAAGCAAATGCTAAAAACAATAAAATTGAAAATGTTGATTTCTTCGTTGGCGATATGAAGAATGTGTTCAATGAGGAATTCATTGCAACGCATGGCTCTCCTGATGTTATCATAACTGACCCACCGAGGGATGGTATGCATAAAGATGTAGTACAACAGATATTGAACATAGCACCTAAAAAAGTTGTTTATGTTAGTTGTAATAGCGCAACCCAGGCTAGAGATTTAGCGCTTATGAAAGAGGCATACAAAGTTACTAAAGTACAACCTGTAGATATGTTTCCTCAAACACATCATGTCGAAAATATCGTACTTTTAGAAAAGTTATAATGCTATGAATAGGATAAAATTCAGCTTGATACTGCTCTTTGGCTTAACCATTTTTTTAGGTTGCGAAAAAGATGATATTTGTGTAGATGCGGATACACCCTTGTTAATTATTCGTTTCTATGATATAGAAAACCCAACGGAGTTTAAAGTAGTGCCGGGTTTAAGAGTAGTTGGTATTGGTAATGGCGAACCAGTAGACACCTTTACAGATCGATCTAGCACCTTAGATTCTATTGCTATCCCTTTGAAAACTACTGACATCTCCACCATGTTTTCATTCATAATTGACTCAGAGGATGATGACAGTGGAGAAGAAACAGGAAAAAGTGACACCCTACAATTTCTTTATGAAACCGAAGAAGTTTTTAAAGATCGAGCTTGTGGTTTTATCGTAAACTATGATAATCTTTCTACAAGCTTTACCCCGTCGATAGAGAATTGGATTCAAGAAATAGAAATTATTAAAACTTCGGTAATGATCGAAGAAGAAGTAACAGCACATGTTAAAATATTTCATTAGTATTATCTTGGTTTGCTGTTTCTTTTCAGGAAATGCGCAAAATAAACCTATCGACACAAAACCGAAAGACACTGTAGTTTATAAGCAAGCTTATGGATTGAGAATTGGTGTTGATTTAAGCAGACCCACTATTTCTTTTTTTGAACCAGAATATACTGGACTCGAATTTGTTGGAGACTATCGACTTAGTCAAAAATATTTTGCGGCAGCAGAGATTGGAAATGAAAAGAGATCTCGTCAAGAGGACTTATTCAATTTTACCACTTCAGGTAGTTATATCAAGTTGGGGCTTGATTACAACACTTACGCAAACTGGTACGGCGAACAAAACCTAATCTATATAGGAGGGCGTTATGCATTTAGCACTTTTAGTCAAACCTTGAACAATTATCAAATTTTTAATAGCAATCGCTACTGGAATCCAGATAGCTTTGCTCCGGGCGCAAATGGTTCAGAAGAATTTAAAGGTCTTAGTGCCCATTGGTTAGAATTTGTACTCGGTATCAAGGCTGAACTTTTCGCAAATATTTATTTGGGAGGAAGTGTACGTATGGGGTTTTTAATTGATCCATTAAATAAACAACCTGAAAACTTCAAAAATCTTTTCATTCCTGGCTTCAATAAGGTAACTGATGGTAGTAACTTCGGAATAGGGTATAACTTTTCTATATCTTACTTTTTACCCTTTTATCGTAAAGCAAAAAAACCAAAATCTGTTGAACAAAAGCCTACATTAGAGGAAGAAGAAAATAATTAATCTTCTTTAGTAGCTTTATTTTGAAACTTAGCTTTTTTACTTCCTTCGTACATCACATATTTCGCTAAGCGCGATTCAAGATGACTATTAAAAACTTTGATTTTTCTTGATGGACGCAGCCCAACGAACTTTAAAGCCTCTAGGTTAGAAGTGATAAACCAAGCATCTGTACCAGGATAACCCTGTTTTAGAGTATCACCAATATCTGCGTAAAAAGCCTCTACATCGAAATCAGATTTTAAATCAGAGCGATCTAATCGTTCTCCATAAGGCGGATTGAAAACCATGTGAAGATGCTTGTCTGTAAATTTATCAGTATCAAAAAAGTTCTTACGCTCTACTGAGATGTAGTCTGATAAATTAGCACTTTCAATATTCTCAATGGACTTTCGAACCGCTGATGGGGCCTTATCATAACCAATAATTTTATGATGAAACTCTCTTGTTTTCTTTAAAGAACTGTCCACAATTTTTTCAAATAATTCTTCATCAAAATCATCCCATTTTTCAAAGGCAAATTCCTTACGATTAATGTTTGCTGGAATATTACAAGCAATCATCGCGGCTTCAGTCAACAATGTGCCGCTACCACACATCGGGTCTAAAAAGTCGCATTGACCATCCCAACCACTTAACAATAAAAGCCCGGCAGCCAACACCTCATTAATAGGCGCAATATTTGTTGAAATTCGATATCCTCTCTGATGTAAAGATCTTCCAGAACTGTCTAACGAAACATTACAACGATCTCTCTGAATATGAATGTTAATTCTTAAATCAGGGTGCTTGACATCTACACTTGGTCTTTCACCCTCTGTATCTCTAAATTTATCGACTATGGCATCTTTTACTTTTTGAGATACATATAGAGAATGTGTGAAGTTATCTGATTTAACCGTAGTATCTATTGAAAAAGTAGTATCCACAGAAAGATACTCTGACCAATCCATCCTATAGATATTTTTATATAATTCTTGTTCAGTTCTTAAAGAAAATGAGTGAATGGGTTTTATAATTTTTATGGCGGTTCGCAAACAGAGATTGGCCTTATACATAAAGCCAATATCACCTTCAAAAGAAACACTTCGAACCCCTTCAACTACGTTGCCTCCGCCTAAATTTCTAATTTCCTTTGCTAAAATTTCTTCAAAACCAAAAAGTGTCTTGGCGACCATTTTAAAATTATTGCCCATCACGATTCATCATTTAAATACAAAAATAGCCTATTTTTATCCGCTAATTAGCTATTGAGATTATTGTTAAACACATTTGTTTTAGTTTAAGGTTTATAACATTGTATCGACTAACACAAAGAAATAAACCGACCAACATCTGACCATCATATGACCTATCTCTTACCAATTTTAGGAGTACTATTAAGTTTTGTTTTTGTTCTCATCACAAAACCAAAAAGCAAAGAGCATTTCAAGCTGCTTTTAGCTTTTAGTGGCGCTTTTCTGCTTGCCCTTACGGTATTTGAGCTTTTACCTTCAGCGTATCAAAACTCGAACCCTAAAACTGTGGGTGTTTTTATTATGTTGGGTATTCTTCTACAAATATTCTTAGAGTTCTTCTCTAAAGGTGCCGAACATGGTCATGTGCATTTAGATAGTGAGAAGAGTAGTTTTCCATGGTTATTATTTGTAAGCCTATGTATCCACTCTTTTTTAGAGGGTTTTCCAATTGAAAATCACGATACTATTATCTACGGAATTCTCATTCACAAAATTCCCATAGCGATCATTCTCAGTATTTTTTTGTTAGGATCTAAAATCAAATTGAGCAATGCTATATTATTTATAATACTATTTGCATCAATGACACCCTTAGGAACTTATGTAGCAGCCACATTTGATTTTGCCTCTGAATATTTCGCCCCAATTACAGCTTTAGTAATCGGAGTGTTTTTTCACATCTCTACGGTTATACTTTTTGAAAGTTCAGAAGGTCACAAATTTAACTTGCGAAAACTTGCTGTTATTCTAGTAGGAATCAGCATTGCATATTTTCTTTAAATGTTTAGCAAAGAGGAATCGAAACAACTACGGCAAGATTTCTGGATCGCTTTTGGTAAATCTTTCCCATGTAAATGGATACTTTATGACACCAAAATCAAAGGGCTTTCTTTAAAGTTCCATTTCAATTTAAAAATGGCAATGGTATCTATGGATATTGAAACTTCAGATATGGAACAGCGTGTTCAGCTTTGGGAAAAGTTGATCTCTCTAAAATCAATTTTAGTTGATGAATACCTCTCAGAAGCTCAGTTCAACGATTCTTTTCTGTTAGACAATCACAAAGAAATTTCGAGGGTATATGTGCAAAAGGAAGATGTCTCCATTCATAACAAGAATACTTGGCGAGAAACTATGGAATTTTTAAACCATAACATGAATCTTTTTGAAGATTTCTTTCGGGAATACCAAGATGTCATTCACAGTTAAATGATGTAATAATATATCATCAGCCAATGACTCAAAGCCCCTACGAGAACAAAAAGATGCCAAATAAAATGATTAAAAGGTATCTTATCAAAAGCATAAAAAATAACTCCTAGGGTATAAAAAGCACCTCCAAAAAACAACAATTGAATTCCCTCTGCGGAAACGTAATCTAATATATTATCAAAGTCATATACAATTAACCAACCCATGGCGAGATAAAAAACAAGTGAAAGAATTTCAAATTTTCCTGTAAAGAATATTTTAAGTAGAGTACCGATTGCGGTGATTCCCCAAACGGCGTAGAAAATAGTCCATCCTTTACCATTTAATAAAGTAATCAAGCATATAGGGGTGTAGCTACCAGCAATTAAAAAGTAAATATTAATATGATCTACTATTCTTAGCTTTCTTTTTATATCTGTATCACGTACATAGTGATACAAACTTGAAACCATAAACATTGAGATAAAGGTGAAGCTGTAGATTGTGATACTAACAGTAGCATATGCTGTTTTCTCTGAATTCTTAGAAATTAAAAAGAAAAGCCCAATAACACCAAAAATAGCCCCCAAAGCATGGCTAATTGTATTTAATAATTCTTCCTTAGAACGAATTTGGATGTCTTTCATTGAGATCAAAGATACCAAGGGTTCTTATATTCACAAGACGATATCTTTAGAGTAAGAATATTTATAACAAACTATGGTATCTATTAAATGATAATTTTGGTAATTTACCTAAACATAAATGTTCATATGAAAAAAAAACTTCTGTTTTCCATCTTATGTTTTGGCCTTATGGCCTGCGAAGATATTATCGATATTGAGCTTCCTACTCAAGAACCAAGATTAGTTGTAAATGGGGTTATCAGGGTCAACGATCTTAGTCAAGAGTTTATTCCTATTGAAATAAAAGTTTCTGAGACAAACAATTTTTTTGAAGCAACACCAGTAACATCGCTAGAAAGTATTGTTATTTTGACGGAAACTTTAAGTGAAGATGGTACTAGAGTAGTTGAGACTAGTTTTTCAAATCTAACAGATGTAGATCGCGGATCAGGCACATATGTACCAGATCCAAGTTTTTCAACCGAACAGCGTATACCCACAAGCGTATTGGAAAATGATAACGTGCGTTTCGTTTTAATAATTACCTATAACGAACGTAGGTATTATGCAAGCACAAAATATGTACCTGTCAATCCTATAGAAGAAATAAGACAAGGTACCCAACAACTGTTTAATGAAGAAAGTACAGAAGTAATCGTCTCCTTCACAGATGATGGAGAACAGGATAATTTTTATGTTTTTGATTTTGATTTTGGAGAGTTTTTAGTCACTGAAGATGCTTTTTACCAAGGTAAATCATTTGAATTTTCATATTTCTATAATAAAGAGCTGCAATCTGGTCAAGAAATTGCTGTTAGCATACTCGGAGCCGACAGAGGCTTTTATAATTATATGAATGTTCTTATTGAACAGACTGAAAATAATCTTGGTGTTTTTGAAACACCTGTTGCTACAGCTCGTGGTAATATTTTTGATATAACCGGTTTAAATAACATTGATATTGTTGACAATGTTGAACGTCCGCAAGCTTTTCCTCTCGGATATTTTGCTATTGTACAAAGCTTTACAAAAACGATTACGATAGATTAAATCTTCAATTTACAACATAAAAAAAGGTCCCTTCACTTGATGTGAAGGGACCTCGAAAAAGGCGGCTACCTACTCTCCCACTTGGTGTAGCAGTACCATCGGCGCAAATGGGCTTAACTTCCCTGTTCGGAATGGTAAGGGGTGAGCCCCATCGCC